>JANPJJ010000170.1:0-3933 GCA_031425455.1 Sandaracinobacter sp. | reverse complement strand
GCGGAAGCGCTCGGCACGGGGATCGATCTCGAGCCAGTCGGCGGGATCGAACACGCCGGCCACGTGCGCCAGGTCCTTGGCGATGGCGTAATAGGCGATGGCGCCGGCGTCGATCAGCTGGTCGCGGCTCCACCCCGCCATCCGCAGCCAGAGCTTGTTGGTGGCGGCCTTGAAGACGGCGTTGAGTTCGTGGAATTTCGCGGTCAGTTCGTCCGCCGATCCCATGGCGACCGGCTGGTAGCCGTCGGAAAGCGCGTCCGACGTGTAGAGGCCGATCCCGGCCAGCTTCGCCGCAGTGAATTCGGGCTCGCTTTCGAAGCTGCCCCAATCGTCGACGAGGTGGAAATGGCAGTCTTTCGCAATCATCGTGACGGTGAGATTGTTGAACGGCACCTCGGCCGCCACATCGTCGAGCCAGGGCAGGGAGGTTTCGCCCAGATCCATGAAGTCGCGGATCAGCAGCTGGTGGCGGTCGTCGATGCGGTACGGGCCGGAGTTCGTGAGGCTGATGCGGCTTTCGCACGAGACCAGGAAGCCATATTGGGAGACGGTGGCAAGGAACAGCTGCGCCGCTTCGTGCAGCGGGTCGCCCTCGGTGCAGGGGAATGCGTCGGCGGCGAATATCTCGAGGCGGCGATCCGGCAGGATCTGGGCGCGCTGGCCATATTCGGCGTTGGTGATGTGGCCGTCGTTGCGGTGCCAGGACAGCTGGAACCGGCGCCAGAAATCCATCACGCCGATCACATCCTCGGCACCGTCCTGCGGGCGGAGGAGGCCGAGGTTAATCAGATATTCGCGCCCCAGCAGGTAGAAGCAGGGCAGGCCCCAGCCCATCGAGCTGTTCTGGATCTTGATCCCCATCTGCCGGGCCCGATCGGCAATGGCTTCGGCCGGCATCGCCGCCTCGATCTTCCGCAACAGACTGGGGTAGCGGTAGAAGGCGTTCAGGTAGCTGAGCAGGATATAGGGTGACACCGGGAACAGCTTCGAGCCCTGGACGGTGCGCGTGAGGCACAGCCAATATGTCGAGTCGCCGAAATTCTGGATGAGGTTGTTGGCCTCCAGCAGCTGGACGTAGGTGGGGCGTGTCATTGCGCGACCTTCCGGATGCGGCGTCATGTCTGCATCCTCCAGATGCGGGCGGGCATCTCCTCGCCGCGCACATAGCTGTCGGCGGTGCGGGCCGGGGCGCTGGTTTCGAGCTCGATCCTGTCGCCGGTTACCACGCCCGCGAGCTTCACGTTCATGAGGCAGGGGATACCATATTCGCGGGTGAGGATGCCCAGGTGCGATCGCACCGTGCCGCCGGCGCAGACCACGCCTGCGAAGCTTTCGAGGATGGGCGCCGTCAGCGTGCCGCCGCTGTCGTCGATGATGGCGATGCTGCCGTCGGGGACGCCCGCCTGCATCAGGGCGATCACATCCTCGGACGAGCGGACGTAGAGTGCCCGCCCGCGCACGTTGGCGGGCTTGCGCACCACATTGTCGCCGATTCCGGTGAGAGTGCGACCTTCGTCGTCGGCGTCGGCTGAGGGGGCGTCCGGGTGTTCGAAGCTGAACGGCCCGGCCTGTTCCGCCGCCGCGCCGCGATAGGCATCGGGGCGCTCGCGAGCGGAAATCACGGCGGATGCGGCATAACGGTGGCCGGTTGCGAGCACGGCCGCATCGATGGCGGCGAAGTCTGCAGCGGTCAAAAGATCGTCTGAGGCAATTGCGAAATCGGCCCAGGCGAGCGCGTTTTCCCTCCATCGACGGCGAACGAGATCGCGAACGCTGCCGTGCACGGCTGCCACCAGCACGGACGCCGGCTCGCGGCCGTAGCGGTCGCTGTCGGTCAGGAGGCGCGGCATCCGGTTTCCCTTTTCCAAGGCGCATGATCGTGGCGGGTGCCACAAGCGAATGTCAATGGACCATCGCACAATATTGTCGACAATCTGCACTCCTCTGCGTCTGTATTGTAGCCGGCACTGCGGTCAGGCCGGCAGCGCAGCAGCGGGGTCTGTCATGACCAGCAGCGTGCCGTTGTTGCGCCCGTCGAACAGGCTGAGGAAGCTTTCAGGCAGCGTCTCGAAGCCGTGCCGGATGTCGTCGCGGTTGTGCAGTTGCCCACTGTCGCCCCACGCCCTCAGGTCGGCGATGGCAGACCCCGCCTCACCGGCATAGTCGCCCACCAGGAAGCCCTGCATGCGGACGCTGCCATAGATCAGGCGCATCATGTTGGCGGGGCCGCGCATGCCCTCGCCGTCGTAACCGGCGATTTGCCCGCACAGTACGATGCGGCCGTGCTTGTTCATGCGGTCCACCGCGGCATCGAGGACAGTGCCGCCCACATTATCGAAGAAGATGTCGATGCCGCGGGGGCAGGCTGCATCGAGCGCCGGGCCGATCGCCTCGGCCTTGTAGTCGATCGCGGCATCCACCCCGCAGACGTCGCGCAGCCAGCGGCATTTCTCCGCGCCGCCGGCAATTCCGACGACATGGCATCCGTTCAGCTTGCCGATCTGGGCCGCAACCGAGCCGGCCGAGCCGGCCGCGCCCGAGACCAGCAGCGTCTCGCCCGGAGCCGGGGCGCCGATCTTCAGCAGGCCGAAATAGGCCGCAAGAGCATTGATCCCGAAACGTCCCATCGCGTCCACCAGGCTGACGCCCGGCGGCACCCTGGAGGGCATCGCTTCGTCGGGCCGCAGTCGGACGACATCCTGCCAGCTGCCGAAGAAGGTGAGGTCGGTGCCGACCGGCCAGTCGGGATGGGCGGATGCGGTAATCCGCCCCCCCGACGGGGCCAGCATGGGCGTGTCCAGCGGCACGCAGGGGTAGAGATTCTTGCCGGCGGGGTCCATCCAGTTGCGCATCGTCGGCGCACAATGGAACAACATGGTGCGGACCTCGATCTCGCCGGGCGCCGGGGGCGAGAGGTCCGCGGGCTGGTCGTGCCGCTCGAAGTCGGTGACGGCAGCACGTCCCAGAGGCCGGCGGGCCAGGCGCCATTGGCGGTTCCTCATCGCGGTCTCCCTCAATTGCTCCAGCCGCCGTCGATGATGTGGGTCTGGCCGGTGGTGTAGCTGGCCTCGTCGGAGGCCAGATAGAGGGCGAGGTCTGCTACTTCGCGTGGAGTCCCGAGACGGCCCATCGGCTGGCGGGCGATGAAGGCGGCGCGCGCGGCGGCGGGATCGGCCTGGGCGTTGATGCGCCCTTCGAGCGAGGGGGATTCGACCGTGCCGGGGCAGATCGCATGGGCCCGGATCCCCTGCGTCACATGGTCTGCCGCGATGGCTTTCGTCAGGCCGATTACCGCAGCCTTGGAGGCGCCATAGGCAACCCGGTTCGGAACGCCGCGAATGCTGGAGGCAACCGACGCCATGTTGATGATCGTGCCTGATCCGCGCTGCAGCATGCCGGGCAATGCTGCACGGATGGTGCGCAGCATGGAAGTGACGTTGAGGTCGAAGCTGAACGCCCAGTCGTCGAGCGTACAGTCCAGCACGGTGCCATGGTGGACGAAGCCGGCGCAATTGAACAGAATATCGGGCGCGGGGCCTGCGAGCGCTTCGGCGACTGCCGTGTTGCTGCGAACGTCGAGCCGGCGAACGGCGATCCCGGGGGCTTCGGCGGCCAGGCTGGCCAGCGCCGCCTCGTCGATATCGGTGGCGGTCACCACCGCGCCTTCGCGTTCGAAGGCGAGCGCGGTGGCGCGGCCGATCCCGGCGCCGGTGGCGGTCAGGAAGGCGGTCTTGCCAGTCAGTCGTCCCATATGCGCACCCTCATTCCATGAAGAACAGCGATTCCATATCAGACCACCATTCGCCCGCCCCGGCCGTGTCGAGGGGGGTCTGGCAGGGGTCGGTCAGGCTCCACCAGCGCCGAGTTTCCGGGTCGGCCGCGACCTTGGCCATGTCGCCCTCCCAGTCGGTGCCGCTATACTCCAGATAGCCG
>JANPJJ010000169.1:0-2935 GCA_031425455.1 Sandaracinobacter sp. | reverse complement strand
TCAGCCCGCCGGGCCGGCAGCCGCGCGCACCGCCTGCACCCGCTCGACGACGGCCGCAGCCGTGGCCGCCGGGACGACCCCGGCCACGCCCACGACCCCGTTCGTCGTCCGGACCCCGCCGGCAAATGCGACGGCCGTAGGTGCCGGTGGCGCATTGGGCAGTTCGGCAAGCCCCGGATTATCGGCCAGCATGCTGACCCCGCCGAGCGGCTTGGAGTGCCCCTGGTGGCAGGTCTGGCAATTCACCTTCAGCGGGTCGCCCTGCGCGCCCAGCCGGGCGCCGTTCCAGGCTACTGCCGGGAACACGGTCGCCAATGGCTGGATATAGGCTTCGTTCGTCTCGCGCACCATGCGGATGCCGTGCCAGGCGTTCACACGCTGGGTCCGGCTGGTCTCCCAGTCGCGAAAGCTGTGGGTGTTGTGGCAGAAGGTGCAGTTCACCCCCAGCGCACCCGACACCCGCATCATCAGGCCATAGGTCGCCTCGGCGTCCTTGATGTCGGCAAGCTGCCCGCCCGCAGGCGGGTGGATGGCATTGCCCGCAACCCGGATCTCGCGATTGCCCACGAAGTACCAGCCGTTGGGATCGTTCGGCAGCGAGGAATAGCCGACCGCCTTCACCGGCTCGTTCTGGCCGTGCCGGTTGCCCAGAACCGTGCTGTTGTCGGCATCGGGGGCGAACGACCAGCTATATTGCGGAACCGCCTTGCCGCGATGGCAGGTATAGCAGGTGACTCCGGTTGCCTTCACATGGCTCTGCCAGTTGACGTTGATGTTCTGCGTCATCTGCAGCATCTTCAGCGCCACAGTCTTGGTATATTTCTCGTAGCTCGCCATGTTTTCGGGGTTGTGGCAATAATTGCATCCGGCCTGTTCCGGTGGGGCGTCCGCCGGCACTACCCATGCGGTAATATTCGCCATCAGCAGGTTGAACTCGTCCACGCTGACATCGCCCAGCGCCTTCAGCTCGGGGTAGACTTCGCGTGCGCGCTGGCCTTCGCGGGACGTGAGCGGGTATGCCGAAGGCGGCGGCACCCCCGGGTCCTGTCGCAGGTTCAGGTTGGCAACGCCCTCCATGCCGGCGCCGCGGGGGCCATATTGCTGGGTTTCCTTCGGCCCCAGTTCGCAGCCGGCAAGGAGGAGGGGCAGTGACAGCAGGGCCGCCGTGCCCAGGGATCGACTGAAGACAGGGCTCATTGCGCTGCTCCCGCAGTTGCAAGGGGATCTACGGCGCCAGTCGCGGGATAGGCCGGAGCATAGCCATGCTCCACCGCAAACAGGTACCAGTTGTCGACCACCGTGCCCGACAGCAGGATGCCAAGTCCCCCTGTGAGGGTGGTGAGCACCGCGAACCACCAGGCCCAGCGGTGGATCGATTCGAAGGTCGCGTTGAAGCCCATCGTCCAGCGCCAGAACAGGGCGCCACGTTCGGCCGCCGTGCCGCGATCGGTGATCTGCTCCAGCTCGCGTTCGCCGCCATAGCGGCCCACCGCCAGGATGGTCGCCCCGTGCATCGCGAACAGCAGCGTCGACCCATAGAGGAAGGCGATGGAGAGCGCGTGGAACGGGTTGTAGAAGAGATTGCCGTAGCGGATCGAGAAAGCGGCGGTCCAGTCGAGGTGCGGGAAGATGCCGAACGGCACCGCCTCGGACCAGCTTCCCATCAGCAGCGGCCGGATGAACCCGAGCACCAGATAGAGGAAGATCGCCGACGCGAACGCCCAGGCCACATGCGTTCCCATGCCGAGCGCGCGGGCGCGACGATAGGTGCGCAGCCACCAGAGCAGGATGGAGGCGGTGAGGAACATGCCGGCCATCAGCCACCAGCCGCCTTCGGCAAGCGGCGGGATCGACAGGCCGTATTTGGCCGCCGGCGGCTCCAGCGCCAGCCAGAACAGCTGGCGCACGAACTGGATCGGGTCCCACCCGACCGAGGCAAACATGTTGAGCCCGATGATCTCGAAGGCGAGGAACCCGCAGAGCAGCGACGCCAGCCCGAGCGGCCCGAGATAGAAGGGGCCGATCTGCGAGTGCAGGACCTTGCCGAGCCAGTAGCTGTTGCTGCCCGAGGTGCCGAGCCGGGGGTCTTCGCCCGACGCGAGCGCCACGCCCTTTTCGGGCGGACCCTGGAGCTGCACCTGTGTAAAGATATTCTGGTAACCCATGGGTGCCTCCTCAGCTCCAGATCGGAAGTTCGAGCCACCAGGTCCACCATTCCGGCCAGCCACGGGTCCAGAAAGGTCCACTGATGATGATGCAGACCGCGCTCCAGAAGCCGGCCGACAGGGCGAGGAACAGGCCCAGGCGGTGGATTCCGAGCTCGCCGACCGAGTAGCCGAGCACGTCGCGGAAGAATGTGTCTTCATATTCGGGGCTGCGCACTGTCTCGCCCGGAGCCGGATTGACCGACGACAGGATCAGCGAGCCGTGCAGCGCCAGCGCGAAGGTGGTGGTGAAGAAGAAGGTCACCGCCAGCATGTGCGCCGGATTGTAGTGGAAATGCAGATACTGGTAGCCGACGTTCGACACCCAATCGAGGTGGCTGAAGATGCCGTACGGGAAGCCATGCCCCCAGGCGCCGAGCAGCAGGGGCCGGAACACGACGAGCGTCACATAGGCGAACACCGCGACGCCGAAGGCCACCGGGATGTGATAGCCCATGCCGAGCTTGCGGCTGATTTCGACCTGGCGAAGCGCCCAGCTGGAGAAGGCGCCGACCGCGCAGATCGTGATGATCTGCCAGAGCCCGCCCTTCATCATGGGCGCGAGGCCGAGCCCGTAGGCGATATCGGGTGGGTTGATGGAAATAAGCCAGGGGTTCCAAGTCGGCCCCTGCGAGGCACCCCAGAAGATCAGCGCGGTGCCGAGCGCCGCAAAGAAGATGGTCGTGACTCCGAAGAAGCCCACATAGAAGGGGCCGACCCAGAAGTCGAAG
>JANPJJ010000168.1:0-1995 GCA_031425455.1 Sandaracinobacter sp. | reverse complement strand
TTCAGGGCGTCGTGCAGCACGGCGACAAGGTCGGGCGGACCATCGGCTATCCGACCGCGAACATCGACATGGGCGATTACCTGCGTCCGCGCTACGGCATCTACGCGGCGCGGGGGCGGCTGGCAGACGGGCGTGTGCTTGATGGCGCCGCGAATTTAGGCGTACGGCCGACGTTCGATCCGCCCAAGGAATTGCTGGAGCCGTATTTCTTCGATTTTTCGGGCGATCTCTACGGGCAGGAGATCGAGGTCGAATTGCATGCCTTCATCCGGCCCGAGGGGAAGTTCGACACGCTGGAGGCGCTGACGGCGCAGATGGAGCGGGATTGCGACACTGCGCGCGGCCTCCTCTCAAGAACGCCGTCACCCTGAACTTGTTTCAGGGTCCACCCACCGGTCGGGACAGCCGTTCGGGTCGAGGGGTGGATGCTGAAACAAGTTCAGCATGACGGCGCTTGTTTGAAATTGCGCGCGAACCGGCTAACCGCCCCCACAACATGACCGACGCCCCCACAACGCCGCGCGATTACCGCGACACCGTCTTCCTGCCGAAGACCGATTTCCCAATGAAGGCGGGCCTTCCCCAGAAGGAACCGGGCATCCTCGCCAAGTGGCTGGCGGACGGCGCGTATCGGCAGCTGCGCGACGCGCGCCGGGGCCGCGAGAAGTTCATCCTTCACGACGGCCCGCCCTATGCCAATGGCGACATGCATATCGGCCATGCGCTCAATCATATCCTGAAGGACATGGTGTGCCGCACGCAGAATTTGCTCGGCAAGGACGCGCCCTATGTGCCCGGCTGGGACTGCCATGGTCTCCCCATCGAATGGAAAGTCGAGGAAGCCTACCGCAAGAAAAAGCTGAACAAGGATGAGGTGCCCGCGCCCGAATTCCGCGCCGAATGCCGGGCGTATGCGCAAGGCTGGGTCGATACGCAGCGCGAACAGCTCAAGCGGTTGGGCATCAACGGCGACTGGGACAACCCTTATCTGACGATGGATTTCGACGCCGAGGCGACGATTGTGTCGGAGTTGATGAAATTCGCAACCAGCGGCCAGCTTTATCGCGGCGCAAAGCCGGTGATGTGGTCGCCGGTCGAAAAGACCGCGCTCGCCGAGGCCGAGGTCGAATATGAGGACATCGTCTCGACGCAGATCGATGTCGCGTTCGAGATTATGGAGTCGCCGATCCCCGAACTGGTCGGCGCGCATGCGGTGATCTGGACGACGACGCCGTGGACGATCCCGGTCAATCAGGCTTTGGCTTATGGGCCGGATGTCGTCTACCAGCACGAGCGGTTCGACCTAGCCAACGGCTCCTCGGTTCGCGTCCTCTACGCGGCTGTGCTTCGAAATGCGCTTTTAGGCCGAGCTGGTCCGGGCGTTTACTCAATTTTTGATGAAGCAATCGTCGAGAATGAATTTTTGGGCGTCGTCAAAGGCTCCGACCTCGCCGGAACCATCGCCCGTCACCCGATGCACCATCTCGGCGGGTTCTTTGCCAAGCCGCGCCCGTTCCTCCCCGGCGATTTCGTCACGACCGAACAGGGCACCGGCCTTGTCCATATGGCGCCCGACCATGGCGAGGACGATTTCGACCTGTGCAAGGCCAAAGGCATCGATCCCGTCTTCGCGGTCGAGGGCGACGGGAAATACCGCGCCGACTGGGCCTGGCTCGGCGGGCAGGGGAGCGTCATCAACGCGAAGTTCACCGCGCCTGACGGGCCGATCTGCGAAGACCTGCGCGCGGCGGGCGCGCTGCTCGCGGCGAGCGCGGACTACAAGCACAGCTATCCGCACAGCTGGCGGTCGAAGGCGAAGGTGATCTTCCGCGCAACACCGCAGTGGTTCATCCCGGTGGACTTTCCACTTCCCTCTCCCTCTGGGGAGAGGGACAGGTCGGCGTTGCCCGCCGACCAGGGAGAGGGAGCGAGTAATGCTTCAGTCACTCTCCCCGTCCGCGCTTCGCGCGAGTCGACCCTCTCCCCAGAGGGAGA
>JANPJJ010000167.1:0-23220 GCA_031425455.1 Sandaracinobacter sp. | reverse complement strand
CCATGGCGCCGTCCTGTAGCTTCCCGTCCTGCCGCTTGCGGATCGCGGCCAGCTCCTCCGCCAGCAGGAAGGCCAGCTCCAGCGCCTGCGAGGCGTTCAGCCGCGGGTCGCAGTGCGTGTGATACCGGTCCGCCAGCCCCTCGTCAGTTACGGCAACCGCCCCGCCGGTGCACTCGGTCACATTCTGCCCGGTCATCTCGACATGGATCCCGCCGGCATAGCTGCCCTCGGCGCGATGCACCCCGAACACCTGCCGCACTTCGGTCAGGATGCGGTCGAACGGCCGCGTCTTGTAGCCCGAGCCCGCCTTCACCGTGTTGCCGTGCATCGGGTCGCAGCTCCAGATCACGTGCCGCCCCTCGCGCTGCACGGCGCGGACCAGCGCGGGCAGGTGCGTTTCCACCTTGTCGGCGCCGAACCGGCTGATCAGGGTCAGCCGGCCCGGCTCGTTCGCCGGATTCAGCGTGTCGATCAGGCGCAGCAGCTCGTCGGGCTTCAGCGAAGGTCCGCATTTCAGACCGATCGGGTTCAGCACGCCGCGCAGGAACTCGACATGGGCCGAGCCTTCGAAACGGGTGCGGTCTCCGATCCAGAGCATATGGGCCGAAGCACACACCCAGTCGCCGGTAAGGCTGTCCTGCCGGGTCATCGCCTCTTCATATCCCAACAGCAGCGCTTCGTGGCTGGTATAGAAATGCGTGCCCTTCAGCTGCGGCACGGTATCGGGCGAGAGGCCGCACGCCTCCATGAAGGCCAGCGCCTCGCCAATCCGCCCGGCAACCTCGGCATAGCGTTCCGCCCAGGGCGAGCGTGCCACAAAATCCAGATTCCACCTGTTGACCTGGTGCAGATTGGCATAGCCCCCGGTTGCGAAGGCTCGAAGCAGGTTTAGGGTGGACGCCGCCTGCATATAGGCCCGCTTCTGCCGCTCCGGATCGGGCGTGCGCGCGGCTTCCTCGAACGCGATGTCGTTCACGATGTCGCCGCGGTAGCTCGGCAGCGAGACGGCACCCTGCTCCTCGGTGTCGGTGGAGCGCGGCTTGGCGAACTGGCCCGCCATCCGGCCCACCTTCACGACCGGCATATGGCTGGCGAAGGTCAGCGTTACCGCCATCTGCAAGAGCACGCGGAAGGTGTCGCGGATGTTGTTCGGATGGAACTCGGCAAAGCTCTCGGCGCAGTCCCCGCCCTGCAGCAGAAAAGCCTTGCCATGGACCACATCGGCCAGTCGCGCGGTCAGCTCGCGCGCCTCGCCGGCGAACACCAGCGGCGGGTAGCTGCGCATCTCGGCCTCGACGGCGGCTGCCTTCGCGGCGTCCGGCCAAAGCGGCAACTGCCTGGCCTCTGCCCGCCGCCAGCTGTCCGGAGTCCAGTTCTTCATCGCATCAGCACCAGTTCTTCCGCCATGGTGGGGTGCAGCGCGACGGTCTGGTCGAGCTGCGCCTTCGTCAGCCCAGCCTTTACGGCAATTGCCAGCGCCTGCAAAATCTCCGGCGCATCGGGCCCAAGCATGTGCGCGCCGACCAGCCGGTCGGTCGTCGCATCGACCACCAGTTTGTACAGGCTCCGTTCGTTCCGTCCCGCAAGAACATTCTTCATAGGCCTGAAATCGCTAGTATAAACTCGAATACTCCCCAACTTATTCCGGGCGTCTCCCTCGTTCAGACCCACGCTGGCGAGCGGGGGATGGCTGAACACGGCGGACGGCACATTGGCATGATCGACGGTCCAGGGAGTGCCGCCGAAAAGGGTGTCCGCCAAGGCATGACCCTCGCGGATCGCGATAGGCGTCAGCTGTATGCGGTCGGTCACGTCGCCGACCGCGTGCAGCCAGGGCAGCGAGGTGTGGCTCGCCTCATCGACCGGGATGGCACCGGTCGCCCGCAGCTCGACGCCGAGCGCTTCCAGCCCCAGGCCGGCACTGTTGGGCTCCCGCCCGACCGCCCACAGCAGCAGGTCCGAATCGATCTCCCGGCCATTGGCCAGGTGCATCCGGATCGTTCCGTCCCCAAGCTTCTCAATGGATTGCGGCACGCTGTTGAAACGGAACTGGATGCCCTTTTCGGTGGAGATCGCAAGCAGCCGGTCGGTTAAAGCCCTGTCCCACCCGCGCAGCAGCGTGTCCGAGCGGACCACAAGCGTCACTTCGACCCCGAGCTCGTGCAGGATTCCGGCGAACTCATTGGCGATGTAGCCAGCCCCGCAGATCGTCGCTCGCCTGGGCAGTTGCGCCAGGTGAAAAATCTCGTTGGACGTGATGCCGAGTTCCGCCCCGGGCACATCCGGCACCAGCGGCCGGGCGCCCGTAGCGACCAGAACATGGGCCGCCGTCACTTCGCGCCCGTTCACCAGCACGCGGTTCGGCCCCACGATCGTCGCCCGATCCAGCAACGTCTCCACCTTGTGGCTGTCCAGCGTGGTCTGATAGGCCGCGTTCAGCCGGTCGACATCGGCCAGCACATTGTCGCGAAGCGTCGGCCAGTCGAAGCTCTTGCCCTCCACGGTCCAGCCATAGCGACGCGCATCTTCGAGGTCCTCGGCAAAATGCGCCCCGATCACCAGCAGCTTCTTCGGCACGCAGCCGCGGATCACGCAGGTACCGCCGACGCGAAACTCCTCGGCGATCGCCACTCTCGCGCCATGCCCCGCCGCGATCCGGGCCGATCGGACCCCGCCCGAGCCGGCACCGATTACGAAATAATCATAGTCGAACGACATCCACGAAAGTCCTCTTCGAGCGTCACTTAGGCGAGGCAGCAGCTTCCCGCCAATGAAGCTGGTCGATCAGCGTCAGAGAGCGGCTCGTGCCTGCTCCCAGTTGCGCCCGTCGAACCTGTCCACCGGCAGCCTTTTCCACTGGTCGCCGTCCAGCGCGCGGGCATTGATGCTGATGCCGTCCGGGTGCGAGCGCGGATGGTAGAAGCTCTTGATGCCACACACCCGGCAGAACAGGTGCCGCGCCGCGCCCGTGCCGAAACGATATTCGCTCAGCACCTCGGCGCCCGCCAGCAACCGAAATTCCGCCGCAGGAACGATCAGGTGAAGAAAGCCGGTCGGCACGCACATCGAGCAGTTACAGTCCAGCAGCCGGGCCTCGTCGTCCACATCGGCCTCGAACCGCACGGCGCCGCAATGGCAGCCGCCAGATGCGATCATTCCCCCGCAACCTTCACTCAACCGTCACCGACTTGGCCAGGTTGCGCGGCTGGTCCACGTCCGTCCCCTTCAGCACCGCCACGTGATAGGCCAACAGCTGCACCGGCACGGCATAGACCAGCGGCGCGATCAGCGGATGGACGCTTGGCATCTCGATCGTCGCCATGCACCCCTCGCCGGCCTGTGCGATGCCCTCCCGATCGGAAATCAGGATCACCCGGCCACCGCGCGCCCGAACCTCCTGCATGTTGGAGACCGTTTTCTCGAACAGCGGTCCCGACGGCGCCAGCACGATCACCGGCACATGCTCGTCGATCAGCGCGATCGGCCCGTGCTTCATTTCGCCTGCCGCATAACCTTCGGCGTGAATGTAGCTGATTTCCTTCAGCTTGAGCGCGCCTTCCAGAGCCATCGGATACTCCGGCCCGCGCCCCAGATACAGCACGTCACGGGCCGGCGCGACCAGGGGCGCGATCGCCTGGATGGCCGTGTCCTGCTGCAACGCCAGGTTCATCGCCGCCGGCGCCTCCGCCAGATGGCCGACGATCGCCCGCTCCTCGTCCGCGCTCAGCCGGCCCCGCACCCGCGCCAGATTGGCGGCGAGCGCTGCCAGCACCGCCAGCTGGCAGGTGAAGGCCTTGGTGGAGGCGACCCCGATTTCGGTTCCGGCATGGGTCGGCAGCAGCAGGTCGGCTTCGCGCGCCATCGAGCTCGTCGGCACATTGACGACGACAGCGATCTTCTGCCCTTCGGCCCGGGCATGGCGAAGCGCGGCCAGCGTGTCCGCCGTCTCCCCCGACTGGCTGATGAACAGCGCCAGCCCGCCCGGATCGAGCACCGGCTCGCGGTAGCGGAACTCCGACGCGAAATCGATTTCCACCGGAATCCGCGCGAACTGCTCGAACCAGTAGCTGGCGACCATTCCCGCATAGTAACTCGTGCCGCAGGCAATGATCTGCACCCGGGTGATCCCGCTGAAGTCGAAGTCCGGGATCGGCAACGCCACCTGTCCGGCCAGCGGCTTCAGATAGGATTGCAGCGTCTGCGCCACCACCAGAGGCTGCTCGTGGATCTCCTTCAGCATGAAGTGCCGGTAATTGCCCTTTTCGGTCAGTGCGGCCGACACGCCCGACTGCACGACCTTGCGCTCGACAGCCCGGTTGGTGCGGTCGAAAATCTCGACCGAGCCGCGGCGGACCATCGCCCAGTCGCCCTCTTCCAGATAGGCGATCTTCTGCGTCAGGCCCGCAAGTGCAAGCGCATCGGACCCGAGGTAATTCTCGCCGTCGCCGTAGCCCACTGTCAGCGGCGCGCCCAGCCGGGCCCCGATCAGCAGGTCCGGGTCCTGTCGGAACAGCAGCACGAGGGCAAACGCGCCGTGCAGCTGCGGCAGCACGGCGGCGACGGCATCCCGGGGGGATTTCCCGGCCTCCAGTTCACGCGCGACCAGATGGCCTACCACTTCGGTGTCCGTCTCGGAGCGGAAGGTGCGGCCTTCGGCTTGCAGTCGGTCGCGCAGGGGCTTGAAATTCTCGATAATGCCGTTGTGCACCACCGCGACATCGCCGACGATATGGGGGTGGGCATTGTCCTCGGTGGGGGCGCCGTGCGTCGCCCAGCGGGTATGGGCGATCCCGATCCGGCCCGGCACGGGCTCGGCCGCAAGCCGGTCGGTCAGGTTGCGGAGCTTGCCCTCGGCACGAGACCGGGCGAACTGCCCGTCGTGGATGGTGCAGACGCCGGCCGAATCATAGCCGCGATACTCCAGCCGCTTCAGCCCCGAGACGAGCGCTGTCGCGACATCGTGGGAGCCCAGGATTCCGACAATTCCACACATGATCAGCGCCCGCCCTCTCTGGACTGCTTTCTGGCCTGCATCGCGGCCCTGAATTGCGCCGCCCAGCCCGGGCGCTCGGTCTGCTCGGGCCGGACCAGCGCCAGGGCGTCGGCCGCGACATCGCGGGTGACGGTACTGCCGGCTGCCACGATCGCCCCGGCCCCAATTGTCACGGGCGCCACCAGCGCCGAGTTGGAGCCGATGAAGGCCCCGTCGCCGATGACAGTTCGATATTTCAGGAAACCGTCATAGTTGCAGGTGATCGTCCCCGCGCCGATATTGGCCTTGGCGCCAATTTCCACGTCGCCCAGGTAGGTCAGGTGATTGGCCTTGGCGCCGGGCCCCAGTACGGCCATCTTGGTTTCCACGAAATTGCCGATCTTCGCGCCATCGCCCAGGACCGTGCCGGGCCGAAGCCGGGCGAACGGGCCAACTTCGACACCGTTGCCCAGCACTGCGCCTTCCAGATGGCTGTGCGCCCGGATGAGGGCGCCATGGCCGGCGCGAACACCCGGCCCGAACACCACATGCGGCTCCACCAGGCTATCCGCCGCAAGGTCGGTATCCCAGGAAAGAAACACCGTCTCGGGCGCCACCAGCGTCACGCCGGCATCCATCAGCTCGGCCCGTCGCCGCTTCTGGAACAGGGCTTCTGCCCCGGCCAGTTCGGCGCGGCTGTTCACGCCGATCACTTCCTCTAGGTCGCCTTCCAGAACGACGGTTCGCAACCCTTCGCCGGCGGCCAGCATCACGATGTCGGGAAGATAATATTCGCCGGCGCTGTTGCCGTTTCCAAGCTTGCGAAGTAGCGAGAACAAAATCTCGGAACGAACTGCGATCAAACCGGAATTACACAGGTCGATCGCTAGCTCATCGGCGGTTGCGTCCTTCGCCTCCACCATCTTCTGCACGGTGCCGTCTGCATCGGCGATGATCCGGCCGTAGGCGCCCGGCTCGGCGGGGCGGAACGCAAGCACGGCGATCGCAGGGCCGTCCGCCCCAGTCCCGACAACGGCCGCCACCATCCGCCGCATGGTGCCCGTCCGAAGCAGCGGGGTGTCGCCGAACATGACGATGACAGTGCCCTCGAACCCGGCCAGCGCCGCCTCGGCCTGAAGCGCTGCGTGCCCCGTGCCGAGCTGGGGCGACTGAACCGCCAGCTGCACCGCTGTGCCCGCCAGCGCCCGCTCCAGCTGGTCGGCACGATCCCCCACCACAACCACCTGCCGGGCCGGCGCAAGCTCGCTGAGCGCCGACATCAGGTGCAGCAGCATCGGGCGCCCGCCGATCGGGTGCAGCACCTTGTGCACCTCCGACCGCATCCGCGTGCCCTTGCCGGCGGCAAGGATGATGGCGGCAACAGGCGGGCTTTCGGAAACTTCGGCACGGTCCGGCATGCGCGCGCCCTGCCACAGGCCGCCTCGATAGAAAAGCGCCGACCCTGCTTTCGGTGTGGAACTTGCCGCAGGGGCGGTCACCCGGCTACGGGCGACCATGCCTTTCGATACCATCATCTTCGATCTGGACGGCACGCTGGTCGACACCGCCGCCGACCTCACCGCCAGCCTGAATCATGCGCTCGGCGTGCTGGGGCGGCCCGGTGTGCCGCCCTCTTCGGTCCGGGCGATGGTGGGCCATGGCTCACGCAAGCTGCTGGAGCGCGGGCTGGCAGCCACCGGCGCCGTGTGCCCCGAGCTGGTCGAGCAGGGCGTCGCACCGTTCCTGGCTTATTACGGTGCCAACATCGCGGTCCACAGCCGCCCGTTCGAAGGGATTGAGCAGGCGATGGACCAATTGGACGCGCGCGGGGTCAAGCTCGCCATCTGTACCAACAAGCCCGAAGCGCTCTCGCGCAGCCTGGTGGATGCGATGGGCTGGGGCGCGCGCTTTGCAGCGTTGCTCGGCGCGGATTCGCGGCCCTGGCGCAAGCCCGACCCGCGCCACCTCACCGACACGCTGGCCGAAGCCGGCGGGAGACAGGCGCTGTTCGTGGGCGACAGCAAAACCGACGCTGACACCGCGTTGGCGGCCGCAGTTCCGCTCGTGCTGGTCTCGTTCGGCTATTCGGTCGAGCCGGTCGCCGCATTGGGCGCCAACTTGGTGATCGGCCACTACCGCGAGCTGCTGCCGGCGATCGACCATATTCAAGGCGGGTTCACGGCGGCCAGGGCATCGACCCCGGCATGAAGAAATCCTGTCTCGCCCCGTTGCTGCCTGCCCTGTTTTCGCTCGTTGCCGCCGCGCCCGCCTCGGCAGTCTCGCTCGCCGAAGTCCAGCGCGCGCTGGTTGCTACCACCAGCATGACCGCCGATTTCACCCAGACGGCAGCGAACGGCAGCGTCGCGCGCGGCACCATGAAACTGAAACGGCCCGGGCGAATCCGCTTCGATTATGGTGCCAGGACTCCGTATCTCGTCGTTGCCGACGGGCGGACGCTGTCGTTCGTGGATTATCAGGTTTCGCAGGTGTCGCAGTGGCCGGTGCGCTCCACCCCGCTCGGCGTGCTGCTCGATCCCAAGGCCGACCTGGCGCGAATCGCACAAGTTCTGCCGGACGATCAGGCGCCGCTGCCGGGGCAGGTTGCTGTGCTGGCGCAGGATCCGAAGAAACCGGACCTCGGCCGGATCCTGTTTTTCCTGGCGCCTGACGCTGCCGCCCCGGGTGGCTACAGGCTGACCGGGTGGCGGGTGACGGATGCCCAGAACAATCTGACGAAGGTTGAGCTTTCCAACGTCCGCACCAACGTGACCCTCGCTGATTCGGGTTTCGGATTCCGGGATCCCAGGCCGCGCAACCGTCCGCCGGGGAAGACCGGCTGAGGCAGCCCGGGGTCGAAAGCATCAAGCAAGGCCGTCGAAACGTCTGTTTCGGTCCTAGCTTCGGGCGAAAGCGTTTGACAAAGCGTCAGCGGAAGGGGAGATTGAGACTGTTCAGGCACGGGCAAGAAAACTCCTGCTAGTGTCGGAACAGTGGTGAGGTTGACCGCCGGGATTTGCCCCCTGTTGCCCGGCGCTTCGATGCATCACTTGCGTGACGAACGCATAAACGGCCCCCGCTCCATGCCCCCGGAGCGGGGGCCAATTAATTTTCGGCCGCCGCGGGCCGTGTTGTCGCCACGAGCTCTGCCGGTGCCTGTGATCGGTTTCACATTTCCAGCGTGACCTCCGCGCAGCGGCCGCTTATCCCCCGATCATGCCGTCCGGTTCCCCCCCCCACCCTGCATCGATGCGCATCGCCAGCTGGAACATTAACAGCATCCGCGCTCGCCCCCACCTGATCGAGCGCCTGCTGGATACCTTGGCGATAGACATCCTCTGCCTTCAGGAAATCAAGTGCGAAGACAACAGCTTCCCCCGAGCTGCGTTCGATGCGCTGGGGTTTCGCCACCAGTATCTGTCGGGGCAGCGCATGCACCATGGCGTCGCGATCCTGTCGCGCGTCCCGCTGGAGCCGGCGGGTCGGAACGACTGGCAGGCCAATGGCGAAGCCCGCCATATCGCCGCGCGCCTGCCCAACGGCGTGGTGCTGCACAATGTCTATGTCCCGGCCGGCGGCGACATCCCCGACCGGGCGCAGAACCCCAAGTTCGGCCAGAAGCTGGATTTCCTCGGCCGCATGACCGACTGGTCGGCAGCCCTCAGCGAACCCTCGATCCTGCTGGGGGACTTCAACATCGCGCCGCACCCCGAGGACGTTTGGGACCACAGGGCACTGCTCGGCGTGGTCAGCCATACGCCGATCGAGGTGGAGACGCTGGCCCGCCTGCAGGACAGCCACGGCTGGGTCGATCTCGGCCGCCGCTTCGTGCCCCGGCCGGAGCGGCTCTACACCTGGTGGAGCTACCGTGCGGTCGATTGGGAGGCCTCCAACCGGGGCCGTCGGCTCGACCATGTGTGGTGCTCCCCCGCCCTTGCCGATGCCGCGCGCGGGCTGACCACATTGGTGCCCGCCCGTGGGTGGGAACGGCCCTCGGATCATGTGCCGCTGGTTGCCGAGTTCCTGTTTTGAGCGACCCCGCAGCCGACCTCGCTTTGGCTCGGGCTGTCGATGATCTGCGCCGGGGGGAGATCGTACGCATCGTCGACGGCGGTGTGTCGATCGACGTGCTGGCCGCAGAGCTTGCCACCGTCGAGACCCTGGGCCGGCTGGAGCGAGCCACGCGGGCCGATCTCCTGATCACTCCGGAACGCGCCCAGACGCTCAATATCCTGAACCAGCGCCCGGCCGCCGGCGCGACGGCGATTGCGATCGCTCGCAAGCCCTGGCTGGACCTGGTGGCAAGCCTTGCCACCGCCGATCCGGTGAGCGACCTGTCACAGCCGCTGAAAGGGCCGTTCCCGACGCGCGATCTCGGAGCTTCCGCCCGGGCCGCCGCCGCCGGCCTGGCGCTTGCCAAGCGCGCCGGCCTGCTGCCGGCGCTGTTTGCCGTTCCCGCCCCCACAGCCGACGCTGTCACCACCGATACCGCCACCGCCGATACCGACCGGCTGGTCGCCGACGCGACCGCACTGCTGGCGTGGCGCCGTGCCCCCAGGCTGACGATCGTCAGCCGCGCGCGGCTGCCGCTGGACGGTGCCGAGCAGACCGACGTCGTCGCGTTCCGCCCCACCGACGGCGGCCCCGAACATCTTGCGCTGCTGATCGGCGATCCCAGCACCGTCCCGCTGGTGCGGCTGCACAGCGCCTGCCTGACCGGTGATGTACTCGGCAGCCTGAAGTGCGACTGCGGCCCGCAACTTCGCTCCGCGGTCGCCCGGATCGCTGCGGAAGGCGGGGTGCTGCTCTATCTGCAACAGGAGGGGAGGGGGATCGGCCTTCTGAACAAGCTTCGCGCCTATGCGTTGCAGGATCAGGGGTTCGACACCGTCGATGCCAACTTGAGGCTGGGCTTTGCCGAGGACGAGCGCGATTTCGATCTGGCGGCCGCCATGCTGACGGCGCTGGGGATCGGCGCGGTGCGGCTGCTGTCCAACAACCCGGCCAAGGCCGATGCGCTGGCCTCCGGCGGCATCGAGGTGCGCGAGCGCGTGCCGCACAGCTTCGGCGCCAATCCGCACAACCAGGCCTATCTCGATACCAAGCGCGACCGCCAGGGCCACAAGCTTTAGCCGCTACTGGATCCAGCCGCTACAGGCCGTCCGGCTTGGTGGGAAACGACTGCGGCTGATCCAGGCCCGAGCTTTTCAGTTGAGCCCGCAGCGTCCTCATCGCCTGGTCTCGTCCCCTTCTGGCCAGCGTGCCGAGAAACGGGCGGGCCAAGGCGCCGATAAAGCGCCAGCCGGTCTTCTCCGGCAGGCTGGCGATCAGCACCGACAGCAGCTGCCGCAGTCGTGCCTCTATCGGCTGCTCCATTCGCGCCAGCATCGCCTCGAACCCCGTCCAGGACCCTGGCCAGGCGGGGTGTGGCACCAGCAGCCGGTCGCGGATTGCCCAGAGGCGCGCCAGCACCTTGTCCTCGCCCAGGCCCACCGCCGGTTGGTGGTGGCTGTGCAGATGCTCCTCGATGATCACCGGGATGATCTGCCGCTCGTGCCGCCCGCCCACGCTGGTGATCGTCCAATAGGGCCCCTCGGGCGCGTCCGCCGTGCCGAACCGCCCCCAATAGCTCGGGTCGAACAGCCGCTCATTGTCCTGCGGCAAGGCGAAGTAGGTGCGCAGGAAATATTCTGCGTTGCGCCGCCCCAGCAGGAAATCATGGTGCCGATACGCCTCGGACAGAAATCCGGCGAATGCCCCCAGCCCCCCGGACGCCAGCGCCTTTTCGCCGGTCAGGGTCAGCCCGTTGGCCCCGGCCCGCACCGGCGACAGCATGAACCGGCTGTACACATCGGGATCGGCCGCCAGCGACAGATCGTTCGCATCGTAACGGGACTGGTTGATATAGGCCTTCAACAACCGGGGCAGCACGTCGAGCACGCTCATCGGCTGCATCCGGCTGCTTTCGCCATCCGTGGCCGGCCGGTCGCTGTCGACGCTGGCGTCCGCCTCGAGCTGGGCCGGGAACGGATCGATCAGTACCACGGCGCGGGTGGCCAGATGGCCCTGGCGCGGATTGGCGCCCATCGGGCCGGCCAGCGCGCGCCGCACATATTCGAACGGCTGGTTGTTCATCGTGCCGCCGTCCACGGCGGTGAAGGGCAGGATCGCCCGCCCCAGCGTCGTGTTGACGGTGCCGGCGACGACATTGGCGCCCTGCCTCCAGCTTTGCGCCGGCGTTCCGGCGGCGCCCGGTGCCTCGTCCGCCTCGAACACCGGACCGTCCCGGTTCAGATACCGCGCGCTCAGCTGCACCGCCCGGTTGTATCCGGCCACATCCCGGCTGATGTGGCGCGGCTTCAGCGCTACGGGAAAGGCCGCACTGGCGAGCGCCGCATTGGCGACGTCGGCCCAGTCCAGCCGGACCTTGCCGTTGTGCGTCAGGCAATAGGGATTGCCCGGCGCGCAGTTTTCCGGAAGCAGCTCGGCAGGTTCCGCGGCCCCGGCAAGCCGGAAGGTGAACATGTCGGCGTGCCGAGTGGTCGCGAAATCCGCGCCGTCCAGCCCCACCAGTCGGTAGCGATAGGGCACCCCGGTCAGGTTCCCCAGCGTGAAGCCGAACTCCAGCCCCTGCTCCAGCCAGGGCCGTGGCGGTGCCGATGGCAATGCCAGCGAGACGATGCTCCGCGCCGCTTCATCCAGCGGGGTCGTGTTGAACAGCGATTGAACATCCCCCAGCAGCACACCCGGGGTGCCGATATCGGCGCTCGCCAGCAGGCCCGAAATGTCCAGCCGGCGTACCCACACGTCGTACAGCGGGTTTACCAGCGCGTCGCGCGTGGCTTTGCCCGCAGGATCGAATGCGATCGAAAGGCCCGCGCCCGGCGTGAAGCGCCCTCCGGCCGAAGCCGCCAGGATCGCAGCGCAGACACTGCCTGCCGAGGCGCCGGCTACAGCCGTCAGGCGAACGGCATGCGGCGGCACGGTCCAGGCTGCGAAATTGCTGCCGAAGCGGGCGATGTTGCCGAGCTTGGCGGCCTCCCACCGGTCCAGCGCCTCGATCAGGAAGTCCAGCACGCCCGCCGTATAGGCGCCGGCCGACACCGCGCCGGCCAGCACGATGCCGATTTCGAACGTGGGCAGATGCACTTCGCCGTTCTCGGGCGCCGTATAGCCGGGCTCGCGCGGCAGCGCGGGCGCGTCCGCCACGCGATAGACGGTCGGCGCAGGCACCGCCCGGCGCGGCGGGCTGGTCGGCCGCGGTCCGTCATAGGCCGGATCGTCCAGCTCGCGAAACGCACTGACGGCCCTTGCCGCCGCGGCGCCTCCCATCGCAGGTTCGTCTGCATCCGCCATCCGGGGCTCCTCATGCGGCTCGGGCTTGACTTGCCCCATGCCCTGTCCGGTATGAATCTTAATGCTTCGGCTCGACCTGTCCACCAGCATGCTGAGTGCATTCGGCGCCAGAATCCCCTGCGCCATCGGCAAGGGTGGCGCCGTGGCGGCCGCCGCCAAGCGCGAAGGCGACGCGGCCACCCCGATCGGCAGCTGGCCGCTGCGCTGCGCCCTGCTGCGGCCGGACCGCGTGCCGGCAACCGAAACGAAGTTGCCGTGGCGGTGGCTGCGGCCCGATGACGGCTGGAGCGACGATGTGCGCGACCCGGCCTACAACCGGCCGGTCGTTCACCCCCACCCCTTCTCGGCCGAGCGGCTGTGGCGAGACGATCACGCCTATGACGTGATCATCGTGCTCGCCCATAACCTCGCGCCCGTCGTGCCGGGCGCCGGCAGCGCGATCTTCTGGCACCTGGCGCAACCGGATTTCAGGCCGACCGAAGGCTGCGTTGCCATTCGCCGCCCGGCCATGGAGGCGCTTCTCCCCAGGCTGGCGCCCAGCATGACGCTGGAGATCGCAGCCGGACCCTGACTCCGGCGGCCCTGAACCTTGACTTTCAGCTGACCAGCCCGCACTAGCCGCCCCCGCAGCACCCGTAGCTCAGCTGGATAGAGCGTTGCCCTCCGAAGGCAAAGGCCACACGTTCGAATCGTGTCGGGTGCGCCAGTTCTGATTGGCGGCGCTTCGCGCCGTTCCGCGCATTGACGCGGGCGGCCGGTCGGCCTTGCGGGCCTTCGGCCCGGGGTCTCTGACCTCAAACTACCCTGTCATGCCAGCGAAGGTTGGCATCTCCCACCTTCTCGCCGCCACACCGCCGGGTACTACTCCCCCAATGCCCGCGCCCGCCGGATCGCCCGCCCGAAATCGCGTTCGCTGACTGCGCCTTGTACCAGCACGGTTCCCACCAGATGCCCTGGCGTGCCCTGCAACCCCAGCGAAAAGGCCAGGAACGCGTGGCGCGTCAGCCGTCCATCGATGCGGGTGCGGTCCCGCGTCAGTGTCTCGTGCAGCTTCGCCACGGTGCCGCCCGCCGCCTCCACCGCCGCTTCCGCCGCGCCCGCATCGGAGCGCCCGCCCTGCATCAGTCGGCTATGCACCTGCGGATACAGGCCCTGCGCATCCGACGCGATCGCCGCTCGCGCCGAATCCTCCGAGTCCGGCCCGAAGATCGGCCAATCCAGATAGAGCAGCCGCACCCCGCCGTCCGCTGCCACCGCAGCCAGCATCTCTGGGTGGGCGCGGCGGCAGGCCGGGCAGTTATAGTCGGTGAAAACCGCAAGCGTTACGTCGCCGTCGGGATTTCCACCCGTCGGGGCGGGCTCGGCCAGCACAGCGCTCGTCACCGGGGTGCGGCCAACCTCCACCCCCACCGGCCGCAGCGCGCGGATCGCCACCATGCCCGCCCCGCCGGCGCCCAGCAGGCCCCCCAGCACCAGCAGCTCACGCCGGCTCACCGCCATCCCCATCCTTTCGCCGCCCCATCCTTTCACCGGTTGACTCCGGCGCCCTATGCGCGACCATCAGGGCCGGAGGAAGTGCCATGTTCGACATCCTGATCCAAGACGCCACCCTGGTCGACGGCACCGGCACGCCGCCGATCCGCGCCGACATCGGCGTGAAGGGCGGCCGCATCGCCGAGGTCGGCCGCCTGTCCGGCGCTGCCACCCGCAGCATTGACGCTGGCGGCCGCCTGGTCACCCCCGGCTTCATCGACATCCACACCCACTATGACGGCCAGGCCAGCTGGGACCCGTTCCTTGCCCCCACCAGCCTCAACGGGGTCACCTCGCTCGCGATGGGCAATTGCGGAGTCGGCTTCGCGCCGGCCCGGCCGGACCGGCACGACTGGCTGATTGCGCTGCTGGAGGGCGTGGAGGACATCCCCGGCACCGCGCTGGCCGAGGGCCTGACCTGGGACTGGGAGAGTTTCCCGGATTATCTCGACGCGCTCGGCCGCCGCCGCTTCGCGCTCGATATCGCCGCCCACCTGCCGCACGCCGCGCTCCGTACCTATGTGATGGGGGAGCGCGGTGCAGACCACCAGCAGCACCCCGATGCCGCTGAAATTGCCGAAATGGCGCGGCTGACGGAAGAGGCGCTGCACGCCGGCGCGCTGGGCTTCACCACGTCGCGCACCTTCGTCCACCGTTCGCGCTCGGGCGAGAATATCGGTACGCTGGACGCCGGCCGGGCCGAGCTGCTGGGGATCGCCCAGGCGCTGCAGCGAACGGGGAAGGGCGTGATCCAGCTGATCTCGGACGCCTATCTCACCGCCGACGACGCCTTTGCCGACCGCGAACTCGACCTGATCGCCGATCTCGCGCGCGCTGCCGGCCGGCCGCTCAGCTTCACCGTGCAGCAGACCGACGAGGCGCCGGACCGGTTCCGCCACATCTTCACCCGGGTGGCCGGGATGGTGGGGCAGGGGCTGGACGTGAAGGCGCAGGTCGCCACCCGGCCGATCGGCGTGATCCAGGGGCTGGAGGCGACGTTGAACCCGTTCCTGTTCTGCCCCGAATGGCGCCGTATCGGCGCGCTGCCGCTGGCCGGCCGGCTGTCCGAAAT
Source organism: Sandaracinobacter sp. (assembly GCA_031425455.1). Taxonomy (GTDB): domain Bacteria; phylum Pseudomonadota; class Alphaproteobacteria; order Sphingomonadales; family Sphingomonadaceae; genus Sandaracinobacteroides. Next base: position 8,290 of record JANPJJ010000167.1, on the reverse strand, counting down.
CGCCAGGCCCGAGATTCGCGCCACGCTCCTGGCCCAGCATGCCGCCACCCATCCGGAAGGCTTCGGCAACCAGATCGCCCACGGCTTCGACCGCATGTTCCGGGTCTCGGATCCGGTGGATTACGAACCTTCCGCCGACCGTTCGGTCGCGGCCGAAGCCGCGCAGGCCGGTCGTACGGCGGCTGACTATATGCTCGACCTGCTTGCCGAAGATGCCGGTCGTCGCCTCGTCTACATGCCGCTCATCAACTATGCCCGCGGCGACCTCGGCGATGTCCACTCGATGATGACGGCCCCCAATACGCTCTACGGCCTGTCGGACGGCGGCGCGCACTGCGGCACCATCTGCGATGCCAGCTTCCCCACCAGCACGCTGGCGATCTGGGCCCGCGGCAACAAGGCCGGCAGCCGCGTGCCGCTCGAACAGCTCGTGCACGGCCTCACCCTGCGGAACGCAGCGCATGTCGGCTGGCACGATCGCGGCCGGGTGGCCCCGGGGCTCCGCGCCGACCTCAACATCATCGATCTGGACCGGCTCGCCGTACCCCCGCCCGAGATGGTGCAGGATCTTCCCGCGGGCGGCCGGCGCCTGATCCAGCGCCCGCGCGGCATCGACCTGACGCTATGCCGGGGTGTCACCACCTTCGAAGACGGCAAAGCGACCGGAGAGCTGCCAGGCGTGCTGATCCGCGCCGGCTGACCGACCCCTCGAAAAATATCACGCACTCGAAACCGTCGGCGGCGTTCGCCCGTACAGAAACGAGCGGGCGCGTGCGTGCCCGCCCTGTTCAATGGAGGGCACCCCACATGAAGACGATCCACATCCTATCCGCCGCCGCGGCGCTTGCCGCCGCCACCGGCGCCCAGGCCGAGCGGCTCTACGGCCTCACCTTCGACAACCGCATCGTCACCTTCGACAGCGCCGATCCGGAAACCATCCTGACCACGCGCACGATCACCGGCCTGCCCGACGGCGCTGCCCTTATCGGGCTCGACGTGCGCCCCGCCAATGGAATGCTCTACACCGCGACCGCCTCAGGCCAGGTCTACGAACTGAACCTGTCGGGCGCGAGCTACAGCGCGGTCGCCAAGGGCTTCCTCACCACGGCGCCGTCCGGCCAGGCATTCGGGTTCGATTTCAACCCCGTGCCCGATCGGCTCCGCCTCGTCTCCAGCGACGACCAGAACCTGCGGATCAACGTCGATACCGGCGCAACCCTGGTCGACGGCATGATCACCAGCAGTAGCGGCGCCGTTGCCCTCAGTGGCGCCGCCTACACCAACAGCGTCGCCGGCGCGACCACCACCACGCTCTACGCGCTCGACACCGTTACCGACCGCCTGTTGCGCTCGACCAATCCGAACGCCGGTACCTATGTCAACATGAACCTGATGGGCGGAACCTTCGGGCCGCTTGGCTTCAGCTTCACCACGGAAAATGCGGTCGGCTTCGACATTTCGGGGCGCACCGGCGCCGCCTTTGCCAACATCGACAGCCTGCTCTGGTCGATCGACCTCGGCAGCGGCGCCGGCACGTCGCTCGGCATCGTCGGCGCCGGCCCGCTCCGCTCGATCGCAACCGGTGCGGTGCCCGAACCGGCGAGTTGGGCAATGATGATCGGCGGGTTCGGCCTGGTCGGCGGCATGGCACGCCGCCGCCGGCAGGTGGTCGCCATCGCCTGACGGTTCCGGCCCTGGTAGGGCCTGGGCAACCGGCCCCCGGTGTGTTGAGGCAGCTCCCCCGACTGCCCGCACCCCGGGGGCCGCGCGCTGTTTCTGTTCTTCTCGGCGTCCGGCCGGCGCGCAGTCGCGCTTGCGGCCCGTCGGGCCGTTGTCACACCGTTCGTCAGGCGTCGAACTTGTCCAGCACCGGCGGCGCGGCGCCGGCCCGCGTTGGCGGCGGACCGGCCCTGAACAAGGCAAGTAGCGCCAGCCCCGCCAGGGACACCGCCAGATAGAAGGGCGCCCCGGGCAGGTGCACCGCTGCTTCCGGCCCGCTGAAGCGGCTGAAGATATGGCTCATCACCGGCGGCCCGATGATAATTGCAAAGCTCATCAGCACCGCGACAGCACCTTGCAACTCACCCTGTTCCTCTGGGGCGGCGCCCGCCGTCAGCATCGCCTGCATCGCCGGCATCACCAGCCCGCCGATCGCGCCCACCGCGATTCCCGCAAAGGCCCAGCGCGGATTGTCGGCCGCCGCATAGATCAGGAACGAGGCCCCGCCCATCGCGATGCCCAGCATGGCAGTGCGCCATTCGCCCATCCGCGCCACCGCTCGCTTCACCAGTTGCCAGTTCACCGCCACTGCGAGTACGCCGACAAAGGTCAGCGACAGCCCGATCGTCAGCGGTGTCCAGCCATAGCGATAGCCGGTGTAATAGGGCCAGATGCTCTGCAGCGCCTGCAGGCTGAACTGCCACAGGAAGATCGTGAGCCCCAGGGCGGCCGTCCGCCCGCCGAGCCGGCGCAACTGGCGAAAGCTCCCCAGCGGCGTCGCCCGCCGCCAGTCGAACGGGCGGCGCTTTTCGGGGGGCAGCGTCTCGCGCAGCATTATCAGGCCGATCAGCAGGTTGATGCCGGCAAGCCCGGCCGCCACGAAGAAGGGCGCGCGCGGGTGCCACTGGCCGACCACCCCGCCAAGTGCCGGCCCGACGATAAAGCCGAGCCCGAAGGCCACGCCGACCAGCCCGAACGCCTCGGCCCGGCGGGCCGGCGGCGTGGTGTCGGCGATCGCGGCCGACGCGGTGGAGGCGCTGGCGCCGAAGATGCCGGCGACCGTCCGCCCCACGAACAGCATCCACAGCTGCGTGGCCAGGCCCGCCACCAACATGTTGACGGCAAACCCCGCCATGGAGGCCAGCAGGATCGGCCGCCGCCCGAAACGGTCCGACAGGTTGCCCAACAGCGGCGCGAACAGGAACTGCGCCAGCGCATAGCTCATCACCAGCCATCCGCCGATCGAGGCGGCCGAGGCGACATCACGCCCGGTCAGCTCCACCACCAGCTGCGGGATCACCGGAATCACCAGTCCGAAGCCCATCGTATCCAGCAGCAGCACTAGCAGGATGAAGGCGAGACCGCCGCGGGACCGCCCGGGCTGCTCCTCAGTGCCGGGCTTCCCAGTGCCGGGCTTCCCAATGCCCCGCTTCCTAGTGCCACGCTGCTGTTCTGCCGCCGCATCGCCACGGGCGGCGGGGTCCATCATGCCGGCGGCGCTGCCGGACCGAGCTTGCCGTGCACCCGCTCATAGCCCTTCACATCCCCGGAAGCGAGCAGCGCGGCCTGGGATTGCCACTGGTCGCGCTGTGGACGGCCCTGGAAATTGCCCAGCTGCGCATCGACCGCAGCAAGCTGCTCCGGCGTCCATTGCGCAATCTGGCGGTAATGAAATACGCCGAGTTCGTTCAGCCGCGCCGACAGCTTCGGCCCGATACCCTTGATCCGGCCGAGGTCGTCCGGCGCCCCGTCGGGCGTGGCAAGGAACGGCGTCAGCGCAGCGGCAGCCGGTTCGGGCGCCGCCACCGCAACCGCCGGCTTCGGATCACCGGAAACCCGCGCATTGCGCTGCTGCTCCAGCCGCTTCGCCCCGAAATACAGATAGACGAAGCAGGCCAGCGCCAGCACCAGGCCGGCGATCAGGATCAGGTTGGTCGTGTTACTCATTCCGTCAGCCTAGGTTGTGGCCCGCGCCCCGGTCAACCGGGCACGGCGTCTCAGGCAGTCCTTTGCTCCCGGTCCTTCTGGTTGGTCGACCGGATCGCCGCGCCGATCATGTCCCAGTCCTCGCCGTCCAGCTTGGTGAGCTGGTGGAAATTGCCCCCGCTCGCCAGCCACTGTGCCCCGTCGATCGCGATCACCTCGCCCGACAGATAATCGCAGCCGTCCGCCATCAGGAAGATCGCGAGGTTGGCGAGCTCAGGATGTTCGCCGAAGCGCCGCATCGGGATGTCGCTGGCGCCTTCCCCCGCACCGGTCTTCTTGGCGAGCGGCGCGGGCATCAGCCGCTCCCAGGCGCCCTTGGTGGGGAACGGCCCGGGCGCGATCGCATTTGCGCGGATGCCCTTGGGCCCCCACTCCACCGCCAGGCTCTGCGTCATCGCTGCAACGCCCGCCTTCGACATCGCCGAGGGCACGGTGAACGGCGAGCCGGTCCACACCCAGGTCGTCACGATGGAAACGATCGAGCCCTTGTGCCCGCCCGCGATCCAACGCTTGCCCGCTGCGACCGTCGTGTTGAACGTGCCGTGGGCCACGATCGAAGCGATCGCATTGAAAGCGTTGGCCGACAAATCCTCGGTGCGGCTGATGAAGTTCCCCGCGGCATTGTTCACCAGGCCCGTCAGCGGGCCGCTTGCGAACACTTCCTCCATCGCCTCGTCGATCGCGCCGCCGTTGCGGATATCCACTGCCATCGGGGTCACCGTGCCGCCGGTTTTCTCGCGCATCTCGGCGGCGGCTTCCTCCAGCACCGGGCCGCGCCGGCCCCAGATCACCACCTCGGCGCCGTGCGCGGCATAGGCTTCCGCCATCGACTTGCCGAGCCCGGTGCCGCCTCCCGTCACCAGAATCTTCTTCCCCGCCAGTACGTCGGACCGGAACATGGACATGATTCGTCTCCCTCTCGTCTCGACTTCGGGCTATGCCGTGGCCGGATGCGCTCACAAGCTATCAAATCCCCCGTATGACGCGCGCCCTCGACGCGCGCGGCCTGCGTTGCCCGATCCCGGCACTCCGGCTGGCCCGTATCGTGCGCGAGGGGGGCCCCGGCCGCTACACGCTGCTGGCCGACGACCCCGCCGCCGAGACCGACATCCCCGCCCTCTGCCTCGAGCGTGGCTGGACCCTGCTGTCTGCGGCTGCCGGCCGGTTCGAGCTGTCAGTCCACCAGTGAGCAGGATTCGCCGGCGATCCGCAGCCGGCCGCAGATATCGCGCGCCTGCGCTGCCGATCCGGCGCTGGTCCTGAGCCGATACAGCGTCTGCCCGTCCTTCGCGACCGGCTGGATCCGCGGCTCCAGCCCGTCCAGATAGCCGAACCGCTCCGACAGCGACTTGAACGCCGCCCGCGCCCGCGCCTCGCTGGAGAATGCGCCCAGTTGCAGCACCTGCCCGTCGGTCTCGGGCGGGGTGGGCTCGTTGGTCGGCGGATAGATGGTCTTGGGAACCGCCAGCTTCGGCGCCGGCTTCGTCGGGGCAATCGCAGGCGGCGGCGGCGCAGCGGCGGGGGGTGCGGCGGGCGGCTCTGCCGAGGCCATTGCTTCCGCCTCCAGTTCGGTTCCGGCTGTCCCGCTCCCCGCCATTTCGCTTCCAGGCCGGGGCATCGGGTCCTCCGGCAGCGCTTCCAGCGCGATGCGCGCTTCCGAATCGCGCCCGTCTCCCGTGCCGAACAGGATCTGGCCCTGCCCCTCGATTGGAATGCCGTCGATATCGGCCCCGGTGGGCGCGACCTTCCACGGCCCCGGCGAGGCCAGCACGGGCACTTCCTCGCCGACCGCAGGCACGTCGATCGGGCTCGAATCCCCCTTCGAAACCAGCATGATGCCGACGATCACGCCGACCGTCAGCACGGCAAGCCCGAACAGCATCGCCCACAGCGCCCGACGACCGACCAGCGTATGCACTTCGCCCTGCTCGTCACCTTCCTCCAGCCAGGGCGCATCGGTTTCGTCCCAGCCCCGGCCGCGCCGGTCCGCCGATCCGCCGCGTCCGGTCCGGGTGGCTTCGTCGCGCGGCGATGGCCCGCGCCCCCTCCGCGGCAGTGATGCCGGCGGCGGCGCCATCAGCGCAGCTCCTCGGCCGCCGTCACGCCCATCACGCCGAGCGCGGTACGGATCACCTGCGCCACAGCCGAGGCCAGCGCCAGTCGGGCCGACGTAAGGGCAAGGTCGTCCTCGCGCAGCAGCCGATAGGCCGGGTCGTCGTTGCCGCGGTTCCACAGCGTGTGGAAGGCGCCCGCCAGGTCGGCCAGATAGAAGGCGATCCGGTGCGGCTCCCGCGCGGCCGCGGCCTGGCGCACCACGCGCGGCCATTGCGCCGCGATCTTCGCCAGCCCCAGCTCGTCCCCGTCCAGCAGCTCCAGCGACGGCTCGGGCAGGTCCAGGCCGGCCGCCTTGCGCAGCACCGACGAAATCCGCGCATGGGCATAATGCACATAGAATACCGGGTTCTCGCGCGACTGCTGCACCACATCGGCGAAGTCGAAATCCAGCGGCGCCTCGGGGCGTTTCGTCAGCATCATGAAGCGCACCACGTCGCGGCCCACTTCGTTCACGACATCGGCCAGCGTCACGAAATTGCCCGACCGCTTCGACATTTTCACCGGCTCGCCGGCCCGGAACAGCCGCACCATCTGCACGATCTTGATGGCGAACGGCGTGCGGCCGCCACTCTGAGCTTCGGACAGCGCGGCGACGGCGGCCTCGATCCGCTTCGTCGTGCCGGTATGGTCGGCGCCCCAGATGTTCACCAGCGCCGAAGACCGCCGCGCCTTGTCGGCATGATAGGCCATGTCGATCCCGAAATAGGTCCAGTCGCCCGAAGATTTGCGGATCGGGCGGTCGATATCGTCGCCATAGGCGGTGCTGCGGAACAGCGGCAGCTCGACAGGCTCCCAGTCCTCCGGCGTCTCGCCCCCCTTTTCGATGGATTTGGGCGGCGGCAGCACGCCGTCATAGATCAGGTCGCGCGCCCGCAGACTGGCTTCGGCCTTCTGCGGCGCGCCGTCGGCCAGGATGGCGGCTTCCGACGCAAAGCGGTCGTGCCGGATGCCCAGCAGCGCCAGATCGGCCCGGATCAGGTCCAGCATGGCCGCGACCGCGCGGGTGCGGAACGGCACCAGCCAGTCGGCTTCGGGCGCGGCAGCGAACCGGTCGCCATATTCCTTCGCAAGCGCCACCCCCACCGGCACCAGATAGTCGCCCGGATACAGCCCTTCGGGGATCTCGCCCACCGTTTCGCCCAGCGCCTCCCGGTAACGGACATGCACCGAGCGGGCCAGCACATCGACCTGTCCGCCGGCATCGTTGACATAATATTCCCGCACCACATCGTGCCCGGCGAAGATCAGCAGGCTGGCCAGCGCGTCCCCCACCACCGCCCCCCGGCAATGCCCCATGTGCATCGGCCCGGTCGGGTTGGCGGAAACATATTCGATGTTCACCGGCAGTGCCTCGTGCCGCTCGTCGCCGCGGCCATAGTCGGCGCCGGTCGCCAGGATGGTCGCGATCTCGCGCTGCCACACGCCGGGCTCCAGCGTCAGGTTGATGAACCCCGGCCCCGCCACCTCGGCCGACGCGATGTCCGGATGGCGCGCCAGCCCCATGGCGATGCGGGTCGCCAGCTCGCGCGGATTGGCTTTCGCTGCCTTCGCCAGCGCCAGAGCGGCATTGGTCGCAAGGTCGCCGTTCGACGCATCGCGGGGCGGCTCCAGCACGATGGCAGCGTTCACGGCCGGTGCCGGCACCGTGCCGTCGGCCACCAGCGCCGCGACCGCATCCGCCACCACATCCTCGAACCGCTGGAAAACGTCCAAAATCATCACTCCCCGGCCGCTGTCGTACAGGCCTGTCCCGCCCCGTTAGCCCGCGCGGTCCGCAGCCTCAACCCGCCCGCTTTTTCGCTAGACGGGAACGATGCCGTTCCTATTCTGTTGGGGTGGCAAAACAATCGACAGGGGAATGGACAATGGCGGATCTTCACCAGCGCACCGGGCTCGCAACGGCGCTTGCCCTCGTCTCGGCCCAGCTCGCCCCGCTGCCGCTACCCGCGATTTCGACGATCGGCATGGCGGCCGCGTCGGCGCAATATGGCGCCCAGCCGGTTCGCATCAGCTGCTATTCCAGCGGCAACCGCTCCAACATCTGCGATCTTCCCGCCAACACCCAGTCGATCAGCTTCATCGGGCCCGACCGCAGCAACCGCTGCCGCGAGGGCGAAACCTGGCGTCGCCGCGGCAACCAGCTGCAGGTGTCGGGCGGCTGCGGCGGCACTTTCGAAGCCATGGTGTACCAAGGCGGCGGATCGGATGGCAATTGGGGCGGCAACTGGGGCGGCGGGTCCGGAGGCTGGGGCGGCAACCAGGGCTTCGCCGGCGAGCTCACCTGCCGCAGCCGGGACAACCGGCCCGAGCAATGCTATGCCCAGACCAATGGCCGCGTGCAGCTGCTGCAGCAATACAGCAACTCGCCCTGCATCGAGGGCCGCACCTGGACCTACAATCGCAACCGGATCGAAGTGCGCAACGGCTGCCAGGCCCGCTTCGGCTATGGCAGCGGCAACTGGAACGGCGG
>JANPJJ010000166.1:0-1520 GCA_031425455.1 Sandaracinobacter sp. | reverse complement strand
ACGTGGCGCCAGAATTTCAGCATTGATCACTCCGCTGTCGGCAGTCTGGCACTGGCGAGCAAAGGGTTGGGACCCGGGCGCAACCGCCCGTGTGACCCGACATGCTAACCAGCATCTGCTTGAACGTCGGCGCAGATCCGCATTCGGAGGCGCTCACGTTCCCCTCGTGGAGACATCCCGATGCGTGCTTTCGTCACCAGCCTGCTGGCCGCCGCCGCCCTCGCCGTCACCCCGCCGGCCAGCGCCGCTATCGTCGTCGGAACCTTCTCCGGCACGGTCACGCAGGGCGAGGCCATCGGCAACTTCGGCTTCGACACGGCCACAGATCTGACCGGCTTGCGCATCACCGGGACGTTTCGCTACGACACCGACCTGCTGGGTCCCGACTGTGCGCCGGGCCTCGGCTACCTCGGCTGTTTCCTCGGCACGGGGATGAGCATCACCCAGACGATCAACGGCGTGGATGAAATATTCCCCGGCTCACAACTGCCCCCTGAATCCGGGCCGGAATTCAACATCGCCCGCAGCGGCTTGGTGCTCTACGACCTGATCGGCGACACAGCGAACCTGCACACCTTCTCGATGCTGGGCACGCCGGCAAGCGTCTACAACGAACGGGAAGCCGGCGTGGCGTTCGGCCTCGCGCCCGGCGCGAGTGGGGATACGGGCAATCCGGTTCTCACCTATGCCGGCGCCGCCGACGGAAAGGTCGATTCCTATATGCTGGAAGACCAGTTCTTGCAGGTCAACCGCAGCCGCATCTTTCAGATCACCGGCGGATTCGTGACGCAGCAGACGACCTACGCCTTCACGGTCGATCAGGCCACCTTCAGCGCGGCGGTTCCAGAGCCCGGCGCATGGGCGTTGATGATCGTGGGCTTCGCGACCGCAGGCGCTGCGCTGCGCCGCCGCCAACGGATCCTGGTGCGGCTGGCTTAGGACAGACCCTGCTCGCGCAGGTCCAACTCGGCGGCGATGTAGCCGAACGCAAACCGGCTGCGGCCCCGGACGATCTGCTCGAACACCGCGTAGGCCCGGTCCAACTCGCCGTTGTAGAGAAACCAGTTCCCCACCCCATACCCTTGCGTGGCGTAGATGGTCTCCAGGTCATGGATCTGCTGCGTCCCCTTGTCCGGGTGTAGCAGGTCGTCGGGCTGAAGCTCGCCGCGATACATCCGCAGGCGCCTGTAATAGGACGGGCCCTCGACAAACACCTCGTCGGCCAAACCGTCGGGAACACCCGCCAGCACCGCCGCCGCCCCCGCCGCGTCGCCCTTGCGCCGCAGGGTCATATAAAGCCAGTCGCTGCATGCGGTCAGCCCGTCGTAGTCCGCCTCAGCAACCCACTCGATACACCGCCGATAGGCCGCCTCAGCCGCGTCCCAATCGCGCAAAAGATAGTGCGCCAGGGCCAGATGGTACCAGGTGTTGAACTGGATGCTGGTGGCCGGAACCGGCAGCTCATTGCCCACCCCGTCCGGTTCGATCCACTGAGGCTTGCCCTCGATCAGCTCGGCCGC
>JANPJJ010000165.1:0-2221 GCA_031425455.1 Sandaracinobacter sp. | reverse complement strand
CCCTGTCCCAGCTCGACCGGGTTCATCGTCGCGATCGCGAAGTTGAAGGCGGGCAGCTCGTAGGTGGTCTTGCCGACCGTCACGGTGCGATCCTGCAGGCCTTCGAGGAATGCGCTCTGGGACTTGAGCGGGATGCGGTTGATTTCGTCCAGCAGGATCACTTCCGCTTCGGCCAGCGGACCCATTTCGGTCGTCAGCACGCCGGTGGCGGGATTGATCATCTGGAAGCCGACGACTTCGGTCGGCTGCAAGTCGGCGCGGCCCTGGATGCGGGCGAACTTGGCGTCGCTGATCGCGGCGAGGATCACGCCGAAGAACGTCTTGCCGACGCCCGGCACGCCCCGCAGCAGCAGGTTGCCCGAGTTGACCTGGCGCTGCTCCTTCTTGTCGTAGGTCGTCGGGATTTCCGACAGCAACACGATGTTGGCCAGGATCTTGGGTTGTGAATAACCGACGAGCGCCTTGCTGCCTTCCGCGAGAATCGCTTCGTGGAAGGCGATCGTTTCTATGAGATCAGGATGCACGGGTCCTCTTCGGCCCCACTGCGCGAAGTCCGCGCGTCCGGGGCCCGGAAAACGGTAATCGTATCCTGAAGTTGGGCCCGGAACCCGCCGAAAATCCCCGGGGCGGCCCGTGGGACGGATACGTGACGCCGGACGGCCGGTACGTGGTGTCGGGATCGATCCCGAACCGCATGATCACGGTGATCGACCAGGCGACGGAGGAAATCGCGTGGAGCTGCAGCTGTCGGCCGGGATCCGGCCGATGGAGTTCGAGCGCGCTGCCGGCAAATGGTACGGAGAGCTCTATGCGTATTCGCTGCCCGACCTGAAGCCAATTGGCAGCGTGCACGTCGGCCAGCATCCCGAGTGGGTCACTTTTTCCCCGGACGGCAAGTCGATCGTCGTGGCCACGGCCGGCGACAACGCCGTAAGTGTCGTAAACACTGCAACTTTGAAGGAAATAGCTCGTATACCAGTAGGGCAGGTCCCGAAACGCAACGGCACCGCCCTGCTGCGGCCCTAGGGTTACATCGCGATACAATAAGGCCCTCGATTCTCGAGAAATCAAGGAGAGTTCTAATGGCGGTTCGAAAGCATTTCGGCCTGGCCCTGTTGGCCGGAACGGCCCTGTTCGGCGTGGCCCTGTCCGGCACGGTGGCACCCGCGGCCCTGAACGCACAGCAACCCGCGGCATCCACCTCCGCGCAGAGCGCGACGGCGGCCAAGCCGCCCGAGGTCACCTTCACCAAGGACATCGCGCCGATTCTTCAGCGCAGCTGCCAGAACTGCCATCGGCCTGGGCAGGTGGCCCCGATGTCGCTCCTCACGTATGAGGAAAGCCGCCCGTGGGCGCGCTCGATGAAGCAGCGCACTGGCCTGCGCGACAAGGCCGGCGTGATGCCGCCGTGGTACATCGAAAAGAACATCGGCATCCAGCACTACAAGAACGATCCGTCGCTCAGCGACGAGGAGATTGCCAAGATCGCGAAGTGGGCCGATACCGGCGCGCCGCGCGGGGACATGAAGGACATGCCGGTGGCGCGCGTGTTCAACGACACGGTCGGCTGGCACGCAGGTGAACCCGACTTGATTATCGAGAGCCCGGAGATCACGGTCAAGGCGAACACTCCTGACTGGTGGGGCGAGTTCCCGCCAACCAAGGTGCCGCTGACCGAAGACCGCTACGTGAAGTCGGTCGAGATTCGCGAAGTCAACAACTTCAGCAACGAGTCAGGCCGCCAGACCGTCGGACAGCGCTACGTGTGGCATCACCTGATCTGGGCGACGGCTCCGGTCGACGAGACCGGCGATCCGATCGATGCCTCGGTGACCGACGGCGCGGTCGGCTGGCCCGTGCATGAAGTCGGTCGCAATGCCGACATCTTCGACGAGGATGCCGGGCGCCTGCTGAAGGCCGGCTCGAGCATCATCTATCAGTCGGCCCATCTCCATGCCGGCGGCCTGGACGTCAAGTCGAAGCTGATGTTCGGCTTCAAGTTCCATCCGGTCGGCTACAAGCCGGCGCGGCGCACCACGCTCCATAACCTGGCCAACGCGCTCGACATCGACATCAAGCCGGGCGAAGCGAACCAGCAGCTGCATGCCTACGAGGTGCTGTCACAGCCCGCGAAGATCGTCACCTTCGAGCCGCACTTGCACGCGCCGGGACAGCGCATGTGTCTCGAGGCGATCTGGGGCTACAACATCCAGACGCTGAC
>JANPJJ010000164.1:0-27566 GCA_031425455.1 Sandaracinobacter sp. | reverse complement strand
ATGCTGAACGTCGGCGCGGTGCAGATGGCGATGTCGGGCGACCGCGACGCCGATATCGCCAAAGCCATGAAACTCGTCCGCGAGGCCGCCGCCAAGGGCGCGAAGATCGTCCTCCCCCCTGAGCTGTTCGAAGGCCATTATTTCTGCACCGCGCAGAACGAAGCCGTGTTCGCAACCGCCGCCCCGGTCGACACCCACCCCGCCGTACAGGCCGCACGCGAGGTCGCCCGCGCCGAACATATCTACCTGCCCACCAGCTTCTACGAGCGCGACGGCCCCCATTATTACAACAGCATGGCCTTCGTGAACGACGACGGCCAGGTCGCCGGCGTCTACCGCAACAGCCACCTCCCCGACGGCCCCGGCTAACAGGAGAAATTCTACTTCCGCCCCGGCAACACCGGCTTCAAGGTCTGGCCGACCCGCCACGGCAGCATCGGCGTCGGCATCTGCTGGGATCAATGGTATCCGGAAACCGCGCGCGCGATGATGCTGATGGGCGCCGACCTGCTAATGTTCCCGACCGCGATCGGCAACGAACCGCACGACCCCGGGCTCGACACCCGCCGCCTCTGGGTCCGCGCCATGGTGGGCCACGCCGTCTCCAACGTCGTCCCCATCGTCGCCGCCAACCGCACCGGCATCGAGCCTACCGCAGACGGGCAGGGAGCCCATTTCTACGGCAACAGCTTCATCGCCGACCAGCGCGGCGACATGGTGACCGAGATGGACACGACCAGCGAAGGCACCATCACCGCAAGCTTCGATCTCGCCGAAATCGCCCGCCACCGGGCGGCTTTCGGCTTCTTCCGAGACCGCCGCCCCAGCCTCTATGGCCGCCTCGCCGAAGACATCTGAGGCGCTCCAAGCGGCACAGCCCTCACCCCCACCCGGCTGCCCCACGTCAGTATTCTATGGGTGGCCGGGCGGGGGTGAGGGCCGGTGCCGACTCCGACCAAGTCGGCAACCTAGAACGGCTTCACCTCCGCCAGCACCACGATCGCCACGATAAACAGCGCCGGCAGCTCGTTCCACAGCCGCAGCTTTCGCTCCGTCATCGGCCGCTGGCCCTGCGCCATCTTCTTCGACAGGCCCGTCATCCAGCCATGATAGCCCGACAGCAGCAGCACCAGCACCAGCTTCGCATGCAGCCAGCCGGCCCCCGCCAGCCCATGGTTCGCCACCAGCAGCAGCCCCAGCAGCCACACCACGACAAGGCTCGGCCCCAGCACCACCCGGCGCAACTTGGCCACCCGCTCGGTCCATTTCCGATCCTCGGGTGAGCCCGGCACTTCCCCCGCCTGGTGCACCAGATAGCGCGGCAGCACGAACAGGCCCGCCATCCAGAAGATCACGAAAATAACATGCGCCGCCTTCACCCAGAGATAGGCAGCCCCCAGAAATCCCACAGCCTCGTTCACGCGCGCAGCTCGCGCATCAGCTGCTCGACATGGTCGATCGAAGTGAACCGGTCGATCCCGTGCCCCAGGTTCAGGATATGCGGCCGCCCGCGCATCGTCTCCAGCACCCGTTTCAGCCCGTCGCTCAGCGCCTGCCCCCCCGCCTTCAGCGCCAGCGGGTCCAGATTGCCCTGCAGCGGCAGCGTATCGGGCGTGTTCGCCACCACCCAGGCAAGATCGGCCGCCTCGTCCACCGCCAATGCCGACACCCGCGTCTCGCGCGCATAGGCCGGCGCCTTCTCGCCCGCCCCACGCGGAAACCCGATGATCGGCGTCGCCGGATGCCGCGCCCGCAACGCATCTACCAGCCGCGCCGTCGGCGCCACCACCCAGCGCTCGAACTCGGCCGGCGCCAGGCTCCCGGCCCAGCTGTCAAACAGCATCACCGCATCCGCCCCCGCCGCGATCTGGCCCGACAGATAGTCCAGCGTGTCGGCGGAAATGGCCTCAATGAGGGCGCCGAACCGGCCCGGATCGGCATAGGCCATCAGCCGCGCCGCCGCCTGGTCCTTCGACCCCTCGCCCGCCACCATGTAGGTCGCCACCGTATAGGGCGACCCGGCAAAGCCGAACAGCGCCTTCGCCGGGTCCAGCTGCGCCCGCACCCGGCGCACCGTCTCCCAGATCGCCGCATAGCGTGCGCGGGCCGGCACCAGTTCGCCGAGCCCCGCCTCCGCCATCAGGGGCTTCAGCCGCGGGCCCTCGCCTTCGGTAAAGGTCAGTTCCTGCCCCATCGCATGCGGCACGATCAGGATATCCGAGAACAGGATCGCTACGTCGAACCCGAACCGGCCGATCGGCTGAAGCGTGATCTCGGCGGCGGCCTCCGGATCATAGCAGAGGTTCAGGAAACTCCCCTTCTCCGCCCTCAGCGCCCGATATTCCGGCAGATAGCGCCCGGCCTGGCGCATCAGCCACACCGGCGGCGGCGACAGCGCCCGTCCGGCAAGCACATCGAGCGCGGGCATCTCGACAACAGGGTCTCGCATCAGAACTTCGGTCATCGATCCCGTCTAGAGGGCGCATTCCGCCCCGCCAATCCCCCGCCCGCTTTTCGCGGGTGCCCCCGAACCACTGTTGATCCAGGAAGAATATATGAAAGAATGGTGAAGATAGTGGTCCGGTGAATCGCGGGGATAAGATTCCGTCCACAAGTCCCTCCCCACCCCTCGCCCCGCCAATCGCCTGTGCGAAATCGCCGAATCCGGCCCGCCCCCCGGCTGTGCAGCGCCCGGGCCCATCCCGTCCACAGCCGAACAACCTCCCCCGTTCGTTCGCATCCCCGCCCCGGAATCCCCCGCTCCCGCAATCCATGCCCCCGCTCCCGCCTCCGTCCCCTGCGTTTTCCGGTGGATTGTCCACAGCCGCCGCGCCACAAACATTCCCGTGACACGCCTCCACCTCCACCTCGTGTCGGATTCTACCGGCGAAACGCTGGAAAGCCTGGTCAAAGCCGGCCTCGCCCAGTTCGAATCGGTCGACGCCGTCAAGCATTACTGGCCGATGGTCCGCTCCGAAGGCCATCTCGACCGCGTGCTCGACGAAGTCGCCCGGGTCCCCGGCCTCGTCCTCTACACCCTGGTCGCCCGCTCGGTCCGCGAACGCCTCGAATCGCGCTGCGCAGCCCTCGGCCTCCCTGTCATTGCCGTGATGGACCCGGTCATTGCCGGCCTCGAGCGAATGCTCGGGATCGCAGCGCAAGCCCGCCCGGGCGGCCAGCACCGGATGGACGCCGAATATTTCGGCCGCATCGAAGCCATCAACTGGACCATGGAGCATGACGACGGGCTTCTTCCCGCCGAATGGGAAGCCGCCGACCTCGTCCTCGTCGGCGTCTCGCGCTCGTCGAAAACCCCCACCTCCATCTATCTCGCCAACCGCGGCTACAAGGTCGCGAACATGCCCTATGTCCCGACCCGGCCGCTGCCCCCCGAACTGTTCGACTTGAAGTCCCCTCTCGTCGTCGGCCTCACCGTCTCGGCAGACCGCCTCGCCCAGGTCCGCCGCGCCCGCATCCTCGGGCAGGACGTCGCCCAGTTCTCGGCCAGCTACGTCGATCCCGACACCATCGCCACCGAAGTCGCCGCCGCCCGCCGCCTGTTCGCCGACAAAGCCTGGCCCACCATCGACGTCACCCGCCGCTCGATCGAGGAAACCGCCGCCGAGCTGATGAACATGCTTGGCGACCGGTGATGGGTTCGGATGCTTCTCAGACCGAAGGCGGAACCCCGCGATGCTGATCCTGGCCTCCCGATCCCCGTCCCGCACCGCCATGCTCACCGCGGCCGGCGTCCCCCACACTGCCATCCCCGCCCGCATCGACGAGGAAAACGTCACCGCCGAGCTCAGCAACCAGCCGGTGCGCGACGTCGCCGACCGTCTCGCCGAGCTGAAGGCGGTGAAGGTCAGCCTGTCCCACCCTGAGGCCCATGTCCTCGGCAGCGATTCCATGCTCGAGGTCGAGCGCGGCCAGTGGCTGGAAAAGCCCGGCACCCGCGAGGGCCTCGCCGCCCAGCTCCGAACCCTTCGCGGGCGCCCCCACCGCCTGATCTCGGCGGCCGTCATCGCCCGCGACGGCCGCCCGCTGTGGCGCCATGTCGAGGTGGCCACCCTCCACGTCCGCGCCTTCTCGGACCATTGGCTCGACACCTATATCGCCAGCGTCGGCGACGACGTCCTCGGCAGCGTCGGCGGCTATCACCTCGAAGGCCTCGGCGCCCAGCTGTTCGAGGCGGTAGAGGGGGACCAGTTCACCGTCCGCGGGCTTCCGCTGCTCGCCGTGCTTGCCTGGCTGCGCGAAGCGGGCGAAATGCCGGCATGAGCGACATCACGCTCCAGCGCCACCCCGACGGCCAGCTGACGGCGGGTGTGATCGGGTGGCCGGTCGCCCACTCCAAAAGCCCCATGCTTCACCGCTTCTGGCTCGAAGCGCTCGGGCTTGACGGCGATTATGTCCGCCTGCCGGTCGCCCCGCCGCGCCTCCACACCGTGCTGAAGGCGCTGCCGGCGCTCGGCCTCGCGGGCGTCAACATCACCGTCCCGCACAAGCTCATAGCCCTGAAGCTCGCCGACCATGTCGACCTGTCGGCGCTCCTCATCGGAAGCGCCAACACGGTCGTCGTCGCCGACAACGGCCAGACCTATGCCTTCAACACCGATCATGCGGGTTTCCGGGAGCCGCTCGACCGGCGCGGCATCACCCCGGCCAGCGCCGTCGTCATCGGCGCCGGCGGCGCCGCCCGCGCCGTCGCCTGGGCGCTGGACCAGATGGGGGTCGAACAGATCAGCTTCGTCAATCGCAGCGCGGCCCCTGCCAGGGAGCTTGCCCAAATCTGCACCGACAAGGGCAAGCGTGCCGATGTGCTCGAACTCACCCCCGGCATGATCCTTCCCCCGGCCGACCTCGTCGTCAACAGCTCCAGCCTCGGCATGAAGGGCCAGCCCCCGCTCGATGTCCGGCTCGATTCGCAACGCGCCGGCAGCCTCGTCTACGACCTTGTCTACGCCCCGCTCGAAACCCCGCTGCTCGCCCAGGCCCGCGCCCGGGGCCTCCCCACCATCGACGGCCTCGACATGCTGATCGGCCAGGCGGGAGCCGCCTTCCAGATGTTCTACGACGCCGACCCCCCAAGACACCGCGACGCCGACCTCCGCACCTGCCTCACAAGCCCCTCCCGGTCACCTTCGGTGGCCTTCGGCTCAGGGGAGGGGTTGGGGTGGGATCCATCTGCAAACGCGCCGGGCCACGCTTGAACCGCCGCCCCCGCATCATCGGACTCACCGGCTCCATCGGCATGGGCAAGTCCACGGTCGCCCGCATGTTCCGTTACCTCCACGTCCCCGTGTTCGATGCCGACGCCGCGGTCCACCGGGTCCAGGGCGCGGGCGGCAGCGCCCTCGCCGCCATCGAAGCGGCCTTCCCCGGCACCACCGGCCCCTCCGGCGTCGATCGCCCGAAGCTGGGCGCCGCCGTGTTCGGCGACCCCGCCGCCCTGAAACGGCTGGAGGCGATCGTTCACCCCGCGATCGGCCGCTTGCAGCAGCGCTTCCGCCGCCGTCACCGCCGCCGCCGGGCGATCGTGCTCGATATCCCGCTGCTGCTCGAAGGCGAGGGCTGGAGGGCGGTGGACCTGATCGCCGTCGTCACGGCGCCTGCCCATGTGCAGCGTGCCCGGGTGCTCGCCCGCCCCGGAATGACCCCGGAGAAATTCGCCCGGGTCCTCGCCCACCAGATGCCGGACCCACGGAAGCGCGCCCTGGCCGACATCGTGATCCAGACCGGCCGAGGCCGCCTCACCACCTTCCGCACCGTCCGAGCGATCGTGAAGGCATCTCTATAGGCAACAGAACTCCGTCATCCCAGCGAACGCTGGGATCTCCCCCCGACGCGCAAAGGCGCAGTCCGGCGCCCAAACCCCACACCCTACTCCGTAAGCTCGTCCCAGGCGCCCTTCAGCCGGTCGAAGAACCCCTTGGATTTCGGGCAGCCTTCATGGCCCTCCCCACCGCCGCGGAACTCCTCCAGCAGCTCCTTCTGCCGCGCGCTCAGCTTGGTCGGCGTCTCCAGCTCCACCTGCACCACCAGGTCGCCGACACCATGGCTGTTCAAGGCCGGCATGCCGCGTCCGCGCACCCGAAACTGCCGGCCCGATTGCGTGCCCGCCGGCACCTTCACTTCGATCGGCTTCCGGTCCAGCCCCGGGATCATGATCTCGCCGCCCAGTGCCGCGTCCACGAAGCTCATCGGCACCTGCGCGAACAGGGTCGTGCCGTCGCGCTTCCAGATGGCGTGCGGCTTCATGTGGATGAACAGGTACAGGTCGCCCGGCTGTCCCCCTCGCGGGCCCGCCTCGCCTTCGTCGGCCAGCCGGATTCGGGTGCCGTCGTCCACGCCCGCGGGAATCTTCACCTTCAGGGTCTTGCGCTTCTCGACCCGCCCTTCGCCGTGGCAATGCTCGCAAGGGTCGGAAATCACCGATCCCGAGCCGTGGCAGGCCGGGCAGGTGCGTTCCACGATGAACATGCCGTTCTGCATACGCACCTGGCCGCGCCCCTGGCAGGTGGTGCAGCCCTGCACCCTCGCGCCCGGCTTGCCGCCCGTGCCCAGGCAATGGTCGCACTGCACCGCCACATCCAGCGAGATATCGGCATCGGCGCCGGCGAACGCATCCTCGAAGCTGACCTGCAGGTCATACCGCACATCGGCCCCGCGCTGCGGCCCCTGCCGCCGCCCGCGCCCCTGCGCATTGCCGCCCATGAACTGGTCGAAGATGTCGGAAAAAATGTCGGAAAACGGAGAGGCGTCGCCGAACGGCGACCCTCCGCCCCCGCCGCCACCGGCCTTGAACGCCGAGTGGCCATAACGGTCATAGGCCGCCCGCTTCTGCGGGTCGGAGAGCACGCCATAAGCCTCGCCGATCGCCTTGAAGCGCGTCTCGGCGGCATGGTCCCCCGGATTCTTGTCCGGGTGCCAGCGCATGGCGAGCTTGCGATAGGCAGACTTCAGCGCCGCCTCGTCGCAGCCCTTCTCCACTTCCAGCAGCTCGTAATAATCGATTTCCGCGTGCATCGGACACAGCCCTTGGCACTGCACGGCCGGGGGTCAAGCCCCCGGCCATACATGTTTACTTCTTGCTGTCGTCCACTTCGGTGAAGTCGGCGTCGACCACATCCTCGGCCGGCTTCGCCTCTTCCGCAGGCTCCGCCGCTTTCGCCTGCTCGGCCGCGTACACCGCCTCACCCAGCTTCATCGCCACCTGCGCCAGCGCCTGTGCCTTGGGTGCGATCGCCTCGGCATCGCCACCGTCCAGCACCGCCTTCACGTCGGCAATGGCGGCTTCGATCGACGCCTTCGTCTCGGCGTCCACCTTGTCGCCATGCTCGGCCAGCTGGCGCTCGGTCGCATGCACCAGGCTGTCGGCCTGGTTCCTGGCCTCGGCCGCATCGCGGCGCTTCTTGTCCTCGGCCGAAAACTGCTCGGCTTCCTTCACCATCTTCTCGATATCGTCCTTGGAAAGGCCGCCCGACGGCTGGATCCGGATCTGCTGCTCCTTGCCGGTGCCCTTGTCCTTGGCGTTCACGCTGACAAGGCCGTTGGCGTCGATGTCGAACGTCACCTCGATCTGCGGCACGCCGCGCGGCGCCGGCGGAATCCCCACCAGGTCGAAATTGCCCAGCATCTTGTTGTCGGCCGCCATCTCGCGCTCGCCCTGGAACACCCGGATCGTCACAGCAGACTGGTTGTCGTCGGCGGTACTGAACGTCTGCGACTTCTTGGTCGGGATCGTCGTGTTGCGGTCGATCATGCGGGTGAACACGCCGCCCAGCGTCTCGATGCCCAGGCTCAGCGGAGTCACGTCCAGCAGCAGCACGTCCTTCACGTCGCCCTGCAGCACGCCGGCCTGGATCGCGGCGCCCATGGCCACCACTTCGTCCGGGTTCACACTGGTGTTGGGTTCCTTGCCGAACAGGTCCTTCACGAACGCGCGCACGCGCGGCATCCGTGTCATCCCGCCCACCAGGATCACCTCGTCGATCTCGCTCGCCTTCACACCGGCCTCGTTCATCGCATCGACGCAGGGCTTGCGCGTGCGCTCGATCAGGTCGATCACCAGCTTCTCCAGGTCGGCCCGCGCAATCGAACGCACCAGATGCTTCGGGCCCGTCGCGTCCGCCGTGATGAACGGCAAATTCACTTCGGTCGTCGCCGAGGAAGACAGTTCGATCTTGGCCTTTTCGGCCGCCTCCTTCAGCCGTTGCAGCGCCAGCCGGTCGCCGCGCAGGTCGATCCCTTCGTCCTTCTTGAAGCCGTCGGCCAGGAACTCCACGACCTTGGCGTCGAAATCCTCCCCGCCCAGGAAGGTGTCGCCACTGGTCGACTTCACTTCGAACACGCCGTCGCCCAGCTCCAGCACGGAAACGTCGAACGTACCGCCGCCGAGGTCATAGACCGCGATCGTCTTGGCGCCGATGTTCTTGTCCAGCCCGTAAGCAAGGGCAGCCGCAGTCGGCTCGTTGATGATCCGCAGCACATCCAGCCCCGCGATCCGCCCGGCGTCCTTGGTCGCCTGGCGCTGCGCATCGTTGAAATAGGCCGGAACCGTGATCACGGCCTGCGTCACGGTCTCGCCCAGATAGGCTTCCGCCGTCTCCTTCATCTTCTGCAGGATGAAGGCCGAAATCTGCGACGGGCTGTAATCCTTGCCGCCGGCCTGCACCCAGGCATCGCCGTTCGCACCGTTCACGATGCGATAGGGCACCAGCCCCTTGTCCTTCTGCGTCATCGGGTCGTCGAAGCGGCGGCCGATCAGCCGCTTCACCGCGAACACGGTGTTCTCGGGGTTGGTCACCGCCTGGCGCTTCGCCGGCTGGCCCACCAGCCGCTCGCCGTCCTTGGCGAACGCCACCTGGCTCGGCGTGGTGCGCGCGCCTTCCGCATTCTCGATCACCTTGGGCGTTGCGCCCTCCATCACCGCCACGCAGCTGTTGGTGGTGCCCAGGTCGATCCCGATAACCTTCGCCATAGTCTATCCTCTGCCTTGTTCAGACGCCGATGTCGTCCCGGCGTTCGATGATGCTGGTTCGATGATGGGCACGGCGCCGGAACATAGCTGCCCGACACACCTGCCCGGTGCCCCGCGGATATAGGGGGCGCATCGGCGGCATCAATGGTGAAGCAGCAGAATCCCCGTTCAGCCGCCGGACAAGTTCGCTGCGCGACATCTCGCGCGTTGCGAAGGCGTCCCGCGCCTTCTAACGCGCCCCCATCGGGCCCCGCCGGGCATGAACATCCGGCCCCGCCGCGCAAACGAGGAGATAAGGAAGCGTGTTCACTGCCCGGCAAGCCGGCCTCTCCGCCTGCACCCTGGCCGTCCTGCTGCTCGGCCTGTCGCTGTTCGGGGGCCGCGCCGTGCTCAGCGCGCCCGGCACCGCAAAGGCCGCTGCACAGGCCGGCGCTGCGGCAGCCACCGCAACGCCGCACGTCCTGGATGCCTGGGTGCGCCTTCCCGCCGTCGCAGGTCGGCCCGCCGGCGGCTATCTCACCGTCCACAGCATCGCCACCGCCGCCGACACGCTGGTCGGCGTCACCTCGCCCGCCGCCGCCCGCATCGAACTGCACAGCATGGGTTCCGAGAGCGGCGTGATGAAGATGCGCGCCGAACCCGGGCTCGCGCTCCCCGCCGGCGGCACTCTCGCCCTCGCCCCGGGCGGCAACCACCTGATGATCTTCGGCCTCGCCGATACCAGGCCGGGTCGTGAGATCCCGCTCACCCTCGTCTTCAAGTCCGGCGCCAAAGTCACCGCCCTGGCCGAAACCCGCAGCCCCGCCGACGCTGCCCCCACCCCGGCCAAGAACGCGCCGGCCCATCGGCACTGAGCCCGCCTCCCGGCCGCTGACCCCGGGCGAGCTCGATCTCGTCGCTACCGTGTTCGGCCCCGCCATCGATCCGGCGCCGGTCCGCATCCACCGCCTCAAATGGTGGATGTGGCAACCGCACTGGGTCACCATGGCCCCGGACGGCCATCTCTGGTTCCACCCCAACGGAGACCAGTACAGCCCCGACTTCAGCGCGGAGCGGACCTGGCTCACCGGCCACTTCATCCACGAAATGGTCCATGTCTGGCAGCACCAGACCGGCATCGACCTGCGCCTGAAACGCCCGCCCCTCGCGCGCTACCGCTACCTCCCCCTTACGCCCGACAAACCCTTCACCCGCTACGGCCTCGAACAACAGGCCGAAATCGTGAAAGACGCCTGGCTCCTCACCCGAAACACCCGCCTCGCCAACCGCCCGCCGCTCGCCGTCTACCGCGCGCTGGTGCCTTTTCCCTTAGGATGAGACCAAGAGGCCGAGCCCCTGCGTCCACCCTCAGGAAAGCGCCAGCGGGCGTTCGTTGCTGGCGTCGAACATCCTGACGTCGAGGGAGAGGATGGCGCCGTTCACGGCGTTGTTGAAGGCGGTCATGTGGGGGGTGTCGAAGTGAGCTTTCAGGCTGCATTCGTCCTCCCACCGCTCCGCGATCGAGATCACGGCCGGGCCGCCGTCGGTGCCGGCATGTTCCACCGCCAGCGAGTAGGAGAGGCAGCCCGACTCCTCGAACGTGTGGCGCATCATGTCCTGTAGCGCCGGGCGCAGGGCGTCGATCCGGGCAGGGTCCACTTCGGCGCGGCCGATGATGATGATCATGCGGCAGCGCTCTTCGCCTTGGCAACCGTCACCAGCGCCGGGCGCAGCAGCCGGTCTTTCAGCATCCAGCCGGCCTGCAATTCCGAAATCACGGTCCCCGGCTCGGCGTCGGCTTCCACTTCCACCATCGCCTGGTGGCTGTTGGGGTCCAGCGCGAGGCCCACGGCGGCCACCCGCTTGATGCCGTGCCGTTCGAAGATATTCACCAGCTCGCGCTGCGTCGCTTCCAGCCCCGCCTTCAACGGGCTGTCGTCGGCGGGCAGCGCGTCCAGCGCGCGAGCCAGATTGTCCGCAACCGACAGCATGTCGCGCGCAAAGCCGGCAGCGGCATATTGCACCGCATCCGCCTTGTCGCGCTCCAGCCGGCGCCGCGTATTCTCGGCTTCGGCGGCCATCCGCAGCGCCCGGTCGCGTTCGGCGTCGCGCTCCGTGGTCAGCGCCACGATCTCGGCGCGGGCCTCGGCCAGCTCGTCCTCCACGGTCGTTTCCCGGCCGTCATCGGCCGGCTCTTCGTCTGTCACGCCATCAACCTCGATAATCTGTTTGCAGTGAAATCCACCATGGGGACGACTCGCGCATAGTTCAACCGCGTCGGGCCGATCACCCCCACCACGCCGATCACCCGCCCGTCGCTGCCGCGATAGGGCGCTGCAATCACGCTGGAGCCCGAAAGCGCGAACAGCCGGGTCTCGGCGCCGATGAAGATCTTCAGCGCATCGGCGTCGCGCGCTTCGTTCAACAGGCGCGACAGCTCGGCCTTCTGCTCCAGCTCCTCCAGCAGCGCCCGGGCCCGGTCGAGGTCGGCCGAATTCAGCAGATGCGCCTGCCCCCGCACGATCAGCACCGGCCCGGCCCCGTCGGTCGACCAGCTGGCGAGCCCGTCCGAAATCAGGTCCGCGGTCAGCCGGTCCAGTTCGGCCCGGTCCCCCGCCATCTCGTGCTGCAACCGCGCCACCGCGTCCGCCAGCGTCAGTCCCGAAAGCCGCGCATTCACATAATTCTGCGCCTGTTCCAGCGCGTGCGCCGGCAGGCCCTCGGGCACCGCCATCACCCGGTTCTCGATGCTGCCGTCGGCCCCCACCAGAACGGCGAGCGCCCGCCCCGGCCCCAGCGGCACCAGGTTCAGCTGCCGCAGCACCGGCTCCGACTTGGGGCTGGCCACCACCGCGGCGCACTGCGCCAGTCCCGAAAGCACCGAAGTCGTGCGCGACAGCAGCTCCTCCAGGCTGCCCCCCGCCCGGGTCGCCTCGGCCTCGATCGCCGCCACCTCCTCGGGCGCGGGCTGGGCTGCCTGCATCATCCCGTCCACGAACAGGCGCAGACCCTGCTCGCTCGGCACCCGCCCGGCCGACGTGTGCGGCGAATCCAGCAGCCCCAGCTCCTCCAGGTCCTGCATCACGTTTCGAATCGACGCCGGCGACAGCTGCAAGCCCCCCATCCGCGCCAGCGTGCGCGACCCCACGGGGGCGCCATGCGCCAGATAGCTGTCGACGATATCGCGGAAGATGCCCCGGGCGCGGTCGGAAAGCTGCGAGACGCTGACGGCACCGGGGTCGGTCATCCCACCCATGTAGGCCTTCGCGGCAATTGTCTCAACACGCTTGCCGCCGCATGCCGCCCCGCTTAAGTCGCCCCCTTACCCCAGCCAAAGGAACTCCCAATGCGCCCTTCGGGCCGTTCGCCGGACATGATGCGCGAGATCGTGATGATCCCCAAATTCAACGCCCATGCCGAGGGCTCGTGCCTGGTGAAGTTCGGCGACACCCACGTCCTCGTCACCGCCAGCGTCGAGGAACGCCTGCCGCCCTGGATGCGGGGCAAGGGCGAAGGCTGGGTCACGGCCGAGTACGGCATGCTTCCTCGTGCCACGCATACGCGTGGGTCCCGCGAGGCAGCAAAGGGCAAGCAATCCGGCCGCACCCAGGAAATCCAGCGCCTGATCGGGCGCAGCCTCCGGGCCGTGACAGACCTGAAGGCGCTCGGCGAACGCCAGGTCACGCTCGATTGCGACGTGCTGCAGGCCGACGGCGGCACCCGCACGGCCGCCATCTCCGGCGCCTGGGTCGCACTCCGCCTCGCGCTCGACGGAATCCATGCCGCCACCCCGTTCGAAACCGACCCCCTCGCCACCCAGGTCGCCGCCGTCAGCTGCGGCGTATTCGAAGGCACCCCCGTCCTCGATCTCGACTACCCCGAGGACAGCAACGCCCACACCGACGGCAATTTCGTCCTCACCTCCACCGGCAATCTGGTCGAGGTCCAGGCCACCGCCGAGGGGGCCCTGTTCGACGAGGAAACCCTGCTGCGCCTGCTGCGCCTCGCCCGCATCGGCACAGACCGCATCTTCGCCGCGCAGAGGACGGCAACGGGGCGGTGAACCGCCGCATCGGCCCCCGTCTTGTGCTGGCAAGCCACAACCCGGGCAAACTGCTGGAGATCGAGGCACTGCTCGCCCCGTTCGGGATCGAGACCCTGTCCGCGTCGGCATTCGGCCTCGCCGAGCCCGCGGAAACCGAAGACAGTTTCGCCGGCAACGCCCTCCTGAAGGCGCGTTTCGCGGCTCAGGGCGCCGGTCTCCCGGCGCTTTCCGACGACAGCGGCCTCGCGGTCGAGGCGCTGGGCGGCGCGCCGGGCGTCTACACCGCCGACTGGGCCGAAACGCCGACGGGGCGCGACTGGATGCTGGCGATGCGCAAGGTGGAAGACAGGCTTGCCGCGCTCGGCCCCGGCACGTCCCGCCGCGCCGAATTCGTCTGCACCCTCGCCCTCGTCTGGCCCGACGGCGACGACGCGCTGTTCGAAGGCCGCTGCCCCGGCACCCTCGTCTGGCCGCCGCGAGGGCAGCGCGGCTTCGGCTACGATCCCGTCTTCGTCCCCGACGGCCATGAAGACACCTTCGGCGAGATGGACCCCGACCTGAAGCACGTCATCAGCCACCGCGCCAAGGCGTTCGCGAAGCTGAAAGCCGCCCTGCTGTGAGCGAGCCTGTCGCACTCTATGTGCACTGGCCCTTCTGCGTCACCAAATGCCCCTATTGCGACTTCAACAGCCACGTCCGCGACGGCGTGGATCACGACCGCTGGCGGGGCGCCCTCCTCGCCGATCTCCGCCACGAAGCCGCCCGCACCGCCGGCCAGCCCCTTGTCTCGATCTTCTTCGGCGGCGGCACCCCCTCGCTGATGCCGCCCGCCACGGCCGCCGCCCTCATCGCCGAAGCCACCCGCCTGTGGTCGACCGACCCCGGCCTCGAAATCACTTTCGAAGCCAACCCCTCCTCGGTAGAGGCCGCGCGCTTCGCCGATTTCGCCGCCGCCGGCGTCAACCGCGTCTCGCTCGGCCTTCAGGCGCTCGACGATGCCGCGCTGAAGCTGCTCGGCCGCCCGCACGATCTCGCCCAGGGTCTCGCCGCGCTCGACACCGCGCAGGCCCACTTCCCCCGCGTCAGTTTCGACCTCATCCACAGCCGCCCCGGCCAGACGCCCGATCAATGGCAGGCCGAACTCACCCGCGCCCTCGCGTTCGGCACCGAGCATCTCTCGGCCTACCAGCTCACCATAGAGCCGGGCACCCGGTTCCACAGCCTCGCCGCCAAAGGTCTGCTGGACCTGCCGCACGAAGACGACGCCGCCGACATGTTCGACCTCACCGGCCGGCTGTGCGCCGCAGCCGGGCTCCGGCTCTACGAAATCTCCAACCACGCCCGCCCCGGCGCCGAAAGCCGGCACAACCTGGTCTACTGGCGCTACGGCGACTATGCCGGCATCGGCCCGGGCGCCCACGGCCGGCGGAGCGGCCTCATGGAAAACGGCCGGCGCTCTGGCCTTGCAACCCTGCGCCACCGCCGCCCCGAAACCTGGCTCGCGGCCGTCGAAGCCCAGGGCCACGGCCTCGAAAGCGAGGAGCCCGTCGACCCCGCCACGGCCGCTTCCGAAGCCCTGCTGATGGGCCTGCGCCTTGCCGAAGGCATCGATCCGGCAATCTTCGCCGCCCGCACCGGCACGGCCCTCGAACGCGCGATAGACCCCGCCGCCCGCGCCCGCCTCGAATCGCTGGGGCTGCTGGCCCCCGGCAACCGCCTCGCCGCCACCCCAGCCGGCCGCGCCGTCACCAACCGCTTGATCCTGGACCTCAGCCCCGCCTGACCCCTGATCGCGTACGAAAAACCGCCGTCATGCCAGCGGTCCGAAGGACCAGCGAAGCTGACGCTGGCATCTCCCCCCGCCCCAATTGCTACCCGTCCTTCTTCGCCTGCGCCCGCTTGCCGCCTTGCGAAACGCTGCCGACCTTGGCGCCGGACACCTTGGTCCGCGCCTTCTTGTTCTCGATCGCTACCCCGCCCGCTGCCGCCGTCGCCGTATTGGCCGGCCGGTTCGACGGCGCCGCCCGCTTTGCCGCCAGCGCACGCTGCTGCGATTCCACGATCCGCGCCCGCGATGCGCGCCCCTTGCGCCGCGTCGCCTCGTCGTTCAGCCGGCGCAGCGCATGCGAGAACACCTGCTTGCGCTGCTTGGGCCGCGCGTAGGTGCCCGGCGAGCTCCCCCCGCGCTCCTCAGCCTTGCCGCGCGCCACCCGGCGCTTCTCGTAACCCTGGGTGCGCTCCTTGTCGCGCATCGTGCGCAGCCGCTTGCGCGCATCCGCCAGTGCCTCCGCGTCCAGCTGCCCCAGCGCCGGCAGGTGCGTGCTTTCCACCAGCACCCACTCGTCATGATCCAGCAGCGCCTTTTCGGATTTCTTCGACATCGCCATCGTTGCGTCTCCCCAGATGAAGTTGGCTCCTGATGCGACGCTGCGGAGCGAATCGCAAGCCGGCGCCCTGCCGCCGCGACTCAACCCGGCCGGATTGCCGCCCACAGCCTCAGCGCCTGCACCGTCGCCGCCACATCGTGCACCCTCAGCCACCCGCACCCGGCCTCCGCCCCCCGCAACGCCAGCGCCAGGCTCCCCGGCAGCCGGTCCGACACGTCTGCCGGCCCCGCGATCGCCGGGATCAGCGATTTCCGGCTCGCCCCCAGCATCAGCCGCACGCCCAGCGCCGCAAACGCCTCCAGCCCTTTCAGCAGCGCGATGTTGTGCGAAACACCCTTCCCGAACCCGATCCCGGGGTCCGCGATCAACCGCGCCCGCGCGATCCCCGCCGCCTCGCAAGCGGCGATCCGCGCCGCCAGCTGCGCCCGCACCTCCGCCACCGGGTCGTCATACTGCGCCAGCGCCTGCATCGTCTGCGGCGTGCCCGGCATGTGCATCAGCACCACGTCGGCCTCGCACCCCGCCGCCACGCCCAGGCTGTCGGGATCGGCCGACAGCGCCGACACATCGTTCAGCATCGTCGCCCCCGCCGCCAGCGCCCCCAGCATCACGCCCGCCTTCATCGTGTCGATGCTCACCGGAACGCCGGCCTCCACCAGCCCGGCCACCACGGGAATGGTCCGGTACAGCTCTTCCGCCAGCGGCACCGGCCGCGCGCCGGGCCGCGTGCTTTCGCCGCCCACGTCCACGATATCCGCCCCCGCTGCCTGCATCGCCACGCCCGCCGCCACCGCGGCCTTCACCCCCACATGCCGCCCCCCGTCCGAGAAGCTGTCGGGCGTGACGTTCAGGATGCCCATGATCTTCGGCAGCATGAACGCCGCTTAGGGAACGCATCCCCCGGCCGTCACCCCATTAATGCGCGTGTTTCGGGATTTCGACGTCGGCGACCGCGAACGCCTCGGCCCGATCCGGGTCACTCGGGCCGAGGCGCTCGACTTCGCGCGCCGCTACGATCCCCAGCCCTTCCATCTGTCCGACGACGCCGCCCGGGACCATCCCTTCTTCGAACGAATGGCGGTCTCGGGCTGGCTCACCTGCGCGCTGATGATGCGCCTGATGGTCGACGAGATGCGCACCAACCCCGTCGCCTCCGTGGGCACGCCCGGCATCGGCCGCCTGCGCTGGCGCCAGCCGGTCTACCCGGGGGACCAGCTCCTGCTCGAAACCGAAGTCGTCGGCGCCCGCCTGCTCGCCTCGCGCCCGCATGTCGGCATGATCCGGAAGCGGGTCCGCACCTACAACCAGTCCAACGCTCTCGCCATGACCGCCGACATCGCCGAATTCGTCGCTACCGAAGCGGTCGCCCCCGAACGGCGCCACCTCTACGCCGGATAAGCGCACTATACCATGTCCCGTTGATAAGAACCCATCCCCCCGGCGGGACGCCGCGAACCGAAGGTCAGCCTCTGGCTGAACCGCGACCGCGCGCCGGCCGATAGGCCGAACTCGATGAGTCTTCCTCATCGAGACTGGGTATTAGGTGCTGCTGGGATAGCGAAACAGGCTCACCGCTTCCACGCCCAGCGCCGCCAGACGCGCCGCCCCCGGCAGACCCTCCAGCTCCAGCACGAACAGCGCCCGCGCCACCTGGCCCCCGGCCTTCCGCACCAGCGTCACCGCCGCTTCCGCCGTGCCCCCGGTCGCCAGCACATCGTCCACCAGCAGCACCCGGGCGCCTGCCGGCACCGCATCGGCATGCAGCTCCAGCCGGTCGGTGCCATATTCCAGCGCATAGTCGTGCCCGATCGTCGCCGCCGGCAGCTTCCCCGCCTTTCGCACCGGCACCAGCCCATGCCCCGTCGCCTGCGCCAGCGCCGCGCCGAACAGAAACCCCCGCGCCTCGATCCCCGCGATCAGGTCGAAGTCCCCGGCCCTGTCCGCCAGCGCCGCCGTGGTCGCCTGGAACGCCGGTCCGTCCGCCAGCAGCGGCGTCAGGTCGCGGAACAGGATGCCCGGCCTGGGGAAATCCGGCACCGCGCGGATGAAGGGGGCGATCCGGTCCAGCGACATCCCGGGCGTCACGGCGCGTCGAACAGCGCGTTCAGATAGGCCGCCAGCCGCAGCCCGCCCTTGGTCAGCTGCTGCCGCATCGTCCGGTCGTGCTGGAATGCATAGGCATAGCCCAGCTGGGTCGTTCCCGCCGGCGGATACAGCCCGTCGCGGATCGCCGCGCTGTCGGTCAGCCACTGCATCGGGTCCGGGCTGGACCAGGCGCGCAACTCGTCGACGCCCGCATTCCCCAGCAGCCAGTCGGCCCATTCGGTGAAGCCCAGCTGCTGCCGGTCCACCAGTCCCGTATCCCACAGGGCGTGCAGGTTGGTCGGCTCGCCGAAGAAGGTCACCTTCACATCGTTGCCGCCGCGGTCGCCCGGCCGGCCCACATGCAGCGGCTGCGAAAGATCGCCCACGATATGCACGATGAAGCGAAGCGCCGTCTGCCGCTCCGCCAGCGGCGCCGACCGGTCCTTCACGGTCGCGGCAAACCGCTTCAGCGCCGTTACCGCATCGCCTTCGGGCGGCGGCCCCACCTCGGCCCAGCTCTTCCCCGGCGGGATGGTCACATAATGCCAGGGCCCGGACTGTTTCTGCCAGAAATCCCCCGGCGCAGACCGCATGAAGTCCGGCCAGCTGCTCGCCTCCGCCAGCGTCTCTCCGCCCAGCAGCTCCCGCACCCCGGCCCGAGCCTTGGGCCCCAGATGCCGGTCGGCGATCTCCCCCGAAACCCGGTGCCCGGTCTGCCCCCACGCCAGCAGCGGCGCCGGCAGCAGAGCCAGCCCCAGCACTGCCGGAAACAGCACCATCAGCCATCGCATCATACCGCCGCCAGCGCCTGCTCGAAGTCCGCGATCAGGTCGTCCGGATCCTCCACCCCGATCGAAATCCGCACCAGATTGTCGGTGATCCCCAGCGCCTGCTTGCGCGCGTCCGGCACCGAAAGATGCGTCATCGCCGCCGGCGCCGACGCCAGCGTCTCGGTCCCGCCCAGGCTCACCGCCAGCTTGGCGATCACCAGCGCATCCAGGAACGCGAAGGCTTCCCGCTCGCCGCCTTTCAGATACAGCGAAAAGGTCGAGCCCGCCCCCGTGCAGTGCCGGCGATAGATATCCCCCTGTCTTCCGGGATCGTCCGCCAGAAACCCCAGATAGCCCACCGTCTCCACCTTGGGATGATCGCGCAGGAAGGCGCACACCGTCTCGGCATTCTCCCCCGCCCGCGTCATCCTCAGCTCCAGCGTCTCCAGGCTGCGCAGCAGCATCCACGCCGTGTTCGGGTCGGTGATGGTCCCGATGGTGTTGCGCATCATCCGAATGGGCGTGATCAGCGCCTTCGCCCCCACCACCGCGCCCGCCACCAGGTCGGAATGACCGCCGGCATATTTGGTCAGCGAATAAACCGAAAGGTCCGCGCCCTTCCCCAGCGGCTGCTGCCACAACGGCCCCAGGAACGTGTTGTCGATGGCGATCGGCGGCGGCGCCTGGGCGAACAGCCGGTCGCGCGCCGCCCGCACCGCCTCCACATCGACCAGCGCATTGGTCGGGTTGGCCGGGCTCTCCAGATACACCAGGCTGACCCGCCCCTTGGCTTTCGCCCCCTCCATCACGGCCGCGATCTCGGCTTCCGTCGCCCCCGCCGGGAAGTCCAGCCACCCCACCCCGAACCGCCCCAGGATCCGCCCGATCAACGTCTCGGTCGCGGCATAGAGCGGCCCCGAGTGCACGATCATGTCGCCCGGCTGGCAAAAGGTCATCAGCAGGGTCGCGATCGCCGACATGCCGCTCGAAAAGCTCAGCGCGTCCTCCGCCCCCTCCCAGATCGCCAGCCGGTCCTCCAGTATCTCCTGGTTGGGCCCGTTGAACCGCGAATAGACAAGGCCCTCGGACCAGCCGGGCCGCTTCCCCGTCACGCCCTCGAAGTGCCGCTTCCCCGCCGCGGCGCTCTCGAACACGAAGGTGGAGGTCAGGAAAATGGGCGGTTTCAGCGACCCTTCCGACAGCACCGGGTCGAACCCATGCCCCATCATCAGGGTTGAGGGCTTCAGCCGCCGGTTGCCGATCGCCACGATATCGGGCTTGGGCCGGCGCCGGCCGGTTCCCACAGGGTCGTTCTCGTTTTCCATGCCCCAGGCTCCTTTGCCGCCAAGCCTACCCACCCGGCGTGACAATTGCATCACCTGCGTTTTTGCGGAACTCGCGTCTTGGGGCCGCCCCCCGCCCCCCGCTTGCACGCCCGTCATCTTGGCGCGATAGTCCGGGCTCAAGGACCATCAGCGGGGGACCGGATCATGTCGGGCAATCTACTGGAAGCACTCGGCGGTAGCGGCGGGCTCGCCCAGATCGCCCGCGAACTCGGGGTCGACGAGAAAACCGCGACGAGCGGCGCCGCAGCCCTGCTGCCCGCCGTGATGGGCGGGTTCAAGAAACAGGCCCAGGCCCAGCCGAACGGAATCGAAGGGCTCGCCGGCATGCTCGGCGGCCTCGGCGGCGGCGGCCTGCTCGATGCCGTGCTCAGCCCGCAGCCGACTCCGGTCGATCAGGGCAACCAGGTGCTCGGCCAGATCTTCGGCACGCCAGACGTCAGCCGCCAGGTCGCCGGCCAGGCCGCCGCCAGCACCGGGATCAGCGCCGAGCTCCTGAAAAAGATGCTGCCGATGCTCGCAATGGCCGCCGCCGGCATGATGGCGAAGTCGGCCAGCGCCGGCACCGGTGCTGCGGCAGGCAGTGCGGGAGGCGGAATGGGCGGCCTCCTCGGCTCGGTTCTCGGCAGCCTCACCGGCGGCCAGCAGGGCGCGCCGGCCGGCGGCATGGGGGGCCTTGCCGGCATGCTCGACATGAACCGAGACGGCAACCCGCTGGATGATATCCTCGGCATGGTCGCAGGCGGCCGCAGATAGCGCACAGCGCTAGCTGCGGACTCGCCGAAGACCCGGCCGGCACGGCCCGGCAGAGCTGTGGCTTTGCCACGGCGGCGCCGCGAGCGGGACCGACGGCGGCCGAGCCTGGAAGCTACCCCCCCTCGCCCTGACTCCGCGCCTCCTCATGCACCTGCAGCGTGAACAGGATCGCCCGCGTCTCTCCGTCCGCCACCCCGTCCACGCCGTCCTGTCGGAACCGCCGCTGGAACGCCCGCGTCGCCGCCGCCGGATCGGCGATGTCGTAACCGAACCGCTCCAGGCAGATTCCGAACGCGCTGTCGCTCCAGCCGGGGTCGGCCAGCAGCCGGTCGGGCCGGGCCAGCGCGATCCGGTGCTGCGCCAGCCGCGCCCAGTCGAACAGCTCGCCCGGATCGGCCTTGCGCGTCGGCGCGATGTCGGAATGGCCGATCACATCGGCCCGGTCGATCCGGTGCCGCACACACAAGGTCGCCGCCAGCCGGAGCAGGCTTCGCATCTGCCCGTCGGGAAACGGCCGATAGCCCCATTCATGCCCGGGGTTCTGGATCTCGATCCCGATCGACGTCGAATTGATGTCGCCCCGGCCGCGCCACAGGCTGGCGCCTGCGTGCCAGGCCCGGTCGCACTCCTCCACCATCTGCACGATGCGCCCGTCCTCGTGGACGAAATAGTGCGACGATACCCGGGATTCCGAACTGGTCAGCCACGCCACCGCCTCGTCGGCGTCCGGCATCCCGGTATAGTGCATCACCAGCTGCCGGATCGCGGGTCCATCCGGCCCGGCCCGGCGTGCATCATAGTTCGGCGACGGCAACCACTCGATCTCGTCGGAAAGGCTCATGCCCTGGACTCAACAGACTTCCTGGCCGTCCGCAAGGTTATGATCGCCACCCCCGCCAGCGTCAGCGCCCCGCCCACCCACATCACCGGAGTCACCGGCGTGCCATAGAACCAGGTCGCGAACATCACCGCCAGCAACGGCGTCGGCAGCGTGAACGGCGTGATCAGCGTGACAGGATAACGCTGCAGCAGCCACGCCATCCCGGCATGGCCGATCAACGAGGCCGCAATCGCCGAATAGACGATCCAGCCGAATGCGGCCAGCGGCACCGCTGGCAGCAGCGCAATCCCGCCCGGCTCCACCACATGGCTCGCCAGCAGCAGGACCGGCAACGACACCACCGCCTGCCAGCCATACAGCGTCAATACCGGCACGCCGGTCAGCCGGCGGAACATCAGATTGCCCGCGGCCCAGCAGATCGACGCCCCGAAGGTCAGGAAAATGCCCAGCCGCTCGTCGGCAATGGCCGGGTCGAACACCAGCAGCGTCACACCCGCAATCGCCAGCAGGATGCCCACTGTCCGCTTCCAGGCGATCCGCTCGCCGTCGATCAGGATCGCCAGGATCAAAGAAAGCGGCACGCCCAGCTGCCCCGCGATCGCCAGCGCCGACAGGTTGGTCGCCACATGATAGCTATAGGCGCCCAGCCCGAACTGCACCGCGCCGGTCACCAGCCCCGTCAGCAGCACCAGGCGCATCCGCCCCTGCACGATCGTCAGGCTGGTTGCGCACACCAGCAGCACCACGACATAGCGCAGCGCCACCGTCAGCAGTGGCGGCATCGCCAGCACCGATTCCTTGATGGCGATGATGTTGAACGCCCACAGCAGGTCGATCAAAAGGATGAACGCGATATGGGCGGGCTTCATGCCCCTCTCACCAGCTTCGCATTCACCAGCTTCGCATAAGCATCGTTGATCGTCGCCATCCGCGCTTCCGCCACCCGGATGAACTCGGGCGGCGTGCCTTCCGCGATATGCCGGTCCGGGTGGTGGCTCTTCGCCAGCCGGCGCCAGGCGTCGCGGATCTCGGCATCGCTCGCGCCCGGTTCCACCCCAAGCACCGCGTGCGGATCGTCCGCCGCCAGCGGGATATGCCGCGCCCGGATCGCCGCCCAGGCCCGCGCATCGAACCCCATCAGCCCCGCCACCCGCTCCAGATACCCGATCTCGGCCGGGTGGACGCCGTCCACCGTCGCGATCATCATCAGCGCTTCCAGCAGATCCTCCAGCACCGGCGAGCCCGTCCCCAGCAGCGCGGCGGCCTGCTTCGCATAGGCCTCGTAACCGTCCACCGATTGCCGCGCGAGCCGATAGAAGCGCCGCATGTTGCCGCGCTCGGCGTCGGGCACATGGAATAGCCGCTCGAACGCGTCGAACTCCCGCTCCGAAGCGTGCCCGTCCGCCTGCGCCATCTTGGCGGCAAGCGCGATCGCCGCGATCGTGAACGCCACCTGCCGCCGCTGCGGCGTGCCCGCCCTCACGGCCACGATGGCCCGGTCCACAGCCGCCCCGAGCGCGGCGCCGGCCAACGCTCCCAGCGGCCCACCCAGCGCCAGCCCCGCCGCGCTTCCCATCACCAGCGCCCAGATCGCCATTATTGAGTCAAGCTATGCGGCCTCACGGCCGGCGCGCGGTCGCGCTTGCGGCCTGCGGCCGTTTGGCAGGTCTTCATCATCGGACGGATTATTAACCAGCCGGCCGGAAAAAGGCCATTCCACGCAGCGCATGGCAGCCCCTCAGCGTCGCGCCTTCCCTTTCCCCGGCACCCGCTCCAACGGCAGCACCCGCTGCGCCGTCAGCCGCCCGTCGCCGGCCTGCAGCAGCTCGAACTCCACCTTCTCCCCGGCCTCCAGCGTCGTCACACCGGCCTCCGCCAGCGCCGACACATGCACGAACACGTCCTTGGGCCCCATGTCGGGTCGGATGAACCCGAACCCCCGCGTCGCATCGAACCAGAGAATCTCACCATGCGCCATGGCGGCGGATTAGTCCGCCGCCGCCACCAGCGCAACGGCCCGGAACCCGTCCCCCTCCGGCACGAAGCCCGCAATCTCCCCCCCCGCCACGATCAGCCAAAGCCAGCCCCGGTCCCCCACGCCCGCCGCATCCGCCG
The DNA here is from genome assembly GCA_031425455.1 of Sandaracinobacter sp. Taxonomy (GTDB): domain Bacteria; phylum Pseudomonadota; class Alphaproteobacteria; order Sphingomonadales; family Sphingomonadaceae; genus Sandaracinobacteroides. Next base: position 4,262 of record JANPJJ010000164.1, on the reverse strand, counting down.
CGCTCGGCACCGCCCGCCCGATCGGGTGCGAGTGCCAGCAGCCGATCAGCGCCAGCGGCCCCGCGCGCCCGCGCCGATGCGCGTCGAACAGATACGCCGGGTCGATCTCGAACCGGGTCCGGGGCTCGGCCGCCACGTTCCGCGCCGCCGTCGCCTCCACGATCGCGCCCACCCGCCCGAACAGCACCCCGCACGCCTCCTGTGGCGCCGCCGCCACGCTCTCCGCCCGGTTCGCAGCCGCCGCCGCCGCCGACAGCAGCACAGGACTTGAACCAGCCGCGGGGCACCCGACATCCATCGCCAATGAATGGGGGCCAAGGTTCAGACGCGCAAGCCGGCTTGCGCACCGCTCAGCTCGGTCCGGATACCGCCGGCTGGCGGCTCGACCGCGCGCTTGCCGCCACCCTCCCCACCCTGTCGCGCGAACGGCTGAAGGCGCTGGTCGCGTTGGGCGCGGTTCAGCTCGACGGCCGCCCCCACCGCGATCCGGCCACCAAGGTGAAGGGCGGCGAGACCGTCCGCATCGATATCCCCGCCCCCCGCCCCGCCTCGGCCCAGGCGCAGAACATCCCGCTCGACATCCGCTTCGAGGACGATCACCTCCTCGTCGTGGACAAGCCCGCCGGCCTCGTCGTCCACCCCGCCGCCGGCAATTTTGACGGCACGCTGGTGAACGCGCTCCTGCACCATTGCGCCGGCCGCCTGTCAGGGATCGGCGGAGTCGCCCGCCCCGGGATCGTCCACCGGATCGACAAGGATACCTCGGGGCTGCTCCTGGTAGCCAAGACAGACCGGGCCCATGCCGGGCTCGCCGCCCAGTTCGCGAAGCACAGCGTCGGCCGCCGCTATCTCGCCGTCGTCGCCGGCATCCCCGCGCCCCCCGCGGGCCGAATCGAAACCAACCTCGCCCGGTCCGACGCCAACCGCCAGAAGATCGCCGTCGTGCCGCCGCCCAAGGGCAAGCACGCCGTCACCCGTTACCGCCTCCTCGAACCGCTCGCTCGAGCGGCCCTCGTCGAATGCCGCCTCGAAACCGGCCGCACCCACCAGGTCCGCGTCCATATGGCGCATCTCGGCCACCCCCTGCTCGGCGATCCCGCCTATGGCCAGGGCCGGATGGCCGATTTGCTGAACCAGCTCGGCTTCCACCGCCAGGCGCTGCACGCCGCCAGCCTCGAATTTCTGCATCCGATCACCCAAGAAACGCTTGCCTTCGAAAGCAGCGTCCCATCCGATATTCAGGAACTGCTAAGCCGCCTCCGGCTTTCCTGAACGGTAAGAGGCCCCAGGAGAACGTCATGTCCACCAATGTTCCCGCCAACATTCCGGCGATCGGCCCCGATGTCAGCCTGAATCGCTACCTGGCGGAAATCCGCAAATTCCCCCTCCTCCAGCCCGAGGAGGAATATATGCTCGCCAAGCGCTGGCAGGAACATGAGGACCCGGCCGCCGCCACCCGCCTCGTCACCTCGCACCTCCGGCTCGTCGCCAAGATCGCGATGGGCTACCGCGGCTACGGCCTCCCCGTCGCCGAGCTCATCGCCGAGGGGAATATCGGCCTGATGCAGGGCGTGAAGAAGTTCGAGGCCGATCGCGGCTTCCGCCTCGCCACCTACGCGATGTGGTGGATCAAGGCCTCGATCCAGGAATATATCCTGCGCTCCTGGTCGCTGGTGAAGATCGGCACCACGGCCGCCCAGAAGAAGCTGTTCTTCAACCTGCGCCGCATGAAGGGCAAGCTGAACGCCGTGGAGGACGGCGACCTCCACCCGGACGACCTGAAGAAGATCGCAACCGACCTCGGAGTCACCGAGGACGAAGTGACCAGCATGAACCGCCGCATGTCGAAAGGCGGCGACACCAGCCTCAACGCCCCCTTGCGCGAAGACGGCGAAGGCGAGTGGCAGGACTGGCTGGCGGACGACGGCCCGACCCAGGACGTGACGGTCGCCGAACGCCAGGAAGCCGACCAGCGCCACGCCCTGCTGGGCGAAGCGATGCAGGCCCTGAACGACCGCGAAAAACACATCCTCACCCAACGCCGCCTGGTGGACGAACCCCAGACGCTGGAAGACCTCAGCCAGGAGTACAGCATAAGCCGCGAACGCGTCCGCCAGATCGAGGTCCGCGCGTTCGAGAAGCTGCAAAAGCGCATGATGGCTCTTTCACAGGAACGGCGCTTGATAGAGGCGTGAGGCAAGCCCTCTCCCGCGCGCGGGAGAGGGCAACTCGCCTGCAGGCGAACGGGCAGAGAGTGGAAACCGTCACGCGACGCTTGACACCCGCACGCATCCGCCGTAAGCAAACCCGGTGGAGATCGACAGCATCCGGCACAAGGGTCTGCGTCGTTTCTTCGAGACCGGCAGCGCACGAGGATTGGTGGGCGACACAGAACGGCTGCGCAGGATGCTGGCCTTCGTCGACGCGGCCGGCAGTCTGGACGAGCTGAGGCTTCCGCCGAACTTCGGCCTGCACGAGCTGACGGGCGATCGAAAAGGCACCTGGTCGATGACGGTCACCCGGAACTGGCGGATGACCTTCGGCGTCGACGAGGAAGGCGCGCTGATCGACATGGATCTGGAGGACTATCATGGCGCTTAAAATGCACTCGTCGCTCACGGTCCATGTCGGCGACTGGCTGAAGACCGAAATCGTCGAGCCCGCCGGCGTCACCGTAACGGCGCTGGCCGCCCATTTCAACGTCTCGCGTCAGGCCCTCAGCACGCTGCTGAACGGCAACGCCAACCTGTCGGCCGACATGGCAATCCGCTTCGAGAAGGCCTTCGGCGTGAAAGCCGACACCCTGCTGCGGATGCAGACCAGCCACGAACTCGCCCGCGCCCGCGAGCACGAAGCCGATATCAGGGTGGAGAAGCTGGCCAGAGCGGCTTGACAGCTTTCGGCCACTGCTCGCGTTCCGGGTAGCGGGATGGAGGCATGGCCTAAGCCGCAGATAACACGTCAGCCACCACCGCGTCCGCCACAGCAGGGTGCGGGCACTCCAGAAGCGCATGGTTGCGCCGTCGCCAGATAGAAGCTGGATTTGCGCATGGATGCTTCTGTATTGGCGGGACAGGTACAATCGCCGCTAGCCCTCAGCCCGCAAACCCACCGCCCTCCAGAAACGCCTGCTCCGCCGCCGTCGTCGTTCGCCCCAGCAGCGCATTGCGGTGCGGAAACCGCTCGAACCGCGCGATCACGTCCCGGTGCAGCTCGGCGAACCGCAACAGCTCACCGCCCAGCGGTGCAATCAACTCAACCGCCCGGTCCTGCGCCGCCAAATCCTCGGCATGTTCGTAGGGCAGATAGAAGAACAGCCGCAGCGCCGCCTCGGTCGCGAGGTCATGACCCGCCGCGATCGCAGCATCGGCCACCGCCAGGGCTTGCGCATCCGTCGCGAACATCCGCGCCGACCCCCGGAACGCATTGCGCGGAAACTGGTCCAGCAGGATCAACAGGGCCAGCGCCCCCTCCGCCGTCGCTGCCCAGCCATCAAGCTCACCCCGCGCCGCCGCCTCGTGCACCCCCAGGAACCGCCCCCGAAACCCGGCATCGAACGCCTCGTCCGTGCGGAACCAGGCCGCCTCCCCGGCGTCGCGCCAGAAGCCGACCACATCCCCCGGTGCCATCACGGTATCCCCGTCAGCTTGTGGGTCTGCAAACCAAGCCGCCATTTCGGATTGGCCAAACACCACTCGATCGCCGAGGCAACATTCGCCGCCTGTTCCGGCCCATCCATCGGCTGCACCAAGAAGTGCGTAAAATCCCACCCCGCCACCGCATCCGGCAGCAGATCGGGCTGCGGATACACCAGCTTCAGCTCGTCGCCGCGGCGCTGCACCGTCTCGCTCCCCGCCTTCGGGCTGATGCACAGCCAGTCGATCCCGTCCGGTGCCGCAATCGTCCCGTTGCTCTCCACCGCGATCCGGAACCCCCGCCCATGCAGCGCCTCGATCAGCGCGCCGTCCAGTTGCAGCAGCGGCTCGCCCCCGGTGCACACCACCAGCCGATTTTCCGGAAACGCCCCCCACGCCGCCGCCACTGCCCCGGCCAAAGCAGCCGCATCGGCAAACCTCCCGCCGCCCGGCCCGTCCACCCCCACGAAATCCGTGTCGCAGAAGCGGCACACCGCCGCCGCCCGGTCCGCCTCCCGTCCGCTCCACAGATTGCACCCGGCAAAGCGCAGGAACACGGCCCGCATCCCCGTCTGCGCCCCCTCGCCCTGCAAGGTGAGGAACAGCTCCTTGACCGCGTAGCTCACC
>JANPJJ010000163.1:0-22267 GCA_031425455.1 Sandaracinobacter sp. | reverse complement strand
CAGTGCCGCCTTCTCGGACGACGAAGCGGTTGCCGGACGCCCCCCTTGGCCTCGGGCGACAGCACCTTGACCGTCCCCTTGCCTCGCCCGCCGGCATGGATCTGCGCCTTTACCACATAGAGAGGCCCGGGCAGCCGGGCGGCGGCGGCAACCGCTTCGTCGACCGAGAAGGCGGCAATGCCCTTGGGAACGGCGATGCCCCATTTGGCGAGCAGCTCCTTGGCCTGATATTCATGAATGTTCATGCGCGCCCCTCGCGTTCGGATTCGTCGTGCGCTCTATGGAAGCGGCTGCCGGGCTCGGCAAGCGCTCACCATTCGATGAGCTGCAAGCCGTCGATCTCGCGGAAGTCCCGCGCGTTGCGGGTGATGAGCGAGGCGCTGCGGGTAAGGCACTGGGCGGCGATCAGGCGGTCGGCTGCTTTCGGGCGACTGTAACCCAGCGTGCCCACGATCTCACCGTATCGGCGGATATCCTGCGGCTCGAACAGGATTGCAGGAAAGCTCTCCAGCATTCGATTCAGCAGCTTGCGCCGAATGGCAATATTCGTGGGATCGTGGGACAGGCCCTGTTCGAGTTCTACCCACACCATGACGGGCACATGCAGCGGGTGGCCGAGCTCTTCAAATCGGCGGAGCGTGACCGCGTCCTCATCCAACAGGTCGATTGCAACATTGGTGTCGATGAAGATCAAGAACGCTCCCGGTCTGGAAACTCGAACCGCTCACGAGGCTGTCGCGGCAGAACGACATCTCCGCGAATTGCACGCAGGTCGTCGATTAGCTGTCGCATGCTGGCCCGAACCGTCTCGGGGGTCGCAACCGCAGTCAGCACAACACGGTCACCGTCCCGTTCGATTCGGACGTCGGTACCAATTCCAAAACCTAGCCCCTTGGGCAGCCGGACTGCCTCGGAGTTACCAGACTTGAACGTGCGTGAAGAGTGTGCGTTCATTCAGCGGATATACCGGATATACTCCGCCCGATCAAGCCTTACCCCAGGCCCGGATCGATCGCGCGGCAGGCTGCCAGCAGTTCTTTGACGGCGTCGACCGAGACCTGGAAATTCGCCTTGGCTTCCGGGGTCAGCTCGATCTCGACCACCTTTTCCATGCCGCCGGCGCCGATCACGCAGGGCACGCCGACATAGAGGTCGTTGACGCCATATTGGCCGGTCAGGTTTACGGCGCAGGGGATCACTCGTTTGTAGTCCTTGAGATAGGCCTCCGCCATTTCGATGCCGCTGGTGGCCGGCGCGTAGAAGGCGCTGCCGGTTTTCAGCAAGCCGACGATCTCGCCGCCGCCGGCGCGCGTGCGCTGAACGATCGCATCAATCCGCTCCTTAGTGGACCAGCCCATCTTGATGAGGTCAGGGATCGGGATGCCGGCAACGGTCGAATATTCCACCACCGGCACCATCGTATCGCCGTGGCCGCCCAGCACGAACGCCGTCACGTCCTTGACGCTCACCTTGAACTCCTCGGCCAGGAAGTGGCGGAAACGCGCCGAATCCAGCACGCCGGCCATCCCGACCACCATGTGATGCGGCAGCCCGGAGAATTCGCGCAGCGCCCATACCATTGCGTCCAGCGGGTTGGTGATGCAGATCACGAAGGCGTCGGGCGCATTGGCCCTGATGCCTTCGCCCACGGCCTTCATGACCTTCAGATTGATGCCCAGCAGGTCGTCGCGGCTCATGCCGGGCTTCCTCGCCACGCCGGCCGTCACGATGATCACGTCGGCGCCGGCGATATCCGCATAGTCGTTGCTCCCCTTCAGATGCGCGTCGAACCGCTCCACGGGGCCGCACTGTGCCAGGTCCAGCGCTTTCCCCTGCGGCACGCCTTCCACCACATCGAACAGCACGATGTCGCCAAGCTCCTTCGCGGCCGCGAGGTGGGCCAGCGTGCCGCCGATATTGCCGGCGCCGATAAGGGCGATCTTGGAGCGTGCCATGGGGGAAGTCCTTCAGGATGGAAATGCGGGGGTGCGATAGACCTGCGACTTTGGGGGCGTCAACCGACGTCGGACATCGGCGGGGCGTCGGGAGATCCCAGCCTTTGCTGGGATGACAGGAACGATTCAGGGGGCTTCAGGAACCGGATCGGAGAAGCTGCCGGGCTTTTTCAGGAAGGCCGGCACCACCGAAAACATCAGGAACAAGATCGAAAGCACCAGGAAGGCGTCTGCCATGGCCATCACGAGCGCCTCGCGCTTGAGGATCTGGGCCATTGCGCGCACCGCGAAGCCTTCCGGGTCCGGGTAGCCGCGTGCGATCGCCATGCCGGTCATCATGTCGAGCCGCTCGGCGATTTCCGGCCGCCCGGGATTGGCGGATTCGGCCAACCGCGCCTGGTGGAAGTTGGTGCGAACGGCAAGGGTCGTGTTGATGAGTGCGATGCCCACCGCGCCTCCCATGTTGCGGCACAGCGTGAACAGGCCGGTCGAATCCTTGATCAGCGCCTGAGGCAGCGTCGCAAAGCTCATCACCGCAACCGACACGATGCAGAACATGATGCCGATGCCGCGCAGCGCCTGCGGCCAGAACAGCTGGGCAAAGCGCCACTCGTTGGTGAGACCGGTGGTGATCCAGGTGGACGCCGCGAGGAGCAGGAAGCCGGCCGACGCCAGCAGCCGCACGTCGACCCGGGCCGACAGCCAGCCCGACACCGGGGCGGTCACGGCCATGAACATGCCGGTTACGAACACGGTCGACCCGATCTGCGCCGAGGAAAGATCCGCCACCCGGGTCAGGAACAGCGGATACAGATAAACGAGGCCATAGAGCCCGATCCCGAACACCATTCCCATCAGGCTGCCGGCCAGGAAATTCAAATTGGTGAACGGTTTGAAGCTGACGACAGGCTCGGCCGCAGTCTTTATCCGCCACCAGAGCAGCATGCCGGCCAGGACCACCAGCATCGACATGATGCGCACCGCCTCGTCCTCGAACCATTGCCGGCGCGCGCCGTCTTCCAGCACGAAGACGAGGCCCCCGCCCAGCAGCGACAAGGCGACGAGGCCGGGCACGTCGATCCGTTTCAGCAGCACCAAATCTGGCTTGTCGTCCAGCTTCACCAGCAGCGCGACCCCCAGCGTGATGAAGATGCCCGGCACGATGTTGATCAGGAATAGCCAGTGCCAGCTGAGGAACCCCGTCAGCCAGCCGCCCAACGCCGGGCCGATCGTCGGCGCGAGCGTGACGATGAACGAAACTGCAACGGTCACCCGCGTCTGACGGCCGCGCCCGAACATCAGGAAGCTGGCGGCATAGACGGTGGGGATCATCGCGCCGCCAACGAAGCCCTGGAAAGCGCGCGCCACGATCATCCCTTCGATCGTGGTGACGGTGGCGCAGACCAGGCTCGCGATCGTGAACAGCCCTGACGACAGCACGAACAGCCAGCGGATCGTCAACGCGCGCGACAGGAAGCCCGACAGCGGGATCATGACGACCTCGGCGATCAGGTAGCTGGTCTGCACCCAGGCCACCTCGTCGGCGCTGGCCGAAAGCCCGGCCTGGATCTGCCCCAGCGAGGCCGCGACGATCTGGATGTCGAGGATCGCCATAAACATGCCGAAGGCCATCAGGATGAAGGCGAAGAAGGTGGCCGCGTCGGGCGCATCGGGCCGTTCGGCCGGCAACGCGACGGCCGGCGCCGCAAGCCGGACGCCGGTTGTCATCCGTCTCGCTCGTCTGCCACGACCTTGGCGGAAATGCCGGGCACCAGCTGCACGCCGGCGGGAAGCGGGCGTTCGATCCGGATCTTCACCGGCACGCGCTGCACGATCCGGGTGAAGTTGCCCGTCGCGTTTTCGGGCGGGATCACGGAAAAGCGCGAGCCCGAGGCCGGGGCGAAACTGTCGATCGTGCCTTTCAACGGCGCGTCGGGCCAGGCGTCGAGCACGAGCTTGACCGGCATGCCCGGCTTCAGGCCGGCGATCTGGGTTTCTTTGAAGTTTGCCACCACATAGGCTTGGCTGACCGGCACCACCACCATCAGCTGCTGGCCCTGGCGCGCGAACTGGCCCGGGCGCACGCTTCGGTTGCCGACAACGCCATCGAACGGCGCCCGGATGACAGTGTTCTCCAAGTCGAGTCGCGCTGCCTCTCGCTGGGCGATGGCCGCCTTCAGGGCCCCGCTTGCGCCGCTGGCAGAGCCCGACGCCGCCTGCCTGTCCGCCTGGGCCGATGCGATGGCGGCACGCCGCTCGGCGACGACCGCGGCCGTCGATTCCGCGTCGGCACGCCTGGCGTCCACGACCGCGCGCGTTGCAAACCCCTGTTTCAGAAGGCCCTCGGCGCGGCCGACATCGGCTGCAGCGCGCCGGGCCTCGGCTTGTGCCGCGCGCAGGGCTGCCTCAGCCTCGGCAACGGCATTCACCTCCGCCATAGTTCGAGCGCCGGCCGCCCCGCGTTCGCCCGACAGCCGCGCGACCTCCGCCTCGGCCTTCGCCAGCGCTGCGCGGTAATCGGCGTCGACGATATGAACCAGAGGCTGCCCCGCCTTCACGGCCTGGTTGTCGGTCACGTCAACCGCGGCGACATAGCCCGGCACCTTGGCCGCCATCACCGCCATATCGGCCTCGACATAGGCGTTGTCGGTGGACTGCCGGTGGCGGCCTTCCAGGAACCACCAGAGCCCGCCGCCCAGCCCGGCCAGGGCAAGAAGCGCCAGAAGCAGCGGGAGGATATGCGTGCGGGCCTTTTCCATACGGGCGCTGGCCTATGGCGCAATCCCGGGGGCCGCAACGCCCTTTTGCACAGGGTCAGGCCCTCAGGCCATGGCCCTCGGCGAGATAGTCCGCCGACTGCATTTCCATCAGGCGCGAGACCGTTCGCTCGAACTCGAATCTTCCGTCGCCTTGCGGGTAAAGCCGGTCTGGCGGGGCATCGGCTGCCACCAGCAGCTTCACATGCCATTCGTAGAGCGCGTCGATCAAGGTCACGAAACGGGCGGCTTCGTTGCGCCTGTCCGCGCCCAGCACAGGCACTCCGACCAGAACTAGCGTGTGATAGGTGCGCGCGACCGCAAGATAGTCGGCCGCGCCCCTGGCTTCGCCGCACAGCCGCTTGAAGCTGAACACGCAGACGCCTTTCAGGCTTTTGGGGACGTGCAGGCTTCGACTGCCGCCGACATCCAGCTCCGCGGTGGGCACATTGGCACGGTCTTCGACCGGAAAGTCGGTGAGGCGGAAGAACAGCTCGGAGAGTGCCGCCGACGCTGCAGGGCCGTTCGGCGTGTAGTAGGTCGGCATCCCGCCGAGCCGGTCGAGACGATAATCGGTCGGCCCGTTCAGCGCCTCCACATCGAGCTCGCGCTCCAGCAGCGCGATGAAGGGCAGGAACAGCTCGCGGTTCAGGCCATCCTTGTAGAGGTCTGCCGGGGCCCGGTTGGAGGTGGCGACCACGGTGACCCCGGCTGCGAGCAGCGCCGTGAACAGGCGCGACAGGATCATCGCATCGGCGACGTTCGTGACCTGCATCTCGTCGAACGCGAGCAGCCGCGCCTGTGCCGCCCATTGCGCCGCGACCGCCGGGATCGGGTCACCGCCGCCGGCATCGCGCGCGGCTGCGATCCGGGCGTGGGTTTCCAGCATGAAGGCGTGGAAATGCACCCGGCGCGCCGGCGGGACCGACACATGCTGGAAGAACAGGTCCATCAGCATGGACTTGCCGCGCCCCACGCCACCCCAAAGGTAGATGCCGCGCACGGGGGCCGGGGGCCGCGCCCCGAACAGCCGCGCCAGCAGGCCCGGTTGCGGCCGCGGTGCCTCCAGCATCTGCGCCAGCGCCTCCAGCTTGGTTACAATCGCCGATTGCGTCGCATCCGGCCGGAGCTGCCCCGAGGCCACCAGAGCATCATAGGTCGCGCGAACTGCACTCACCGGTTGCGCGGGACCTTGCGAAGCAGGCCGTGCCACTGCGCCACCAGATGGCGGCCGTCGTCCTGCGTCAGCGTGCCGGCAACCCAGACCATCTTGCCGGTTTCCTTGACGACATGGCCGCGGCCTTCCAGCACCTTGCCGACGTCGCCGGCCCCGATGAAGTCGGTGCTGCACTGGAGCGTGACTCCGGCCTGGGTCGCCAGCATGTGCCGGATCGTGGCGAACATGGTGACGTCAACGAACGCCATCAGGAAGCCGCCATGAAGAAAACCGAGCCCGTTGGCGTGCTTGCGCGCGGTTTCGATGCAGGCGAGGATGCCCGGCCCGCCGTTTACGGCTTCGTCGCGGTAGAACACGTCGCCCAGGCCATCGACAAAGCGGCCCTCGGGCACCGCGTGCCACGCCTTCCAGCCCCTCCAGGGGCCATCCTCGACCAGAACCGCTGCCATCCACGCGGGGTTAGCGGCGCCGGACGCGCCTCACAAGTGCGCCTTCAGATGCCGGCATACCATTCGTAACCGCGATCGGGCCAATAGCCGCCCTTGCCGCGCCCGACACCGGCCAATGTATCGCGAAGCTCGATCCGCTCCACATATTTGGCGTGCTTGTAGCCCAGCTGTCGCTCCACCCGCAGCCGCACCGGGGCGCCGTTGCCCACCGGCAGCGGCTCGCCGTTCAGCCGGTGCGCCAGGATCGTCTGCGGGTGGAAGGCGTCCACCATGTCGACGCTTTCATAATAGGGCGAGGTTCCGAAGGAGTCGGCGCAGTGGAAGACGGCGTAACGAGCGGTGGACTTGACCCCGGCCGCTTGCAGGATCGGGCCCAGCACCGGCCCGGTCCACTGCCCGATCGCGCTCCACCCTTCCACGCAGTCGTGCCGGGTGATCTGGGTGCGTTGCGGCATCCGGGTAAGATCGGACAGCGACAGCGACAGCGGGCGGTCGACCAGGCCGTCCACGACGACGCGCCAGTCTGCAAAACCGGTTCGGCGCTGCGCCAGATACCGCGGCGTGGTCGGGTCTATGTTGCCGTTGGCCTTGAACCGGGGCGATATCTCGCCGGCATCGAACTCGGTCGCCAGCGCGTTGCGACCGACCAGCCTCTGCGCGCCCATCGTCAGCCCCTCGGCGCTGGACAAAAGCTTCAAAACCCGGGGATCGCGACTTGCACCGTCGCAGCCCGTCAGCAGCAGGCCGCTGCCCAGGAGGATCGAACGCCTGGACACGTCCATCAGTAGACGCCTTTCCGGATGGCGAACCGGCCCGTTACCATGGAGCGCAGCAGGTTCCACGCCCCTGCCAGCATGACGAGCCCCACATGGAGCAGCACGAAGCCGACCAGAAGCCACATGGTGATGAAATGCAGCGAGCGGGCGGACTGCCGGCCGCCGAACAGTTCGGCAAGCGGCAGGGTGGCGCTGAACGATGGCGACATGGTGAGGCCGGTCAGCACCATCAGCGGCAGCAGGCCGAGCAGCACCGCCAGATAAGCGATCTTCTGCAGCACATTATAAGTTCGGGCGCCTTCGCCTTTCGGGAACTTCAGCCCTGCGTGGCTCACGATCTCATTCATCAGGTGCGCGGGGGCAAGCTCGTCGCGGCTGGGGAACATGCGCAAGCGGAACCGGCCGGAGGCGAACTCGACGGCCAGATATATCAGCCCGTTGATGACAAACACCCAGGCCCAGAAGAAGTGCCAGCGACGCGCGCTTGCGAGATCGCGGGTGGCGGGAAGCGTCGCCCATCCGGGGAAGGCCTTCATTTCGGTTGCGCCGTCCTGCCGGGAGAGACCGAGCAGCCCGGTCGTGTCGATCTCGAGATTGCCTGCGCGCACCATGCCGCGCCCGTTCATGGCGCCGATTTCCAGCCAGGCGGAATCATGGTCGCTGCCGATATTGCCCCAGTGCAGACGCGGATAGGCGTTGAAGATCTGCAGGCCCGACATCATCAGGCAGGCAAGCGCCACCACCCGGACCCAATGGGTCAGTCGCGTGACGGCGCTGTGGCGCTGCTGCCACTCGACGTCCGGTTCCATGCTGTCGACAGGGATGCTTGCCACGCGGACTCCTTCGCACTTCCCCTAGCATGGCGTCTGCGGGGCATCATCCAGCGCGCCGGACGGCGGCGCAAGATCGGCACAGTGGCAGCACAGGCGGGGCCGTTGCCAGCTGTGCTGCGATGCGGCAGGTTCGCAGCCATGGCCACCGCCACCCCTGCTCAATGGGCTGCACGCCTCAGCCGTCCGCCGGACCTGCGCGCGGCCGCGCACGGGGTAGAGCTGTGCGCCTGGTCGGGCACGTCGCCGGTCATGCCGCAACCTCGGCTCGACCGGCACTACATCGTGCTGCACCTGGGCGGCGCCAAGCGGGTGAACCGCAGCGGCGAAGGCCCCGCACTGACGGTGGAAGTACCGGACGGCGGCATCACCATCGTGCCGCAAGGCAGCCGCTTCGACTGGGTGACGGAGGGGCCGATCGCCTTTGCCCACCTTTACCTGCCGCCGGCGGTGCTAGACCGGGCGGCGGACCGGATTGCCCGGCGCGACCCCCGGACGCTCGACCTGCCAGCCGTCATCGGCCTCCAGTCCGCGCGGCTGACCGGCCCGATGCAGCGGCTGATGCGCTGTGCAGCAGCGGCGGACAGCGGGCTGAGCTTCGAAACCGCGCTGGAATCGCTGCTGGGCGGACTGGTGGAAACCGCGACTGGCGCATCGCACCCCCGAGCAACGCCGATCCGGCTGTCGCGCCCGACGTTGCGGCGCGTGCTGGACCATGTCGAGGCCGAGCTGGGGGGCAGCGTCACCCTGGCGTCGATGGCCGAGACTGCGGGGCTCTCGCCGTTCCATTTTGCCCGCAGTTTTCACGCCGAGACGGGGCGCACCCCGCATGGCCACCTGACCGCGCGCCGGATGGTGCGCGCCCGTCACCTGCTTTGCGCCACCGACATGGGCGTGGAGGAAATTGCCAATGCCTGCGGCTATCGGAGCCACAGCCGCTTCACGGCCAGTTTCCGGCGGGTGGTCGGCGTTACGCCGAGCCAGTGGCGGCGGGTCTGAGGATCACGCCTCGATCGACAGCAGGCTGGCGTTGCCGCCGCTGCTGGTCGTGTCGATGCTGACCGCGCGTTCCACCGCGAAGCGCGGCAGATAATGCGGCCCGCCGGCCTTGGGGCCGGTGCCTGAAAGCCCCTCCCCGCCGAACGGCTGCGCCCCCACCACCGCCCCGATCATCGCCCGGTTCACATAGAGATTGCCGACCTTTGCCGTCCGCCGGACCAGGTCTGCCGCGGCCGCAATCCGGCTGTGCAGCCCCATCGTCAGGCCATAGCCGGCGGCGTTGATCCGCCCGACCAGCGTCTCCAGCTCCCCCGCGCGCCAGGTGGCGATATGCAGAATCGGGCCGAACCACTCCTCGCTCAGCTCCTCCGGGGCATCCAGCCGGAGGAGGGTGGGCGGCACGAACCAGCCGATTTCAGGTGTGGCGCGCTGGTGCAGGATGCGCGCCGGATGCGCCGCCAGATAGGTTGTCAGGCGCCGGCATGCCGCCTCGTCGATCACCGGGCCGATGTCGGTTCGGCGCTCGCGAGGGTTTCCGATCGCCAGCGTGTCCATCGCACCCTTCAGCATCTCGATAACAGGCGCGGCGACCTCTTCCTGGAGCATCAGCAGCCTGAGCGCGGAGCAGCGCTGCCCGGCCGAGCGGAACGCGGACGTGACGACATCCTGCACGACCTGCTCGGGCAGTGCAGTCGAATCGACGATCATCGCGTTCAGCCCGCCGGTCTCGGCGATCAGCGGCACCAGCGGGCGGGCATCGTCCGCCAGCAGGCTGCGCGCGATGGCGCGGGCGGTGCGGGTCGATCCGGTGAACGCGACACCCGCCACCCGCCGGTCCGCCGTGAGCGCGGCGCCGACGTCGCCACCGCCGGGAAGCAGCGCCAGCACATCGGCTGGAATGCCGGCGGCATGGGCATGGCGCACGGCCCGCATCGCGATCAGCGGGGTCTGCGGCGCGGGCTTGGCGATGACCGCATTTCCGGCGACGAGGGCGGCGGCGGTCTGCCCCAGGAAGATCGCCAGCGGGAAGTTCCAGGGGGCGATTGTTACGACGACACCGCGCCCGGCCAGGTGCAGGCTGTTGGCTTCGCCGGTCGGCCCGGGCAGGTCGATCGGGGAGAACTGTCGCCGCGCCTCCACTGCATAGTATCGACAGAAATCGACCGCTTCGCGCAGGTCGGCCATGGCATCGCCCAGCGTCTTCCCGGCCTCTGCCTGCAGCAGCGCGAGAAGCGGGTCGCGGTCTGCCTCGAGCCGGTCGGCGAGAGCTTCCAGCGCGGCGGCGCGTATCTCTACCGGTGTCGCGGCCCAGCCCGGGGCGGCGGCCTCTGCCAGCGCAAGCGCGCGCGCGACATGCGCCGCCGTGGCCTCCACCACTTCCCCGACGATCTCCGAAGGGTCTGCCGGATTTGCGACCGGGCGCGAGGTGCCTGCGGCCGACTGCCCCCCGATCAGCGGGGCGGCGAGGTGCGGCTGCGCCAGGGCAGCGGCAATTGCCCCCTCAACCCGCTCCAGCGTGTCGGCATCTCCGAGATCGAGCCCGGCGGAGTTGCGCCGGCCCGGGAAGATCGCGGCGGGAAGCGGGATGGAGGGATGCGGGGCGCCGCCCACGGCCGCGATCCTAAGGGCAGGGTCGGCCAGTAGCTCGGCCTCGCTGATGCCGCTGTCGGACAGCTGGTGCACGAAGCTGGAATTGGCGCCATTCTCCAGCAGGCGCCGCACCAGATAGGCGAGCAGGTCGCGGTGGCCGCCGACCGGGGCATAGAGCCGGCAGCCATAGCCCTCCTCTCGCACCATCCGCTCGTACAGGCCGCCACCCATGCCGTGCAGCCGCTGGAACTCGAAATCGCGCGACGTGCCGGCCCATTCGGCGATGGTCGCCACCGTCAGCGCATTGTGGCTGGCGAAGGCCGGGAAGATGTGCGGGCTCGCCAGCATGACCTTGGCGCAGGCGAGATAGGAGACGTCGGTTGCGCCCTTGCGCGTGAACAGCGGATAGCCGCTGAGCCCGTTTTCCTGGGCGCGCTTGATCTCGCTGTCCCAATAGGCGCCCTTCACCAGCCGAACCTGGAGGCGCCGCCCTGTCTCCGCCCCGAGCGCTTGCGCCCAGTCGACGAGCGGCCGGGCGCGCTTGCCATAGGCCTGCACGGCCATTCCCAGCCCATCCCAGCCTTTCAGCCCGGGATCGCGCGCGATGGCTCCGATGATGTCGAGCGACATCAGCAGCCGGTCCTGCTCCTCGGCATCGATCGTGAGCCCGACGTTCAGCGACGCTGCGCGACGGGCGAGCCCCAGCAGGAGGTCGGTGAGTGCCGGCACCGCCTCGGCGGCATGGGCGGTTTCATAGCGCGGGTGCAGCGCCGAGAGCTTTACCGAGATGCTGTGCGCCCGACGATTGCCCTGCCGTCCCACCGCTTCGAGTGCGGCGACATAGGCCTGCGCATATCGGGCCGCGTCCTCGTGGGTGCGCGCAGCCTCTCCCAGCATATCAAAGCTGGCGGTGAAGTCCTTGTAATCCTTTTCATCTGCTCGCTTCAGGGCCTCATCGATGTTGCGGCCCATGACGAATATCTGTGCCATCAGCTTCATCGCCGCGCCCACCGCCGTCCGTACGAACGGCTCGCCGGCGCGCGCGATCAGCCGCTTCAGCGCGCCGCCCTCTTCCCTGACCAGCGCCTTGGTGATCACGAGGCCCCAGGTTGCCGAGTTCACCAGGGGCGAGTCCGACTGCCCGGCGAATCGGTCCCACTCGGCCTCGCCCAGCTTGTCGCGGATCAGGAGGTCCGCAGTCTCGGTGTCGGGCACGCGCAGGAAGGCTTCTGCCAGGCTGAGCAGCGCCTTTCCCTCGGCGGTGTTCAGCCGGTACTGCTGAAGGAAGCGGTTGACCCAGCCTTCCATTTCGGCGGCGCGAAGATCGGCCAGCAGGCCCGACGCGCGCGCCAGCACGGCGTCGCGCTCGCCGGGCGCAATGGTCGCCGCGGGCAGTAACGGCGCCAGCACGTCGGGCTCGGGGGCGCGGTGCCAGCGGCGGAGTTCGTCGGCGAACGGAGTGGAGGCCATGGCGGCGGTGCCCATCGTGAAGATCGCGGAAGGTTCGCGCCTTGCACCCATCGCCCGCAGGGGTCAACGGATGGGCAAGCAATGCTGCCCTATTGCCTCATTGCCCTATTGTTCGAGGGCCCTGATGATCGCCGAGAAGTCGAGGCCGCCCTGCCCTTGCGCGGCGAAATCCTCGTAGAGTTCCAGCGCCTTCGCCCCCATCGGGGTTTCGGCCCCTGCCAGCCCGGCTGCCTCTGCCGCCAACCGCAGGTCCTTCAGCATCAAGGCGACCGCAAAGCCGCCCTGATAGTCGCGATCTGCCGGCGTCTCGGGGCCGACGCCCGGCAGCGGGCAATAGCTTGTCATCGACCAGCTCTGCCCCGACGACACCGAGGCGATGTCGTAGAAGCGCTGCGGATCGAGCCCGAGCTTCCTGGCCAGAAGGAATGCCTCCGCGGTCGCCACC
Source organism: Sandaracinobacter sp. (assembly GCA_031425455.1). Taxonomy (GTDB): domain Bacteria; phylum Pseudomonadota; class Alphaproteobacteria; order Sphingomonadales; family Sphingomonadaceae; genus Sandaracinobacteroides. The sequence goes on along the minus strand of JANPJJ010000163.1, from coordinate 9,820 downwards.
ATCGAAGCACCGAGCAGCATGTTGTTGCAGATCTTGGCGGTCTGCCCGGCGCCGTTGGCGCCGGCGTGGATCACGGCCTTGCCCATCGCTTCCAGCACGGGTTTTGCCCGCGCGAAGCCCTCGTCGGTGCCGCCGACCATGAACGTCAGCGTGCCGGCGTTGGCAGCGGCGATCCCGCCGGACACAGGGGCGTCGACTGCGACGAGGCCGTAGGCGGCTGCTTCGGCGGCGACCGTCTTTGCAGTGCCGACGTCGATGGTGGAGCAATCGATCAGCAGCGTGCCCGGCGCCGCCGTTCCGAACAGCGCGTCGCGGTAGGTCGCCGCGACATGCTGGCCTGCGGGCAGCATGGTGACGACCACCCCGGCACCCAAAACGGCTTCTGGGGCACTGTTGCAGGGCGTGCACCCGGCAGCTTCGGCCTTCGCCAGCGCTGCCACCGACAGATCGAAGGCGCGAACCGCGAAGTCTTTTGCCGCCAGGTTGGCGGCCATGCCGCCCCCCATATTGCCCAGCCCGATGAAGGCGACGGTCATCCGGTCGCTCATTTCCCCACCCATTTTCCGGGCCGCTTTTCCACGAAGGCTGCCATGCCCTCTTTCTGGTCCACTGTGCCGAACAGGCCGTGGAACAGCCGCCGCTCGAACAGCACGCCTTGCGCCAGCGTCGTTTCGAACGCGACGTTGACCTGCTCCTTCACCGCCAAGGCAGCGAGCGGGGGCATGGCGGCGATCGTCTCGGCTGCCTTCAGCGATTCCGCCAGCAGATCGGCGGCCGGCACCACCCGCGCGACGAGGCCGGAGGCTTCGGCTTCGCGCGCGTCCATCATCCGCCCGGTCAGGCACATGTCCATCGTTTTCGCCTTGCCGATCGCGCGCGCCATCCGCTGCGACCCGCCCATGCCGGGCGTGACCCCCAGCTTGATTTCGGGTTGGCCGAATTTCGCGCTGTCGGCGGCGATGATCATGTCGCACATCATGGCAAGCTCGCAGCCGCCGCCCAGGGCATAGCCGGCGACCGCCGCGATGATGGGCTTGCGGGTCCGGGTCAGCAGCTCGTAGCCGGCGAAATAATTGCCGCCGAACATGTCGCCCACGCCCTGAGGCTGCATTTCCTTGATGTCGGCCCCGGCGGCAAAGGCCTTTTCGCTGCCGGTCAACACCGCGCACCGCTGGGTGGGGTCCGCATCATAGGCCGCGAACGCCGCCAGCAATTCCTGCAGCACGGCATTGTTCAGCGCGTTCAGCGCCTGGGGGCGGTTCAGCGTGACCAGCGTGACGGCGCCGCGCTGCTCGACCCGCAATGTCTCGTAGCTCATGTCCCTATCCCATCGTCGGAATGACGAACGCGTTCGCCGCGCTTCCGTCTGCTGTCCCGTCTGGCCAGCGTTGCGTGATCGTCTTCACCTTGGTCCAGAACCGTACGCCCTCCGGGCCGTGCTGGTTGTGATCGCCGAACGCGCTTCGCTTCCAGCCGCCGAAGGTGTGATAGGCGACCGGCACCGGGATCGGCACGTTGATCCCGACCATCCCCACGTTCACCCGTGCCGCGAACTCGCGCGCGGCGTGGCCGTTGCGCGTGAAGATCGCGACGCCGTTGCCATATTGATGCTCGCTCGGCAGCCGCACCGCATCCTCGAAGCTCTCGGCCCGCACGATCTGCAGGACCGGCCCGAAAATCTCTTCCTTGTAGCTTTGCATCGTCGGCTTCACATGGTCGAACAGGCTGGGGCCGACGAAGAAGCCGTCCTCATGCCCCTGCAACTTGAACCCGCGCCCGTCGACGACCAGCTCGGCCCCTTCATCGACGCCGGTCTGGATCCAGCTCTCCACGCGCGCCTTGTGCACTGCATTCACCACCGGGCCATAGTCGGCATCGGGGTCGGTCGACACGCCAATCCGGAGCTTTGCCATCGCCGGGATCATCTTCTCGCGCAGCGCAACCGCGGTCTTCTCGCCGACCGGCACCACCACCGGCAGCGCCATGCAGCGCTCGCCGGCGCTGCCGAAGGCGGCGCCCGCCAGATCGTTCACCACCTGGTCCAGATCGGCGTCGGGCATCACGATGCCGTGGTTCTTGGCCCCGCCCATCGCCTGCACGCGCTTGGCGTTCGCGGTGCCACGCGCGTAGATATACTGCGCGATGTCGGACGATCCGACGAAGCTGATCGCGGCGATTGCCGGATGATCGAGGATCGCGTCCACCATCTCCTTGTCGCCGTGCACCACCTGGAGGATGCCTTCGGGCGCGCCGGCTTCCAGCATCAGCTCGCCGAGGCGGACGGGAACGCTCGGATCGCGTTCGGAGGGTTTCAGGAGGAAGGCGTTGCCGCAGGCGATCGCGACCCCGAACATCCACATCGGGATCATCGCGGGGAAGTTGAACGGCGTGATGCCCGCGCCGATCCCCAGCGGCACTCGCATTGAATAGACGTCGATCCCCGGCCCTGCCCCTTGGGTATATTCGCCCTTCAGCGCGTGCGGGATGCCGCAGGCATATTCGATCACTTCCAGCCCGCGCTGGATGTCGCCTCGCGCATCGGCCACCACCTTGCCATGCTCGCAGCTGAGCAGGCGCGCCAGTTCGTCGATGTTCTTTTCGACCAGTGCCTTGAAGTTGAACATCACCCGGGCGCGGCGCTGCGGGTTGGTAGCTGCCCAGCCAGGCTGCGCCTTCAGCGCGGCCTGCACGGCCGTTTCCAGCACGGCCGCATCCCCCAGCGGCACCCGCGCCTGGATGGTGCCGGCATTGGGGTCGAAGATATCTCCGAACCGCGACGATGCCGGCACCGTGCCGGCAATCACATGGTCGATCTGGCGCATCTTCGGTCTCGCTATCTGGCTGTCTCGTTGCCCGCGCTCTTTCACCAGCGGGGCGGCTTCCGCAAGGCCGCAGGCCCTGCCCCTAGATCAAATGCCAGCGAGCCGCACGGCCCGACGGGCGGCGAGCGCGATGCAGTCGGCCGCCCGCGTTCCGAGCTCGGCCAGCAGCACGGGATCGACCCGGGCCGGTGTCTCGGGCAACAACCCGATTGCAAACAGCACGTCGCCGTCGAACGGGGTGTGGATCGGGCGGATGGCGCGGGCCAGACCATCGTGCGCCATGATGGCAAGCCTGCGCGCCGCCGCGCGGGTCAGCGGTACGTCGGTCGCGATCGCGCCGATGCAGGTGCTTCCCGCGCCGCCCAACCCGGCCAGTTTCGGGGCCGGCACCGGCCCCGACGTCGGCGGTTCGCCATCCTGCACTTCGCCGAAACTGTTGACCGCGAGATAGGCTGTCACCGTGCCGCCGCCGTCGAGCTGTGCGGATACCGTCGCGAACCCGCCCGGCCGGCTGCCGGCCCGCGCCCCGAAGCCGGCGCCGATGCGGCCCTCTTCCGGCTGCTCGCTCGTGGCTGCAAAAGCCTCGCGCGCCAGGCGTCGATAGGGCGGCTCGCTTCCGCCCTCGCCCGCCCAGCTCTTGTCGCCGCCGTTCGCCAGATCGAACAGGATCGCGGCCGGCACCACAGGAACGCTCAGCCCGCCGGCCATCTGCAATCCGCGCCCGCTTCGCGCCAGTTGCAGCACGATCTCGTCGGCGGCCGCCAGCCCGAACACGCTGCCGCCCGACAGCACGAGGCCATGCACCCGCTCCACCAATGTGGAGGGCTCCAGCGCGTCGGTCTCCCGCGTGCCCGGCCCGCCGCCGCGAACATCGCAGGCCATCACGACCGGGGCATCGGGGATCAGCACCGTCACGCCGGTCCGGGACTGTTCGCACTGTGCGTGCCCGACCAGGAGGCTTGCTGCCATCAGCGCAGGAACCCGACCGCCTCGCGAACCTCGGCCATGGTCTGCCGGGCTACGCTTCTTGCGGTTTCGGCGCCGGCTGCCAGCGCGGCGTCGATCTGCCCGGGTGCCTCCAGCAGTTCGCGGAAGCGCGCGTTCATCGGCGCGAGGTGGGCGACCACCAGATCGGCAAGCGCCGGCTTGAACTGCCCGAAGCCCCGCCCTTCGAACCGGCCCAGCACGGACTCGACGCTTTCACCCGAAAGTGTCGCATGGATTTCGACCAGGTTCTTTGCCTCGGGCCGGCCTTCCAGCCCTTTGATGTCGCCGGGCAGCGGCTCCGGATCGGTCTTTGCACGCTTCAGCTTGTTCCGGATCTCGTCCTCGCTGTCGGTAAGGTTTATGCGGCTCTGTTCCGACCGGTCGGACTTCGACATCTTGGCGGCCCCGTCGCGCAGGCTCCGGACCCGGGGGCTTGCCAGCGGAATCGTCGGCTCGGGCAGCGGAAAGACCTCACGGGCGAAGTCCGTGTTGAACTTGGTCGCGATGTCGCGTGCCAGCTCCAGATGCTGTTTCTGGTCGTCGCCGACCGGCACATGCGTCGCCTTGTAAAGCAGCACGTCGGCCGCTTGCAGCACCGGGTAGGTATAAAGCCCGACCGAGGCCCCCTCGCGGTCCTTGCCGGATTTTTCCTTGAACTGGGTCATCCGGTTCAGCCAGCCGATCCGCGCGGTGCAGCCCAGCACCCAGGCGAGCTCGGCATGCTCGGCCACCTGGCTCTGGTTGAACAGCACCGACTTCGCCGGATCGATTCCGGCGGCCATCAGCGCCGCTGCGATTTCCCGGGTCGCCTGCTTCAGCTCGGCCGGGTTCTGGAACATCGTGATCGCGTGCATGTCGGCGATGAAGAACCAGGCCTGTTCGCCCGGTTTCAGCGCATCCTGCATCCGCACCCAGTTGCGGATGGCCCCCAGGTAATTGCCCAGGTGCAGGCTGCCGGTCGGCTGGATTCCCGAAACGATCCTCATGCAACGTCCCGCCTGAAACTCTGGATCAGCTGCCTTGGGCTGTAGGCCCCCAGTAGCAGCCCGACCGCGAAATAGACCAGCGCGCCGGTACCCACCAGCGCACCGAGCGCCAGCACCCGCGGGGCCAGGCCGCCTGCGACATGGGGCAGCACAAGCCCGTTCAGCAGCCACAGCGTGGCCCCCATCGCCCCGGCCGCCGCCAGCATGCGCGGCGCCGCCCGCGCCAGCCCTGCATCGATGAGAAAGCGCCCCCGCCGCTGCAGTGTCGCATAGAGGATGCCGACGTTCACCCAGGCGGAAATCGAAGTCGCCAAGGCGATGCCGACATGCTGCAACGGCCAGATGAGGGTGAGATTGCCGACGAGATTGACCGCAATCGCGATCAGCGCGATCCGCATCGGCGTGCGGGTGTCCCCCATGGCGTGAAAGCCCGGGGTCAGCACCTTGATCAGGATATAGGCCGGCAGGCCGAGCGAAAAGGCCTGGAGCGCTGCCGCGGATTTCGCCGCATCCTCGGCGCTGAACGCGCCTTGCTGGAACAGGGCGCGCGTGATGGGTTCGGCTGAGACGACGAAGGCAAACGTCGCGGGCAGGGTGAGCAGAAGCGCAAATTCGATGGCGCGGTTCTGCTGGTGGACGGCAGCCTCGGGCTTCCCGGCCCCGATCAGCCGCGCCATGGTCGGCAGCAGCGCCACGCCGACTCCGACGCCGATGATGCCCAGCGGCAGCTGGTTCAACCGGTCGGCATAATAAAGATAGCTGACCGACCCCTGCTCCAGCAGGCGCGCGGCGATCATGGTGGACACCAGCAGGTTGATCTGCACCGCCCCCGCCCCGATCGCGGCCGGGCCGATGCGCCTCAGCAGCGTGCGCATCTCGGAGGTCATGCGGGGCAGGACGAGGCGGGGCATCGCGCCGACCTGCCAGCAGCCCCAAGCGAGGAACAGCAGCTGCGTGATGCCCGCGATCGTGACGGTCGCGGCGAGGTTGCGCGCCTGCTCCAGTTCGTTGGCGCCCTGGAAGAAGACAAGGCTGACGATCATCACCAGGTTGAGGAGGATGGGGGCCGCCGCATTGACCCAGAAGCGGCCCAGCGCGTTGAGCAACCCGCCCAGCAGCGACACCAGCGAGATCAGCATCAGATAGGGAAAGGTGAGCCGCGCGAAGCCGGCGGTAAGCGCCAGCTTTTCCGGGCTGCCGTCCGAGAAGCCGCCGGTCATCAGCCACACCACGGGGACGGCGCCCAGCATCATGACGACCGTGAAGATCAGCAGGATCGGCAGCAGCAGCGCCAGCGCCTGCTCCGTGAAGCGAACCGCGGCCTTGAGCCCGGCCTCGCGGCTGGTACCCTCGCCCATGCGGGCCGATACCATCGGCACGAAGGCGGCGGAAAAGGCCCCTTCGGCGAACAGCGAGCGGAACAGGTTGGGTAGCCGGAACGCGACCAGGAACGCATCCGACGCGAAGCCGGCGCCCAGGTATCGCGCCATCAGCAGGTCGCGCACGAAGCCGACCAGCCGCGACAGCAAGGTGAATCCGCCGACCGTGGTGGCGGCGCGGATCAGGGACATCTTGTCGGCAACATCAGGGGCGCCCGCGCCCGCCGCTTCCGGTCAGGCGTTCCCCATCGGCTCGGCCTCGGCCATGCCGCCGCCGTCGCCGCGCGCTTCCAATTGCTGGAGATAGAGGCCGCCGAAGTCGATCGGCTCCAGCATAAGCGGCGGAAAGCCACCGTCGCGGACCGCATCGGCGATCACGCGGCGCGCGAACGGGAACAGGATGCGCGGCGCTTCGACGATCAGGAACGGTTCGATCGCCTCGGCCGGAGCCCCGGCCAGCCGGAACAGCCCGGCGTAGAGCAGCTCCACCTGGAAGGCGAGCTTGTCGTCCTGGCTGCGGGCTGTCGCGTCGATCTTCAGCTCGACTTCGAACATGTCCTGCCCCCCGGCGCGGGCGTTCACATTCACATTGATCTCGATCTTGGGCTGGCCCTGCATCTGCAGCGATTGGGGCGCGTTCGGGTTCTCGAACGAGAGGTCCTTCACATATTGCGCCAGGATCCCGGCCTGCGGGGTAAGGTCGGCGCCATTGGCGAGGGCTTCGGCAGCTTCGGGGGTGATCTCGGTCATGGTGTCTCTTCTTGCTTGTGCGGACGGCGCCGACCGGCGCGGATTTCGCGGCTGCGGCTAGCAGCCGCCGCGAGAGGCCGCAAGCTGCGGCACCATGGTGGCCTTGCGCGTGTCGCCAACGGCCCTATTTCGACAAGGTGGTTGCATCTTGCGCCCAGGCAACCGTAAATCATCGTCCGGGCAGGCGTGGCCGGCTGGCGTTCGGCGCCGTGGGCATGTAGAGGCGGCAGGTAGAGGCAGTGGTCATGCAGAGCGGTTGGGTTGAAATTTTCTTTCTGGCGATGCTGGCCGGCTTCATCGGCCTGCGCCTTTATCATGTGCTGGGGCGGCGCACCGGCCATGAAAAGCCCGTTGCGGATCCGTTCCGGCCGGCCGGGCCCGATGTCGCCCGCCCGTCCGGCCGCCCGCGGGCGGAGCCGGAGGCACCCATCGCAATCGACCTGCCGGCGGACGTGGACCCGAATGTTCGCCCGGGGCTGGAAGAAATCGCCCGCGCCGACCGCAGCTTCTCGCCCGAGCGTTTCCTGGCCGGGGCGCAGGGTGCCTATGCAATGGTGCTGGAATCCTTCTGGAAGGGCGACAGTGCCCAGTTACAGGATCTGGTTTCGGACGAGATGCTGGCCGAGTTCCGTGCCGTGATCGAGGCTCGCAAGGCATCCGGCGAAAGCGTCGAGAACCGGCTGTTGCAGGTGGACCGCGCCCAGATCGTCGGCGCGCAGATGACCGGCACCATGGCGGAGATCACCGTCCGCTTCGATGCCGAGATCGTCAGTGTCACCCGGGACGCCGAAGGCCGGGTGATTTCCGGCGACGCAGGCAAGACCGTCGAGACACATGATATCTGGACTTTCAGCCACCATACCGCCTCTTCGGACCCGGCATGGATCCTGGTCGCCACCGACGAAGAGGCGTGAGGGCAGAGACCCGCCGGCAACATCGTTCCATGTTGTCCCGGCACCGGCTGGGATCTCCGGTTGGCCGCGTTGCGGTACTGACGGTCCTGCTGATCGCCGGTTGTGCCAGCCAGCCTCGGGTCGCCCCGTCCGTTGTGCCCGCCCAGGCGGCGTCCCATCGGCCTTTGGCCCAGCCGGGCGTCGCGCCGGCGGGTGCGGTGGCCCGGCAGGCGCCCCCCATTGTCGGCTTTGTCGCGACCGCCGACGCCCTCGCCGCGTTTCGCCGGGCCTGCCCCCGGCTGCTCAAGCGCGCCGACACCTCAGGCCTGACCGAAGCTTCGGACTGGTCCGCCGCCTGCACCGATGCAGGGTCCAATTCAGCGGCCGACCCGGCGAGCTTCTTCCAGCGACACTTCACCCCCGTCCGCCTCGGCGACGGGCGCGGCCTTGCCACCGGCTATTTCGAACCGGAGATCGCCGGCCTTCCCGGCCCTGCCCCCGGCGCCGCCCCGATCCTGGGCCGCCCGCCGGAGCTGGTCGACATCGACCTGAAGGACTGGAGCATATCGGGCGGCACGCTGCGCGGGATGGTCCGCGAAGGCCGGGTGGTGCGCGCACCCGATCGCGCCGCGATCGAACAAGGCGCCCTGCCTTCGGCTCAGGTGCTGGGCTGGGCGGCAGACCCGGTCGAGCTGTTCTTCCTTCAGATCCAGGGCTCGGGCCGGGTTCGCCTGCCGGACGGCACCGGATACCGCATCGGCTATGCCGCGCATAACGGCCATCCTTATGTCGCGATCGGCAAGCTGCTGCGAGAGCGCGGCCTGCTCGAAAAGGCCAGGATGCCCGAGATCATGGCCTGGCTTCGTGCCGATCCGGCCGCAGGCGCCGCGCTGATGCGGGAAAACCCCAGCTACATCTTCTTCCGCCGCCTGCCAGACAATTTAGACGGACCGATCGGCGCGCTGGGCGTGCCGCTGATTGCCGGAGCCAATGCCGCCGCAGACCCCGCGACGCTGCCGCTCGGAGCGCCGGTTTGGATCGGAACCGAGGTGGAGGGCGCCCCGTTTCGCCGCCTTCTGGTGGCCGCAGACACCGGCGGCGCCATCAAAGGCGCGAACCGCTTCGACATCTTCTTTGGCTTCGGCGCCAAAGCCGGGGCCAAGGCCGGCGCGCTGGCGGCCCCGCTGACGGCGACCCTCCTGCTGCCCAACGCCGCGGCTGCCCGCCTGGCGCCCCCGCCCACCCCATGACCCGCCGCCTTCGGGCCGAGGAGGAGGCGCTGTGGCAACGCGTTGTCGCGACGGTGCAGCCGCTCCACCCGCTGCAGAAGCTTGCCGTCATCGCACCCGTGGGCGATCCTGTGGGCGAAGTCGCGCGTGCCGTGCCCGAGCGCCGCGGCCCCGATCGTCGCGGTGTCGGGCCGAGCCGCGCCCCGGCGCCCGCCGCCGCGCCGCCGACAGCGGGACCGGCGCGAACCGAAACGCTGGACGAAAGCTGGGACCGCCGGCTCGGCAGCGGTCGCCTCGAGCCCGACATCACAATCGACCTCCACGGCCTCAGCCGGGACTCCGCGCGCCACCTTCTTTATCGCCGGGTATTGGATGCGGAAGCGCGGGGCCTGCGCACCATCCTCGTCATCACCGGCAAGGGCCATATGCCCGGCCCGGCGCCAGCCGACCTGGTGCCCGGGCTGCGCATCGGCCCCGCCCCGCGCGGCGGAATCAAGGCCGACCTGCCGCGCTGGCTGGGCGAACAGGGCCTCAGCCAGCGCATAGCAGCCGTGCGCCGTGCGCATCCCCGCCACGGCGGCGAAGGCGCGGCTTATTTGATCCTGAAGCGCAAGCGCGGCTGAACGGCCTCTCGGCGGCTTCGGGGCTTGCGTGCGGCTTGCGGGCCCGCAGGGTGCATGCTAGGGCGACCGCCAAGCGGCAGGGCGCATCGGCACCCGGCCCGCTTCCTGTTTCCCGGCCGCCCGGCGCAATGCATCGGATGGCTTGAACGAA
>JANPJJ010000162.1:0-10736 GCA_031425455.1 Sandaracinobacter sp. | reverse complement strand
GCAGGCCCGGCCGCCAGCCTTCGCTGGGGCAGGCGGCGGGTGATGCAATGGCGAAGCCGAGCGTTGACCCGTCCGACGGCGCGGCTTGGCTGCGCTCTTCATCTTCCTTCGGTTCTTGAAAACACAGCCGGACTCGGAGGTTCCGCCGCCGGCCGGCCCCTCAGCTTGCTCCCAAACCCGCCCAAATACCAATCCGGTCAGAAATTGTTCCACGTGGCACAATCCTATATCCAACCGGACCAATCACTTAACCCAGAATCCTGTAGGATAATCCCCGTGGACCACCCACCGTTCACCCTGCCCCATCGCCCGAGAACAGCTCTGCGACCCAGGCCGCAGACGGCACCACGCGGCACACCGCTAGGATCACGATCATGATCTGCACCCCGATGAATGCCCCGGGGATGCCCCAGACGATGGCCCAGAAGAAGACCGAGAACAGCACCAGCACCGCCGACATCGACAGCGCGTTGCCGGCCATCAGCGGCTCGATATAGCTGCCCAGCACGAAGTTGATGGCCGTGGTCCCGCCGACGGCGGCGGCCACCATCCACAGGCTGCCGAACTGGGCGGCGGCGAACACGCCGATGAAGACCGCGACGATCAGCGGGCCGATGAACGGAATGAAGTTGAGCGTCCCAACCAGGATGGCCCAGGCCAGCGGCTCGTCCAGGCCGATCATGCGAAAGAACAGGTAGCAGACTACGGCATCGATGCTGCTGATGACCAGCCGCACCTTCATGTAGAGCCCGAACTTTCCCGACACGTCCTGCGCGACTTCCAGAACCTTCAAACCGGGTCGCTCGGCCTGAATGCGGCGCAGGCGCCGGCCCATCCCCTCCATTTCGGTGAGGCCGAGCACGACGAACACGAAGATCAGCAGCACGAAACCGCTGATCAGTTGCGCCTGCGACAGGAAGGCCCCGAGAGGCCCCAGGATCCAGCGCGCCTCGAAGCTGGTGGGAATGAGGATATCGAGCGGGAAGCCACGCTGGTCCATGCTGGTTTCGAACGAGCGATAGACCGCGTCGAACCGGCCCATGTTGGCGACGACCCAGGAGGCGATCTGGCCGACCCCCCAGACTATGATCGAGAAGAAGAGCAGGACCACCGCAATCACCAGGCTGACGGTGAGGATCAGCGCCAGCGCCTTGCCGGTGCGCTGCTGGAGCCACAGCATCAGCGGGGCGGACAGGGCAATGATGAACAGGGCGAAGGCCAGCGGCTCGAACACGGCGCGCCCGAAATACAGAGCGACGACCGATGCCAGGGCGCCCAGGATCAGAAGGGCGATAAGGCCGCCCTTACCGTCTGCTGCCGAGCCTGTTGCCATATCGATCCCCCAACTCAACCCGGGCCATTTAGACACGGGTTCGGGCAAGAGTTCCAGCGGGCAATCGGCGCCAGCCTGCAATGGGCCGTCTGGCAGCGGGAGAGTGTCATGGTGCTGCCGGGGAGGATTGAACTCCCGACCTCAGCCTTACCAAGGATGCGCTCTACCACTGAGCTACGGCAGCACGGCATGACAGGGTCGCCGGTATGGGGCCGGCGAGTGGCGGCGCGCTTGCATGACGGGACCCGCGAAGTCAAGTTCGGGCGAGCCGGGCGGCCGGCCGCCGATCAGCCGGGGGGCGGCCCTCCATCGCTGCCGGCCGGCAGCCGCAGGGTCACCATCAGCCCGCCCAGATCCTCGCTTTCCTGCAACGCGACCGTGCCGCCGTAGATGCCGGCGACATCGCGGACGATGGCAAGGCCTAGCCCCGTGCCGGGCATGCCGGTGTCCAGCCGGGCGCCGCGCTCGAACAGCCCCTCGCGGAGCTTTTCCGGAATGCCGTTGCCGTCGTCCTCCACGGTGATGCTGACGAAACCGGCATCGGCGCCGTCGCCCTTCGCGCCGGGTTCCCGCGCAACCGTCACGAAGACCCGGCCCCCGCCATATTTGGCGGCATTGTCGATGAGGTTGCCGGCCATTTCCTCGAGATCCTGCCGCTCGCCCCGGAACACGGCGGTGCGGTCCCCGGCGAGGTCGATCACGATGTTGCGATCGGCGTAGATCAGCTCGATGGCATGGATCAGCCGCTCCAGGGCGGGCCAGACATCGGCGCGGGCGGTGGCGGCGGTGCGCCGGCCCATCGCGCGGGCGCGCGCCAGATGATGGTCGATATGGCGGCGCATCGTGGAAAGCTCCCGCACGACGGTGTCGGCCAGATCGGGGCTGTCAGCCGCGGCCTCGTTCATCAGCACGCTAATCGGGGTCTTCAGGGCATGGGCCAGGTTCCCGGCGTGCATTCGCGAGGAATCTGCTGCTTTCTCATTATGCTCCAGCAGCGCGTTTAGTTCGTTGACGAGCGGTGCGACTTCGGGCGGGACATTGTCTGTAGGGGCACGGGTGGCCTTGCCGGATCGGATGGCGGCGATCGCGGCCGACATGCGCTTCAGGGGCGAGAGACCGATTGTGGCCTGCACCACCGCCAGCCCGAACAGGCCGGCTCCAAGCGCGCCGAGCGACCACCACAGCGTCTGTCGCACCCCGCTCAGCTGGGCGTCGAGCTGCTGCGTGCTCTGCGCGACGGCAAAGCGCCACACCACCTCGGAGCCCGGGATGATGCCGTCGCGCTCGATCACCCGGAGCGGTTCATTGCGGAATACGTCGGAGCGAGAGACGCAAGGATCGACGCAGGATCGTTCGAGATCGACTGCAAGGTCACGGTCCCACAGGGAACGCGAGCGGAACGGCATGCGGCCCTTGGCGCTGACCTGCCAGTAGAGTCCGGAATAGGGTTCGTTGAAGCGCGGATCGACCGGCGGCCGGTTGAACCTTACCTCTCCGAACGGGTCCAGCTCTGCTGCGCCGATCATCGCGGGGAGCGCCTTTCCCAGCTGCTCGTCGAAGTTCCGCGTGATGGTGCCGGCGACGATCCGGTCCAGCGCGAAGCCGCCCAGCACGAGCAGCAGGGCGATCCAGATCGCAGCCAAGGCCACGATGCGCTGGCTGAGCGAGCCGGGCGTTCGGCGCACGGACGTAGACGTCGAGGGGGGTGCCGCAACCGGAGGGGGCGGCGCTGCCGGACCTGCCGGAGCCACGGCCACCGGCGGCGCCGGCGCGTCAGCCTTCGAGGCTGTAGCCAAGGCCGCGGATGGTGGTGATGAGCTCGGCGCCCAGTTTCTTGCGGATGCGCGTGATGAACACCTCGATGGTATTGCTGTCGCGGTCGAAATCCTGGTCGTAGATATGCTCAATCAGCTCGGTGCGGGAGACCACCTTGCCCTTGTGGTGCATCAGGTAGGACAGGAGCTTGTATTCCTGCGCGGTCATCTTGACCGGTTCGCCCGCGAGGGTGACACGGCCCGAGCGGGTGTCGAGCCGCACGTCGCCTGCCACAAGCTCGGACGAGGCATTGCCCGAGGCGCGGCGGATCAGCGCGCGGAGGCGCGCGATCAGCTCTTCGGACTGGAACGGCTTGGCCAGATAATCGTCGGCGCCGGCATCGAGGCCGGCGACCTTGTCGGACCAGCTGTCGCGCGCGGTGAGCACCAGCACCGGCATGCGCTGGCCGGACTTGCGCCAGCGGTCGAGCACGGTGAGCCCATCGACTTCGGGGAGGCCGAGATCCAGGATCACCGCGTCGTAATTTTCGGTCTCGCCCAGGAACTGCCCTTCTTCGCCGTCGTGTGCGCTGTCGACCGCATAGCCGGCCGATTCCAGCGTCTGGCGCAGCTGGCGGGCCAGGTTGGGCTCATCCTCGACGATCAGGATCCGCATGGGGTGGTGTGCTCCTCGGTAATATTTCGGGTGGCAGCGTCAGTCGCGCTTGGCAAGAACCTGACCGGTGCGGCCATCCATGTCGACCCAGACCACCTGGCCGGTGGGGCGCATGAACTTGAAGCGGTAGATGTTGCTGGAAATGTCGGGTTCAACCCCCAGATACTCGCCGCGACCGACCGACCTCGCCCGGCTGAACAGATCCTCGAAGCGCTTGTTCTGCCCCGTGTCGCGCCGTTCCTTGGCATGTTCCTGATCGGAGACTTCGCGCGCCGGACGGCCCTGATAGCCGGAGCGGACGCTGCCGACGCCCCGCTCGGAACGGTCCGGGCGCTCGGCGAGAGCCGGAGCGGGCATCAGCAGCGCCGGCGCTGCCGTTAGCAGCACGAGCGCCGACACGGCCCGAAGGGGAAGGAGAAAAGCGTTTTTTGTCATCATCATGCAATCCGTGGCGCGGGATAGGGCGCACGGCGTGAATATGTTGTGAATAGGGCGGGGAGCACGCCCACCGGTTGCCTCAGCGGGTCGGCCATGGCAAGCGCCGCCGCCATGGCGGCCCCCCTTATCTCGCTGGAAGACATTGCGCTGCGCCAGGGCGACGGCTGGCTGTTCGACGGCCTGTCGCTGTTCGTGGCGCCCCGCGATCGGCTGGCGCTGATCGGGCGCAACGGGGCGGGCAAGACCACGTTGCTGCGGCTTCTGGCGGGCACGCTGGAGGAGGACCGGGGCCGTCGATCGGCACAGCCCGGCGCGCGGGTGGTGCTGTTGCCGCAGGACCCTTCGGTGGAAGGCCACGCCACGCTGGGCGATTTCGCGCTGGCCGGGCCCGATGCGCCGCCCCGGCATGCGGTGGAGGCGATCGCCAGCCAGCTCGGGCTGGACCTTGGCACATCGGCGGCGACCGCGTCGGGCGGGGAACGGCGGCGGGCGTCGATCGCCCGGGCGCTGGCGAGCGAGCCGGACCTGCTGTTGCTGGACGAGCCGACCAACCATCTCGACCTGGAGGCGATCGGCTGGCTGGAGGCCTGGCTGACCCGGTTCGCCGGCGCCTTCGTGGTGATCAGCCACGATCGGGCGTTCCTGACCCGCCTGACCCGCGCCTGCCTCTGGCTGGACCGGGGCCGGATGCGGCGGCAGGAAGTCGGCTTCGGCGGGTTCGAAGCCTGGACCGAGGCTGTGATGGCCGAGGAAGCGAAGATCGCCGACAAGATGGACACGAAGATCGCGCAGGAACTGCACTGGCTGCAGCGCGGTGTGACGGCGCGGCGGCGGCGCAACCAGGGCCGGCTGGCGCGGCTGCACCTGATGCGGGCCGACCGCAAGGCGATGCTGGGGGCGGGCGGCACTGCGAAGCTGGCACTGGCGACCGATGATGTGAAATCGAAGATGGTGATCGAGGCGAAGGGCGTTTCGAAATCGTTCGACGGACGCCCCGTGCTGCGGGATTTTTCGATCCGCATCCAGCGCGGCGACCGGATCGGGATCGTGGGGCGAAACGGCGCCGGGAAAACCACGCTGCTGAAGCTGCTGACCGGCGAACTAGCGCCCGACGGCGGCGAGGTGATCCGGGCGAAAACCCTGTCCGGCGTGACGATCGACCAGCAGCGCCGGCTGATGGACCCGGAAAAGACCGTGCGTGACGTGCTGGCGGACGGCGGCGACTGGGTGACGGTGCGCGGCACGAAGAAGCATGTGCAGGGCTATCTGAAGGACTTCCTGTTTCCGCCGACAATTGCAGAGGCCCGGATCGGAAGTTTTTCGGGGGGCGAACGATCCCGCTTGCTGCTGGCGCGGGAGTTCGCCCGGGACTCCAATCTGCTGGTGCTGGACGAGCCGACCAACGACCTGGATCTGGAGACGCTGGACCTTCTGCAGGAAGTGATCGCCGACTATGAAGGGACCGTTCTGATCGTCAGCCACGACCGCGACTTCCTGGACCGGACGACGACAATGACGATCGGGCTGGACGGATCGGGCCGGGCCGATATCGTAGCCGGCGGGTTCCGCGAGCTGGAGGCGGTGTGGACGGAACGACGCGGCCGGGGTGCGCTGCGTGCGCCCACGAAGGCGGCTCCGGTTCAGGCGCCGGCGAGCCCGATGCGCAAGCTGAGCTTCAAGGACCAGCATGATCTGGACAAGCTGCCCGATACGATCGCTGCGCTGGAAACGGAGCGCGGCGCCATCGAGGCGAAGCTGGCCGATCCGGAGTTGTATTCGCGGTCGGCCGACACGTTCGAACGGCTGACGCGGGAGGCCGACGCGCTCCGCGCCAGGATCGAGGCGGCGGAGCGGCGCTGGCTGGAAGTGGCGGAGAAGGCGGAGGCGCTTGGCGGGTAGGTGGGTGCTTCGGCGGCGAGGGGGAGACCCCAGCCTTCGCTGGGGTGACAGTCTCTTGCCGAAGCGATCTCTCAGGCGAATTCCACGCCGGCGCCCGGGTTCATGTCGATATGGGCCTGATGCTTGCCCTCGCCGTGCAGCGGCACTTCGGGGCAGAAGCCGCGGATGAAGCTTTCCACCTGCGGCGCAATCAGCTCGCGCCACTTGCGGCCGTTGAAGATGCCGTAATGGCCGACGCCGGGGACCATGAAGTAATGCCTGCGCTCGTCCGCCAGATTGACGGCGAGGTCGAGCGCGGCACGGGTCTGGCCCAGGCCCGAGATATCGTCGCGCTCGCCCTCGATCGCGAACAGCGCGCAATCGGTGATCGCGCCGGGATCGACCGGGACACCCCGGTGGGTCATGCGGCCGGTGGGTAGAAGATGGCTCTGGAACACGGTGTCGACCGTCTGCAGATAGAATTCCGAGGTCATGTCGCAGACGGACCGGTATTCCTCGTAGAAGGCCTTGGTCGAATCCGCCGACTCATCATCTCCCTGGACCAGATGTTTGAAGAGTTCCCAATGGGAAATCATGTGGTTGCCCAGGTTCATTGACATAAAGCCTGCAAGTTGCAGGAAGCCGGGATAGACGGTGCGGCCGCCGCCCGGATAATAATGCGGCACCGTTGCGATCACATTCTGCTGGAACCAGGCGTGGGGCCGCTGCATCGCAAGTGTGTTGACCGCGGTGGGCGCCTCGCGGGTGTCGATCGGGCCACCCATCATGGTGAGCGAAGCGGGCAGCGACGGATGCTTTGCCGCCGACATCAGCGCGACGGCGGCATAGACCGGAACCGAGGGCTGGCACACGGCGAGCACATGCGGGCGAGGCGAACCCGCCGGGCTGACCGCGGCCAGCCAGTCGATCACATAATCGATATAGTCGTCGAGATCGAAGCTGCCGTCGGACAGCGGCGCCATACGGGCGTCGCGCCAGTCGGTGATGTAGACGTCGTGGTTGGGCAGCATGCGTTCGACAGTGCCCCGCAGCAGCGAGGCGTAATGGCCCGACATCGGCGCGACGATCAGCAGCCTGGGGTCGTCAGCCGGGGCGCCGATGCGCTCGAACCGCTTCAACTGTCCGAACGGCTTGCGATCGACGATCACTTCGCGGACCGGCACCTGCCTGCCGTCGATCAGCGTGGAAGCGAGGCCGAACTCGGGCTTGCCGCGCGGCGCGGCCGCGTGGGAAAAAACATCGAGCGCCGCTGCCGCCGCTTCGCCGGCCCCTGTGTAGGAAAAGGGATTGGCCGGGTTTCCCCACCAGTCCGACCCGAGTCGGGCAGCGGCGCTGGCGCCGGCGAACCAGCCCTTCCCCATTTCATAGGCACTGTACAGCATGCTCGAACCCCTTGCGCCTGCTAGGCTTTATTGGTGACCGGAAAGCCGTTTACGACAAGCGTGCAAGCTGTCATCCGTCTGGCGTGTTCCACGTCCATCGCAAAAAGCTAGTGCGCGGCCGCCGCTTGTCCATGTTTTTTTGCAGTGCAACAAGGTAAACAAGCATCTTTGGCAGGGGTTGTCGAATGTCCGATGCTGCAACTGCGTTTCGCCCGCTGGCCGGCCGCCGCGCCGCTGTCACCGGTTCCACCAGCGGGATCGGCCTTGCCATCGCCGAGGCGCTTGCCAGGGCCGGCGCCGACGTTGCGCTGAACGGATTCGGGGATGCGGCCCCTGCCCTCGCCGCAGTTGGCGCGCATGGCAGCAGGGTCGTGTTTGCAGGCGCCGACCTGTCGAACGGGGTCGAGGCGCAGGCCTGGGTCGGGGCGGTGCAACGCGACCTCGGCGGGCTCGACATCCTGGTCAACAATGCGGGCATTCAGCATGTGGCCCCGGTGGACGAGTTCCCCGATGCCAAGTGGGACGCTATCCTGGCGATCAACCTGTCGAGCAACTTCCACACGATGAAGGCCGCCATTCCGGCGATGAAGGCGGCCGGGTGGGGGCGGATCGTGAATATTGCCTCGGCGCACGGGCTGGTCGCGTCGCCGTTCAAATCGGCCTATGTAGCGGCCAAGCACGGGGTGCTCGGCCTGACCAAGACGGCCGCGCTGGAACTCGCCGAAACGCCGGTCACGGTGAATGCCATTTGCCCCGGGTTCGTCGACACGCCGCTGGTGCGGGGCCAGATCGCCGACCAGGCCAAGGCCCACGACATGAGCGAAGACCAGGTGGTGCGCGACATCATCCTGGCGTCGCAGCCGAGCAAGCGCTTTGTGAGCGCGGGGGAGGTTGCGGACTGTGTGCTGTTCCTGTGTTCAGCGGGGGCTGCGAATGTCACGGGAACGTCGTTGAGTGTCGACGGGGGGTGGACGGCAAGATAGCCTGTGACGGCGCGGCGGAAGATGCCCGCCTGCGCTGGCACGACGATTCATTGCGAGGTGTAGATGTAATCGCGAGTCAGCGGGGCCGCATCCCGGCGGCCGGTGAGCTGGAGCTGGAAGACGACATGGTCGTCGAAACGGAAGGCGTTCAGGGCGCCGCCCAGATAGAACTCCCACATGCGGAAGAAACGTTCGTCGTAGAGGGCGATTATGTCGGCCTTGCGAGCGCGGCAGCGATGCAGCCAGTGGGCGAGTGTCTTTGCATAGTGCAGCCGCCACACCTCGATGTCGCTGGCCCACAGATAGGCGCGTTCGACATGCGGCATGATCTCGCTAAGCGCGGGGGTGTATCCGCCCGGAAAGATATATTTCGCCGTCCAGGGGTCTGTCGCGCCCTTGCCGCCCGCGCGGCCGATGGTGTGGACCAGGGCGATGCCGTCTGGCGCAAGCAGTTCGGCGATCTTGTGAAAATAGGCGCCGTAGTTGGGGCGGCCGACATGTTCGAACATGCCGACCGAGACGATGCGGTCGAACGGACCCCCGAAGCTGGCGGGATCGACGTTGCGATAGTCCATCAGCTCGTAGCGGACCTGGCCCGAAATCCCCAGCGCTTCGGCCCTGGCGCGGGCATATTTCAGCTGTTCGGCCGACAGGGTCACGCCCAGCACCTCGGCGCCGGAAACCTTGTGGAGGTGCCGCGCCATCCCGCCCCAGCCGCAGCCGATGTCGAGCACGCGCATGCCGGGGCCCAGGCAGAGCTTCCGCGCGATATGATCGAGCTTGTCGCGCTGGGCCTGGTCCAGGCTCGACGCTGCCGCGGCCTCCATCGGTGACGCATCTTCGGGGCCGTCATTGCCGGGGCGGAAGTAGCCGCAGCTATATTGCCGCTCTTCGTCGAGGAACAGACCGTAGAGCCTGTCGGACAGGTCGTAGTGGTGCGCGACGTTGCGCCGGGACCGGGCCGGCGCGTTCAGTTCGTCCCATTTGGCGGCCGCGCGCTGCTGGTTCCACAGGCTGACGCGCAGTTCGTTGGCGCGGTCCCACCTGAGGTTGCGGCCGACGAGGTCGAGCAGGTCCAGGATGTCGCCGCCTTCCACCAGCAGTCGCCCGTCCATGAAGGCTTCGCCGGCACCGAGCGCCGGGTTCGTTCCGATCCTGCGGGCGGTGGCAGCGTCGGTCAGGCGAATTCGGACCGGGGCAGCAGCCGGCTCGCCATAGCGGTGGAGATGCCCGCCGGCATCGGTGAGTTCGAGAGCGCCTTTGTGGATTGCGCGGCGCAGAAGTCGGTCCAGAAGCCACATGCGGCATTTCTGTCGCATGCCCTCCAAAAAGCGCAAGCCCGGCCGTTCCCCTCATTCCATTGGGAGTGGCACGAGGTCGCATCTTGCGGACACAACGAGCCGCAAGATGCCGATAACGGCGCACGAACATGACGAGAATCACATCCGGGGAGGAATTCTGATGACGCGGACCCATCGCACCCTGCTGCGGGGCCTTCTGGCTTCCGGCGCCTTTGCCACCACGATGTTTGCGGCGATGCTTGCACTTCCGGGGGCAGCGATGGCGCAGGAAGCGCAGGCCGAAGCATCGGCGGGGCTGGAAGACATCATCGTGTCAGCGCGGCGCCGCAGCGAATCCATTCAGGACACGCCGGTCGCCGTGTCGGCGATTTCGCCGACCGAGCTTGCCAACGCCGCCGCGCCCGACATCCGCGACCTGGTGGGGCGGACGCCGAACCTGGTGATCGATCCGGTGAACGCAGGCCCGTCGGCCGCGGCCATTTCGATCCGCGGCATCAGCTTTGAGGATATCGAAAAGAGCTTCGACCCGGCCGTCGGCGTGCTGATCGACGGGGTCTATATCGGCACCAACACCGGGCAGTTGCTGGACTTTTTCGATTTCGAATCGATCGAGGTGCTGCGCGGACCGCAGGGAACGCTGTTCGGCCGCAACACGACGGCGGGTGTCATCAACATCCAGCGGACCCGGCCGACAGGCGAATTCGGCGTGCGGGCCAAGGGCACCATCGGCGACTATGGCCGGCGCGAGGGGCGGATCGTGGTGAACCTTCCCAAGATCGGCGACGTGCTGAGCCTGAAAGGCTTCTGGCTGCACACCGAGGGGGATGATTATTACGACAACCAGACGCTGGGCGAGGAGCATGGCGGCCGGCGCTATGACAATTACGGGCTGACGGCGCGGGTGGAGGTCGGCGACCTGGATGTGGTTGCCACCTACGAGCGGGTGAACGAGCGGACCGAGATCGACCAG
>JANPJJ010000161.1:0-10559 GCA_031425455.1 Sandaracinobacter sp. | reverse complement strand
CGCCCAGGCTCTTCATCAGCTGGGTGACGCTCCCACCTTTGCCCAGCGCCTGCACGCGGACGGCCTCCACGGCCTCGGGCGTGGCTGCTGCCTCCACCGCCGCAAGCAAGTTGCCCCCGAGGGCCTCCGTCGTCATCTGATCGTCCCCATGAAAGCGCGATTGCCGGATAGCGAGCGGCACCTGAAAACGAAAGGGGCGCGAAGCTTGCAGCTTCGCGCCCCTTGCAGCATGCTCAGCGAACGGCTCAGGCAGCCGCCGTGTGGCCTGCCATCCCCTGCTCGTTGCCAGCGGTCGCCATGACCTGCTCCACGATCGCCCGGAAGCTGTCCGGTTCGTGCATGGCGAGGTCCGCCAGCACCTTGCGGTCCAGCTCCAGGCCGGTTTCGGTGTACGCGTGCATGAACACGCTGTAGGTATAGCCCATTTCGCGCACACCGGCGTTGATCCGCTGGATCCACAGCGCCCGAAACGAGCGCTTCTTCACCTTGCGGTCGCGATAGGCATATTGGCCGGCCTTCTCGACCGCCTGCTTTGCGATGCGGATGGTGTTCTTGCGCCGGCCGTAATAGCCTTTCGCCTGTTCCAGCGTGCGCTTGTGCCGCGCCCGGGCGGTAACGCCCCTCTTCACACGTGCCATGTCGCCGCTCCTACTTCAGGCCATAGGGTGCCCAGAGCACGACCCGGGCCGTATCGGCCTCGGACAGCACGCTGGTACCGCGGTTCTGGCGAATATACTTCCCGTTGTGGCTGATCAGGCGGTGGCGCTTGCCGGCCACCCCGTGCTTCAGCTTTCCGGTCGCGGTGAATTTGAATCGCTTCTTCACACCGCTCTTGGTCTTCAGCTTGGGCATTTTGGCTCCTTTCAAGACCCGACCGGAGTCGGGCTATGGGGCGAGTTCTGACCAGCCACGGCAGCCCATACAGCCGGGCAGGTCGATCATGATCTCGCGATTGAAGCGGCCGCAGTTACAGAGCTTGTGAGCCGTTTGCAAGGCTTCCCCGGCAGCTCACCGCCGCAAGGCCGACCGGCCGCCCGGAGCGAAGCGGAGGACGCCAAGGGAGCGGACGCGACCGCCCGGCGTTTGAGGGCTGGAAAGTTCAGGCCCTGCCGGCCTCGGCCGACAGCAGGCTCGCATCGACGCCGGCATCGCGATAGGCGCGGGTCCAGCGGCAGACCGATTCCGTTTCCCAGATCAGCCCGACGGTTGCCGGAGTGGGAAACCAGCCGTGCAGCTGAAGCTCGCGCTCGATCTGGCCCGCCCCCCAGCCGGCGTAGCCCAGCGCTGCCACCCAGTGCCGGGGCCCGCTGCCGGCGGCGATTGCCTCCAGCACGTCGCGCGTTCCCGTCAGCGCCCAGCGCCCCGCCACGTGCCGGGTATCTTGCCCGCCCCAGTCGGGCGTGTGCAGCACGAAGCCGCGATTGGGCTCCACGGGCCCCCCCATCAGCACCGCACGGGGCGGCGTGTCGCGGGGATCGATATCCAGCTGGCGCATCAGTTCGGGCACGTCGATGTCGTCCATCGGTGTGTGGAGGCAGACGCCCATCGCCCCCGCCGGATCGTGCACGCACATCGCGATCACGCTGCGTTCGAACCGCGCGTCGCCGATTCCCGGCATCGCCAGCAGGAACTGGCCCGTAAGATAAGGTGTATCCTGCACGGCCCGTCCTTATGCCGAACCGCCTGTCATGAACAGGCGCTAGACGGGTCTCTCCATGCGCATTAACGCCGATTTTCCGAAAGCCTTAGGAGACCGCACATGACCATCAAGATCGGCGACACCGTTCCCCACGCCGTGCTCACCAAGATGACGGCAGACGGCCCGGCCCCTGTCGACACCAGCGAGCTGTTCGGCGGTCGCACCGTGGCGCTGTTCGCGGTGCCGGGCGCCTTCACCCCCACCTGTTCGGCCAAGCACCTGCCCGGCTATATCGAGAAGGCCGACGAAATCGGCGGCAAGGGTGTCGACGAGATCGTCTGCCTGTCGGTGAACGACGCGTTCGTGATGGGCGCCTGGGGCAAGTCCGCCGGGACCGAAGGCAAGATCACCATGCTTGCGGACGGCAATGGCGACTTCTCCAAGGCGCTGGGCCTCACGATGGACGGCTCGCGTTTCGGCATGGGCCTGCGCTCGCAACGCTTCTCGATGCTGGTGAAGGACGGCAAGGTGGTCGAGCTGAACGTCGAGGAGCCCGGCGCGTTCAAGGTCTCGTCCGCAGAACATCTGCTCGCCCAGCTGTAGGAGCCTGCCGATGGACCTGGAGTATTTCGATGGCGCCCAGCGCTGCCTGGGCGTGCTGGAACTTCCCGACGAAGCGAAATTTCCCGGGCCGCGCCCCGGGGTCCTCGCCGTTCACGAGGCCTGGGGCCTTGGGAAACAGGTGCAGACCCGGGCGAAGATGCTGGCCGAGCTGGGCTATGTGGCACTTGCGGCCGACATCTTCGGCGATCGCCACATCCCGGCCGACCCGCCCGAGGCGTTCGGGATCATCGGCGGGTTCCTGGGCGACCGGCCGCGCCTGCGGACCCGGGCGGCGGCAGCGGTGTCGGCCCTGAAGGGGCATCCGCGCTGCGACGGCCGGGTCGCTGCGATCGGCTACTGTTTCGGCGGCTCGACGGTGCTGGAATTGGCGCGAAGTGCCGACCCCGACGTCATCGGCGTCGTCAGCTTTCATGGCGGGCTGGAAACGTCGACCCCGGCCGCGCCGGGCCTCCACGCGAAGATCCTGGTGTGCCACGGCGCCGAAGACGAGCTGATCCCGCACGCGCATCTGACGGAGTTCCTGAGCGAGATGGCGGCGGCCGGCGCCGATTGCCAGACGATCGCCTACACCGGCGCGAAGCACAGCTTCACCAACCCCGAAGCAAAGGGCGAGCTGATGCCGACGATCGTCTACGATGCGCGAACGGACAGGCGATCCTGGGCGGCGATGCGGGCGCATCTGGACGAGGTTTTCGCCTGAACGTCCGACGAGGGACGGGGCTTACTTGCTGTACCGGACCCAGGTTTCGGTCCGGCACCCGGTGTTGCGTACCAAGCAGCCGCGGACGGTGATTCGGTTCGGGCTGTCCATCACCAGCTGGCCGTTGAAGCGGCGGTTGATGTCGGGAACGAACACGCGGCCGGCGAAGCTTTCGGGGCCGGTGCGGGCGAAATCCTCGAACAGGTTCATTCCGATCAGATTTGGGTGGCCGCCGCGCGCCGCATCCGCCTTGGCCTTGGGGCTGGCCCAGGCGACCTTGCCGCAGATGTTCGCGCCGCAGGGCGCAATCCGGATCCGGGTGTTGCCCCCGGGGCTCTGCCAGACGCCGCTGGGCATCTTGTTCTGGGCGGCGAGGGCTGGGCCAGACTGGATGGCAAGCAGGACGGCTGCAAACGGCAACAAGCGACGTGCAGACAATGACATAAGAGAAAACGACATGACTGCCCCCGAATTCTTGGCCCACCGCCAGAGTGGCGCAAGGGGCCTAGTCGCGCAACAGCTCGTTGATCCCGGTTTTGGCGCGGGTCTGCGCGTCGACCCGCTTCACGATCACCGCGCAGGCGAGCCCCGGGCCCGGCGATCCGTCGGGCATCGGCTTTCCCGGCAGCGTCCCCGGCACCACTACCGCATAGGCCGGCACTTCGCCGATGAAGATCTCTCCCGTGGCCCGGTCGATAATTTTGGTGGACGCGCCGAGGAACACCCCCATGGAGATCACCGCTCCTTCGCGCACGATGACCCCTTCCGCCACTTCGGAACGGGCGCCGATGAAGGCGCCGTCCTCGATGATGACCGGGCCGGCCTGCAGCGGCTCCAGCACGCCGCCGATGCCGGTGCCGCCCGAGATATGGACATTGGCACCGATCTGGGCGCAGCTGCCGACGGTTGCCCAGGTATCGATCATGGTGCCGGCGCCGACATGGGCGCCGATGTTGACGAAGCTGGGCATCAGGACCGCACCCGGCGCCACATAGGCGCCGCGCCGGACGACCGCCCCGGGCACCATGCGGAAGCCGGCCTCGGCAAAACGGTTTTCGCTCCAGTCCAGCGTCTTCAGCGGCACCTTGTCCCACGCGGGCGCGCCCGTACCTGGCGCGAGGCTGTTGGCGGTCAGACGGAAGCTCAGCAGCACGGCCTTCTTCAGCCACTGATTCACGTTCCAGCGCCCGTCCGCACCTCGCTCGGCCACGCGCAGCCGACCCGAATCGAGGCCGGCGAGTGCCACCTCCACGGCGCTCGCCACCGTAGCATCGCCGGGGGCGAGGTTTTCACGCCGGTCCCAGGCGGCCTCGATCGCAGCTTCGGTCTGCGCCCGGTCGGTCGTCATGCGGTAAGGTCCTCCAGCCAGTCGGTCAGATCGGCAAGTTCATGGTCGATGAAGTCGGGCGAATGGCCGTGGCTGCCCCGCTCGGAGCCGTTGTTGACCCAGGCGGTCACCATGCCGAGCTCGTGCGCGGGGCGAAGATTATGGGCCATGTCGTCGACGAAGAAGGCCTGCGCCGGAGTGATGCCGTGGCGGTCACAAAGGCCCCGATAGGCGCGAGGGTCGGGTTTCGGGTGATAGGCCATGGCGTGAATGTCGTGAATGGCTTCGAACCGGTCGAGGATGCCGATCGCCGAGAGCACCCGTTCGGCATAGGGCAAGTCCCCGTTGGTGAAGACCAGGCGGCGCCCCGGCAAACGATCGAGCGCGCGAGCGAGCCGCTCGTCCCGGTCCAGAACGGACATGTCGATATCGTGGACATCGGCGAGGAACGTGTAGGGGTCCACGTCATGGCTCAGCATCAAGCCTCGCAACGTCGTTCCATGCTCGTGGAAATAGCGCTTCTGAACGGCGCGCGCCTCGGCCTGGCCGAGGCCGAGCAGCTTGCCGACGAACGCCTCCATCCGCCGGTCGATCTGGGCGAACAGGTTGGCACGGGCCGGATAGAGGCAATTGTCCATGTCGAACAACCAGCAGTTGATGTCTGCCAGCCGGCCCGGCAGGGAGGCACGGACAGGTGGGTGGGGCAAGACCATCGGCCGCCCATAGACGAGGTTCGCCCCATGTTGCCAGTTGGCGTTTCATTGCCATCGCACCGATATCGGCCCGCGCTTCTGCTTGTGGCCTGCGTCTTGCTTGCGGCTTGCGGCGGGGCCGGCGGCGGCAGGCCGGTCAGTGTCTCCGCGGCCGCACCGGCGCCGGCGCCGTTGCCGACGACCACGAACTACGACACGCCGGAATATCGCCGCACCGGCTCGGCGACGGCGGCCAATGTGCTGACGGCCTGGCAGGCGGGCGCCTCGGGGGCTGGGGTGACCATCGGCTTCGTCGACAGCGGGATCGCGAGCTCGAACCCCGAATTCGCCGGCCGTATCCTGTCGGCCAGCCGCGATGTGACGGGCCTGGGGCGCGGCATCGTCGACCTGTCCGGCCACGGCACCGCAGTTGCCGGGATCGCCACGGCGGCGCGAAACGAGTTCGGCATCGTCGGGATCGCGCCGTCGGCAAGCCTTGCCGTGATGCGCGCCGACAATGGCGACTGCGTGGATGGCTGCCGCTATGCCGATTCGGCGATCGCGGCCGGAATCGATGCGGCGGTCGCCGCCGGCGCCAGGGTCGTCAACATCTCGCTGGGCGGCTCCAATGCGTCGGGCGCGCTTCGCAGCAGCTTTGTGCGCGCCACGTCCGCGGGAACGGTGCTGGTAATTTCGGCCGGGAACGAGGCGGACGGCGAAGTCGATCCGCTGGCCGCCGGTGCGCTGTCGGCGACAGCACGTAACAATGTGATCGTAGTCGGCGCCGTGGACGAGAATGGCGTGATCGCCGACTTTTCCAACCGGGCCGGATCGTCGAGCGCCAATTACATCGCCGCACGCGGCGTGTCGGTGCGCAGCTTCGACAAAGACGGCGTCGCCTATCTTTACGGCGGCACCAGCTTTGCGGCGCCCGCGGTCGCCGGCGCGGTGGCGCTGCTGGCGCAGAGCTTCCCCAACCTCAGCGGCAGCCAGATCGTCGAGCTGATCCTGAACAACGCAACCGACGCCGGTGTGCCGGGGGTCGACGGCGTCTATGGCCGGGGCGTGCTGAACATCGGGCGCGCGATGGCGCCGTCCGGGCAGACCAGCCTGGCCGGAACCGGGATCGCCGTGCCGCTGGCGGGCACCGGCACGCTCGGCAGTGCGATGGGCGACGGGCTTGCTGCCGGATCCGGGCTTGCCGCCGTGCCGGTGACCGACAGCTACGCCCGGGCCTACACTGTCGCACTGGGTCCGACGCTGCGGCCCGCCTCGGCCGGAAGGCTGGCCGGGCGGTTGAACGGGGCGAGCCTGGCGACGGCCGAAACCCAGCTGACAGCCGGCCGGTTCGAGGCCCGCCTGGAGTTGCGTGCGACGGGCCCGGCAGATCGCCCCGGATCCGACCGTTTTCGCGACGAGGACGGGCGCACCGCGCATCTCGGGTTGGCGCAGCGCGGAGTGGACGCGGGCGCCGGCAACCGCACCCCGCTGCGCGAAACGCGACTGCGGTTGTCGGCGGGGCCGCTGGGCCTGACCGCCGCCTCGGGGCGGCTCGCGAGCGAAAGCCTGCCGGGCGGCGTGCGCGGCGGGTTCGTGGCCGACGACGGGCTCAGCCCCGACGAAGGCACCGGGACGGAAGGCCGGCAAATGGTGATGGCCGAAGCCCGGCGCGGCGCGCTTTCCCTCGCGCTGGCTGCCACCAGCAGCCGCACCAGGCTGGCGCCGACTTCCGGGCTGGGGCGGACCGCCCGGCAGGATCGGCTGACGCTGGCGATCGGCTATGCGTGCGGTCCGCTCACGCTGGCGGCGCATGTGGCGGATGTGCACGATAACGGCGCTTTGCTCGGCACCCGGCTGGCGCCCGCCTTCGGCCTGCTCGGTGGCCGCAGCCGGCAGATCGGCGGCTCGGCGGGGCTAGAGCATGGAGGCTTCGGGGTGCGGCTGGCGGCGACCGGCGGGCGCCACACGCCGCACCTTTCCGCAACGGGGCTGCTGCGCGGCAACGGCGCACTGGTGTCGCGCAGCTGGTCGGCAACGGCGAGCGCGCCGCTGGGGGACGGGCTGCTGACGCTGCGGCTGGCCCAGCCGCTCGCCGTCACCGGCGGGTCGCTTCGGCTGGCCAACGGCGCGGTGCTGCACGCGGCCGCCACGGCGCATGAAACCGCAACGGAGGTCGGTTTCGACCGGGGGCCGTTGTCGGTGGCGCTGTTCCGCCGCCGGGACGCGGGAAATATCCCCGGGCTTCAGGATAATGGCGGGGCGCTTGCGTTCCGGTCCCAGTTCTGAGCGGGCGGGGTGTTCAGCGCGGCACCTTGACCCCGAGCAGCACGGCGAAGCCCGCGCCGAGCAGCAGCAGCACGGTGGCGAAGCCGCCCTGCTGGCTCTGGGTGGCGAGGGTTCCCCAGGCGACCAGCATCGGCCCCAGCCACATCGTCGCGTTGCCCGACAGGGCATAGAGCCCGAAGAAGGTGCCGACCCGGTCGGGCGGCACCAGTTTCGTCATCAGGGTCCGGGACGAGGCATAGGCCGCCGTGATCGAGATCGCGCTGATCCCGGCGATCGCGATGAAGGCGAGCTCGGGCAGCGTGGTGAACATCGGGCCGTCGAACAACGGCGCGGGGGAGACCGGAATCCAGGCGATCCGATCGGGGCGGGTGCCGAGCATGGCCAGCACCACCAGCCCGGTTACGCCGATTTCGAGCAGCACGGCATTTTTCGGCCCGATGCGCGGATCGAGCCAGCCGGCGAACAGCCCGCCGCCGACCGCCAGGATCGACAGAAGGATACCATAGGCAAGCATCTCCAGCGTTTCCCACCCCATCGTGCCGGCCGCCAGCACGCCGCCGAAGAACAGGATCGCGGTCTTGCCGTCGGCATAGAGCATCCGCGCGATCAGGAAGCGGGTAGCCTGCTTCTCGCGCCTGAGCTCCGTCAGCATTGCCTTCAGGTCGCCCAGCCCCTTGCCGAACGCCGAGCGCACCGTTTCCCCGGTGGCGGGCACGTCGGGCACGCCCCGCAGGAGGAGCGCAAGCCCGATCGACAGCGACACGGCGCAGATCGGCCCCACCAGTCGCGCCGGCTCATAAGCCGCCTGGTCCACCCCGAACAGCGGCTGCGACGGCACAAAGGCCCAGTCGACACTGCCGGGAAGCGCCAGCCCCCACAGGACGGCGATCAGGAACAGGACGGAGATGCCGTTGCCCAGCGCCAGGCCGAGCCCCGACGCCTGCGCCGTCTGCCGGCCCGCAGCGGGGACCAGCAGGGCGTTGTGGAACACTTCGGTCCAGGCGAACAGCACATGGGAAATGGACGTGGTGACCAGCAGGATCGCTGGCGTGATCGGCCCGCCGGGCCAAACCCACCAAGTCAGCATATAGAGCGGCACCATCAGGCAGACCGTCAACGCCAGCGCCGGTTTTCGCGAACCCAACCGATCGACCATCACGCCCAGCAACGGGGCGGAGAAGGCGACGATCCAGCCGGCGATCTGCCCCGCCTGCGCCACCAGCGCCTGCCCCGTCACCGGCGACGAAGCCACGGTGGAGACGAAATAGGGCATGAAGACATAGATGGTGATCAGGATCACCGCCGGGTTGCGGAACCCCTCGAACAAGGCCCAGCACCAGGCCGAACGCGGCAGGGCGGCCGTTTGCAACTCTGGATCGGCGCGGTTCAGAACGTCTCGGCGAGCGGGAGTTCGGTGGTGAACTTCATCTGCTCCATCGCGAAGCTGGACGAGACATCGCCCATCGGGGCAACTTTGATCAGCCGTTTGTAGATCCGGTCATAATGGGCAATGTCGTGGCAGACGACCTTCAGCAGATAGTCGACGTCGCCTGCCATGCGATAGAGTTCCACCACTTCCGGGATCTGCGCAACCCCTTGCGCAAACCGTTCGAGCCAGGCTTCATCGTGCGCCCCGGCGCGGATCGCGACGAAGGCCGTGACGCCCAAGCCTACCGCGTCCCGATCGATGAGCGTGACCCGGGCCCGGATCACGCCGGCCGCCTCCAACCGTTTCACGCGCTTCCAGCACGGCGTGGGAGAAAGGCCGACCTGCTCCGACAAGGCGGCGAGCGAAAGCGAGGCGTCCCGCTGCAGGGCGGCGAGCAGGCGGCGGTCGGCCGCGTCGAGTGAAATTTTCTCCATTATCGCCGTGTAAAGGATCATTCATTCGCAAGAATGGCAAGATGCCGGTGAAAAAGAGAACCACTTCGGCGAGAAGACCGGATAGTCTCACCCCTAGCACAGAGGAGGGACCTGCCATGTATCGCCGCCTGTTCGTCGACCACCCCCGCTCGGTAAACGAGGGCTATCTGCAGCACATGGGCGTCGCCGGCAGCTTCGGCTGGGCGATGCTGAGGGCGAGCGGTGCCTGCTTCGTTCACGCGCTGGTGCCGGGGCTGTGCGAGAAGACCGGCAGCACGATCATCCGCAACCTGCACGATCGGATGGTCACCAGCCGGGTGGCGCATGCACCGGCCCGGGCATCGGACGACGATGCTCTCATTTGGATCGCAGCGAACATCTGAGAGACGGGCAGGCCGATTGCAGCCTGTCCGCCCTCGTGTTAACCATTTGCCGCCGCCGCGGCCCTTTGTCGTGGCCCCAGGCAGAAGTCCGCCCATGCGCCACCTGCTCGCCCTGCTGCTGCCGCTTGCCCTTGCCTCCTGTGCGACGCCCTCGGCGGTCGGCGAGGCGGCGCCCTCGCTGCATCGTGGCGCGATCGCGGCCGAACAGCAGACCGAGGCGCTGTTCCGCGACATCAACGCGGCATCTCGTGCCGGTGACATCGACCGCGTGCTGGCTGCGGCCGAGCAGCCCGGCCCGGGGCTGCCCACCCTGAAGGAAGCCGATTTCACCGAGCTGGTGGAGCCGGCGACGCGGGCCCAGTGGTCTGCCTTGTTCGATGCGATCGCCGGCTACACCACGGCTCTGGTGGAGCTGACCGATCCGTCGCTGGCGGCCGGAGCCGGCGATTCGCTGCAGGGGCTGGGAACCCGGTTCGGCACGATGGCGGGTGAGAGTGAGAAGGTGGGCAAGGTGTCGGGGGTCGTCGGGGCTGTGGGCGCTGCCATCCTCGGCGCCCGGGCCGAGGCGACGGCGGGGGATGTCGTCCGCCGGGTCGATCCGGCTTTCAACGACCTGATGCTGGCCATGGCCGACGCGCTCGGCACCAGCGATGCCGACGGGCTGCGCGGCACTGTCGCCGACCTCTGGAAACGCAATCGACTGCAGGTTCTGCAGGACCGGTTCGCCGGCGTGCCGCGCGGGCCCGACGGGAGCCCGGCGCGCCGGCAAGTGGCGGACGAATATCTGCGGGCGCTGGCCGCGCGCGACGCAGGGCTTGCCGATCTGGCGCGGCTGCGCGGCGCGCTGCTGGCGCTGGGGGCGGCGCATCGTGCGGCTGCGGCCGACGACACGCCGGCCGCGCGCGCCTGGATCGACCGGCTGGAGCGGCTGGTGGCGGACATCGCTGCGCGCACGAAGGACGAATAGCGATGGAGCGCAACACCGACATCTCGGCGCTGAGGGCCGACCTTCGCCTGCGGATGGACAGGCTGGCCGAGCTTCAGG
>JANPJJ010000160.1:0-41326 GCA_031425455.1 Sandaracinobacter sp. | reverse complement strand
TCCAGTCGGGATCACCACCCTCCCCAGCCCATCACAGCGCCCACCATCCAGATTCCCTCGCCCGCACGGATGGGCTAAGGCGTGCCGATGCTCGCCACCCTCCTTCTCTCCGCGCTCGCCATCGCCATCCTCACGGCCATCGCCTGGGCACTGGGGTTCCGAACCGACCCGCGCCTCGATCCGGCCGCCGCCCGGGCCGAGGCCGAAGCGCGCCTTCCCGGCTTCCAGGCCCGCACCGTCGAACTGGCAGCCGGCGGCAGGGGCGCCCTTGTCACCGGCCAGGACGGCAGCTTCGCCCTCCTCCTGCCGCTCGCCGACGGCTGGCTCGTCCGCCGCATCGCCGCCGCCCAGATCAGCCGCGACCCGGCCGGCACGCTCGACATCCGGCTCGACGAACCGATGCTCCGGCACGCCAGGCTCACACTTAACTCTGCAAACCCGGCCCCCGCATGACCCTGCCCGATCCAGTCACCCTTGCGATCCCCGCCTTCGTCGCCCTCGTCCTCCTTGAAATGGCGCTCACCCGGCGTCGCGGCATCGGCCGCTACGACTGGCGCGACGCCGGCGCCTCCCTCACCCTGGGCCTGGGCAGCACCCTCGCCGGCGCGCTCACCGGCGCCGCGGTCTTCGCGCTCGCGCTCCGGGTCTGGCAATTCCGCCTGTTCGACATCGGCTGGCACTGGTGGGCCTTCCTCCTCGCCTTCCTCCTGGATGATCTTGCCTATTATGCGTTCCACCGCAGCGCTCACCGCGTCCGCTGGTTCTGGGCCAGCCACGTCATCCACCACTCGTCGCAGCACTATAATCTCACCACCGCGCTCCGGCAGACCTGGACCGGCTTTCTCAGCCTCGGCTTCCTGTTCCGCCTGCCGCTGTTCCTGATCGGCTTCCCGCCGGCGATGATCTTCTTCGTCGCCGGCCTCAACCTCGTCTACCAGTTCTGGATCCACACCGAGCAGATCGGGCGCCTGCCGCGCTGGTTCGAGGCCGTCATGAACACCCCCTCGCACCACCGCGTCCACCACGCGGTCAACCCGCGCTACCTCGATCGCAACTATGCCGGCGTGTTCATCGTCTGGGACCGGCTGTTCGGCACCTTCCAGCCCGAGCAGGACGACGACCGGCCGCGCTACGGCATCGTGAAATCCCTTCCCACGCTGAACCCGCTCTGGGCCGCCGTCCACGAATGGGTCGCGATGGCCCGCGATGCCGCCGCCGCCCGCTCCCCGCGCGAGCTCGCCGGCCGCCTGTTCGGCCCGCCGGGCTGGCAACCCGACGGCAAGGGCGAAACGTCGGAAGCGCTGCGCCGCGCCGCCCTGCAACAGGAAGCCTGACCATGGCCCGCAAATTCCTCTGGATCGTCGCCATCCTCACCGGCCTCGTCGTGGTCGCCGCCCTCGTCTGGCGCCTCGCCGGAGACCGGATGATGCAGGCCGCGATGGTCCCCTCCATCGGCTTCGTCGACAGCGAAAAGGCCCCCCCGCCCGATTATGCCCGCCGCGAAAGCTGGGTTGCCCGCCCCGACATCCCCGGCAACCCCGCGCTCTGGGCACCGCCGGGCTATTCGCCCGCCCCGCGCCCCGCCGCCGCCGTCTTCTTCGTCGCCCCCACCGCCTGGCTCGACCGCAGCCGCTGGAACGCCCCGCTCGACGACACCGAAACCAACGAGCGGCTCGACAAATTCACCCGCATGCAGGCCAGCGTCTTCAACGGGGTCGCCGCCGTCTGGGCGCCGCGCTATCGCCAGGCCACCTTCGGCACCTTCCTGAAACCGTCGCCGGATGCCGATGCCGCGCTGCTGCTCGCCTTCAGCGATGTCGAGCGTGCCTTCTCCTCCTTCGTCGCCGCACTGCCAGCAGACACGCCCATCCTGCTCGCCGGCCACAGCCAGGGCGCCCGCCACCTGATGCGCCTCATCGAGACCATGGACCCACGGCTCAGGCCGCGGATCGTCGCGGCCTATGTCGTCGGCTGGCCGGTCGCCACCCCCGCAGACCTGCAGCGGCTCCGCCTCCCCGCCTGCACCGTCGCCGGCCAGCACGGCTGCATCGCCGGCTGGCAGAGCTTCGCCGCAGACGGCGACATCGCGCCGGCCATGGCACGCACCGCCACCGTCCCGGATCTCGCCGGCGCCCCGCTTGGCACCCGGCCCATGCTGTGCACCAACCCGCTCACCGGCAGCGGCGCGCCCGCCACCGCCGAGCGCAACGCCGGCACCCTTATCGACGACCAACTCCAGCCGCGCCGCACCGGCGCCCGCTGCGACGATCGCGGCCTGCTCCTGATCGAACCCACCCCCGACGACATCGGCCCCTATGTGCTCCCGGGCGGCAATTTTCACGTCTACGATTTCGCCCTGTTCTGGGCCAATATCCGCGCCGATGCCGAAGCCCGGCTCTCCTCCTTCGGCGCCGCGCAGGCGGCCGCTGCCGAGGCGCCTTGAGCCTCGTCACGATAGACGCCGCGGCCTTCGCGGCCCTGTTGCCCGATCGAGGTCGCCTGCTCGGTCTCGATATCGGCACCCGCACCATCGGCCTCGCCACCGCCAGCGCCGACTGGCGCTTCGCCACCGCCCGCCAGACCCTCAGGCGAACCAGGCCCGCCGCAGACAGCGTAGCCGTGGCGCAGCTCGCACAGGCCGAAGCCATCACCGGCCTCGTCATCGGCCTGCCGCTTTCGATGGACGGCAGTGACAGCGAACGCACCCAGTCGGTCCGCGCCCAGGCCCGCAACCTGGCCAGGGCCCTCGCCCGCCCGGTGCTGCTCTGGGACGAACGCTGGAGCACCGTCGCCGTCGAACGCGCGATGATCGACGCCGACATCAGCCGCGCAAAACGCGCCGAGCGCATCGACGCGCTGGCCGCCGCCCATATCTTGGAAGGCGCCCTCGCCCGCCTTGCCCATGTCCACCCACCCGCCTAATACCGCGTCCCGGTGACCAAGAAGCTGTCCACTCGGCGGAACGCCGCAAGCCCGACTGGGCGCCGGCCGTCAGGCCGAACTCGATGAGTCTTCTTCATCGAGTCTCGGCAACAGGTAGTGGCTTGTGAACGCTACCTTCCCGCACCGGCATCTCCTCGCCATCGAGGGGTTGATGCCCTGGGAAATCGGCTACCTTCTCGATGAAGCCGAACAATGGGTCGATGCCGGCCGCCGCACCCGCAAGCATGACGGCCGGCTCGAAGGCCTCACCCAGATCAACGCCTTCTTCGAAAATTCCACCCGAACCCTGCTCAGCTTCGAAATCGCCGGCAAGCGCCTGGGCGCCGATGTGGTCAACCTCGCCGCCGGCGCCAGCAGCCTGAAAAAGGGCGAGACCCTGCTCGACACCGCGCTCACGCTGAACGCGATGCGCCCCGACGTCATCGTCATCCGCCACGAAAGCTCGGGCGCCGTCGCCCTCATCGCCGAAAAGGTCGACTGCCCGGTCTTGAACGCCGGCGACGGCCGCCACGAACACCCCACCCAGGCCCTTCTCGACGCGCTCACGATCCGCCGCCGCAAGGGACGCGTGGAGGGCCTCACCGTCGCCATCTGCGGCGACATCCTGCACAGCCGCGTCGCCCGCTCCAACTTCCACCTGCTCGCAGCGCTCGGGGCCGAGGTCCGCGCCGTCGCCCCGCCTACCCTGATGCCGCCCCATGTCGAGCGCTTCGGAGTCACCGCCTTCACCGACATGGACGAAGGCCTCGCCGGCGCCGACGTCGTCATGATGCTCCGCCTCCAGCTCGAGCGCATGGAGGGCGCCTATGTCCCTTCCACCCGCGAATATTTCCGCAGCCACGGCCTCACACGCGCCCGCCTGAAGGCCGCAAAGCCCGACGTTCTCGTCATGCACCCCGGCCCGATGAACCGGGGCGTCGAGATCGATTCGGCCGTCGCCGACGATATCCAGCGCTCCGCCATCGCCGAACAGGTGGAGATGGGCGTCGCCGTCCGTATGGCCTGCCTCGACATCCTCACGCGCCCGCGCCGCGACGCCGCATGAAGCCGGTCCTGTTCCGCAACGCCCGCCTGGTAGACCCCTGGAACGGCACCGACCGGATCGGTGACCTGCTCGTCGCCGAGCGCATCATCGCCGCCACGGGCGCCGGCCTCGCCGCCCCGGCCGATGCCGAGATCGTGGAGGCCAGCGGCAAGCTGCTCTGCCCCGGCCTGATCGACGCCACCGTCTTCCGTACCGATGTCGAGGCCGCCGTCGCCGGCGGCATCACCAGCGTCCTCCTCATGCCGGACCAATCGCCCCCGCTCGACGACCCGGCCCTCGTCGAACGCGCAGAGCGGCTCGGCAAGCCCCGGCTCTGGGTCCGCCCGCTCGCCGCCGCCACCCGCAACCTCAACGGCCGCGAACTCGCCGAACTCGGCCTCATGCAGGAGGCCGGCGCCGTCGCCGTCGCCACCGGCCGCGCCGCCATCGCCGACGCCAAGGTCATGCTCCGCCTGCTGCGCTACGCCGCCGGCCTCGATCTCGTCGTCATCGCCCACGCCGAATGCCCGTTCCTCACCGCCGGCGCAGTCGCCGGCGAAGGCGAATATGCCACCCGCCTCGGCCTCGCTGCCGCCCCCGCCGCCGCCGAAGCCGTGCAGATCGCCCGCGACCTCCGCCTCGCCCGCGAAGCCGGCGCCGCCCTGCACTTCGCCTGCGTCAGCACCGCCGAAGGCGTCGCCCTCGTTCGCGAAGCCCGCGCCGCCGGGCAGGACGTCACCGCCGGCACCGCGCCCGCCTACGCCCTCCTCAACGAGACCGCGCTCGCCGGCTACCGCAGCTTCGCCCGCCTCTCGCCGCCGCTCCGCGAAGAGGCCGACCGCCTTGCCGTCCGTAAGGGCCTGTCCGACGGCACCCTCTCCATCCTCGTCAGCCGCCACGACCCCCGCACCCAGGACGACAAGCGCCAGCCCTTCGCCGATGCCGCGCCCGGCGCCGCGGGCTCCGCCACCCTCCTCGCGCTCGGCCTCACCCTCGTCCATGATGGCGTGCTCACGCTCCCCGCGCTCCTCGCCGCGCTGTCCGCCGCCCCCGCGCGCCGCTTCGGCCTCCCCGGCGCCAGCCTCTCCCCCGGCGCGCCGGCCGACCTGCTGCTGTTCGATCCTGATGCGCCCTGGCGGATCGATGCCGACACCCTTGCCGGCATCGCCGGCAACACCCCGTTCGATGGCCTCCCCGTCACCGGCAAGGTCCTGAGGCTGCTGAAGGGCGGCGAAACCCTGCTGGCATGAGGTGCCGGATCAGCGACGGCCGGACCAGCGACCAAACGACTCGCCGGCACGACGAGCCGAGTCGCGCACCCGACGCCACCGTCTCCAGGGCTGCTATGGCCCCACCGATGCGGGCATGGATCATCGCCGGGCTGGCACTGCTGGCAACGCCCGCATTCGCGACAGTCGCCACCGGCGCTGAAAAGTGGCGCGCCGGCGACTGGCCCGGCGCCATCGCCGAGTGGACCACCCCGGCCGCTCGCGGCGATGCCGACGCCCTGTTCAACATGGGCCAGGCCTACCGCCTCGGGCGCGGCGTCGCGCTCGATATCCCGACCGCGATCGATTACTATCGGCGAGCCGCCGCCAAGGGCCATGTCGCCGCCACCGCCAACCTCGGCATCACGCTCTGGCAAGACGGCCGCCGCACCGAAGCCCTCGGCCATCTCCGCACCGCCGCAGACCGGGGAGATTTGCGCGCCGCCTATGTGCTGGGGGTCGCCACCTTCACCGGCGACGGCGCGCCCCGCAACCCGGCGCTCGGCTACGCCTATATCGTGCGCGCCCGCGACGGCGGCCTCGCCCCCGCCAGCGCGTCGGCGGCTCGCTTCCCCACCCTGCTCACCGCCGACGACCGCGCCCGGGGCGAAGCCGCCGCCGCCGCGCTTGCCGCCGGCCGCCCGGTCGCCGTCGCCCTGGCAGAGGTCGCAACCGTCGGTCGTCCCGAAGCCGTTCCCGAAGCCGGCGCCGCCGAACCCGTCGCCACCGGACCCGGGGCAGCCCCGGACGACGAAGACGACAGCGAGGCGACCCCGCCCGCCGAAGCGCCGCGCCCCGCGAAAGCCGCCCGCGACCCCGAAGGCTTCCGCGTCCAGCTCGGCGCCTATGCCAACGAGCGCGCAGCCCGCACCGCCTGGGCCACCCTGGTCTCGCAGTCGGCCACGCTGCTCAAAGGCCAGAAGCCGGTCTATTCCCCGCGGGGCGGCCTCATCCGCCTCCAGATCGGCCCGTTCGAAGAACGAGCCGAAGCCCGTGAACTCTGCGCTAAGCTGTCGGCCGCCGGAAGGCCCTGTTTCGTGACAAGATAGGCATAACGCCCCGGCCCTTCTGGGGTGGGGTTGGGGGTGGGGACGAACCGGGAAAGGGAAGTCTCGCGTTGCCAGAGCCGGCCGTCGGCAAAGCCGCTGGGTCCGGCAAGGTTCGGGAAGGCAGAAATAGGAAGGAGCGTGGCAAAGCCGCGCCGTCGGTTCTGTCGGCAGTCGGGCTTTGCCCGTCCTGCCGCCGGCCGGCCGGGCCTCCGGCGAGTAGCGGATTTGCGCGGCTCGCAAACCGTCGCCGCCTCCGGCAAAAAAAAGGACCGCTGCACTTTCGCGCAGCGGCCAGGGTTCAGGGAGGGAGCGCCAGCCCGAAAGGACATGGCACTCACGCGGGCGGCTAAAGGGGGATAAAACCAGCCCGCAATCTCAATCTGGGAGCAAAGCGCCGGGATTTCAAGCACCATGGCGACGCACCGCGCCAGGCCGGCGCAGCACGCCGGCCGCGCCTTACGCCGGAGAGCGGAACAGCGTCTCGGCGGTGTGCTGGCGCGGCGTCTCCGATGCCTCCGGCTCGGCGCTCGCCGCGTCGCGCTCGGCGCGCAGCTCGGCGATCATCGCATCCCGGTCCGCCCCGAGTCGGCCGTCCTCCACCGGCGCCACGCCGGCCTTCTTCGCCGCCGCCGCCACCAGCGCATCCAGCTCGCGCTGCGAACACAGCCCCAGCGTCACCGGGTCCTTCGGCGTGATGTTGGCGATGTTCCAATGCTCCCGGGTCCGGATCGCCGCGATCGTGGTCTTGGTCGTCCCGATCAGCTTGGAAATCTGCCCGTCGGTAATCTCCGGATGGTTGCGGATCACCCAGGCAATGCCGTCCGGCTTGTCCTGCCGCTTCGCCAGCGGCGTATAGCGCGGGCCGGACGTGCGGCGGATCTGCGCCGGCCCGGCGGAAATCTTCAGCCGGTACGAAGGGTCGGCATGGCCCTTCTCGATTTCGGCCATGGTCAGCTCGCCCGCCCTCACCGGGTCGCGCGGCGTCAGCTTTGTCGCCGCCGTCTCGTCCGCAATGGCCTGCACCTCCAGCACATGGATCTGGCAGAAGGCCGACACCTGCGCAAAGGTCAGTCCCGTATTCTCCACCAGCCAGGTCGCCGTCGCATGCGGCATCAGCGGCTGGGCCTGCGTTTGTGGCTTCGGCGAATTGGCCATGGCGCATTCCTTCAAGGGCTGGCGACACGCATCGGGTCGCCGCAAGATATGGAAACGGCCACCCCGCGAGGGGTGGCCGGTGTACGCCCCGATCCTAGGCCGACCACCGCCACTTCGCAAGGGCCGCCGCAAGCCCAGCCGGTGGGCCCAGCCGGCCGGTTTCTCCGGCAGCCCTTGTCACGACCGCCCCCGACAGGCCATTCAGGGCCGGAACGGGGGGACCAGGTGCGTCATCATTCGGCCAGGCCGGCACATCGGCGGAACGACGGCACCGCCGAGGGCGTCTCCCACCCGCCACGCCCGCACTTCGTCCTCACCGTCGGGGTCACCGGTCACCGGATGGACCGCCTCACCCCGGTCCGGGCGATCGCGGCCCGGGTCCGCGTCGATCGCGCCCTCGCTCACATCGCCGACGTCGCCCGGACCCTCGCCGCAGAAGGCAAGGACTGGTTCGCCCCCGCACCGCCCGAACTGCGGCTGATCTCCGCCCTCGCCGAAGGCGCCGACCGGCTCTGCGCCGACTCTGCCTTGGAGCAAGGCTATCATCTCGACGTCGCGCTGCCCTTTCCGTCGCACATCTACGCCGAGGATTTCCCCACCGACGCCTCCCGCGACGCCTACGAAGCGCTGAAAGCCCGCGCCTCCACCCTGCTCGAGCTCCCGGGAGAGCGCGCCCAGGCCGACGCCGCCTACTCCCTCGTCGGCGGCGCCATCATCGCCGCGTCCGACATCCTGATCGCGATCTGGAACGGCGAGGGCAGCGGCGGGCGCGGCGGCACCGGCGACGTCGTCGCAAGCGCCCTCGCCATGGGCAAACCCGTCATCCACGTGCCGATCGACCAGTCCGGCGAGGTCCGCCTGCTCTGGCCCGGCGAAGGCCCCGCCGGCGGCAGCTGGCACAGCTCGCTGGAACCCCCGGCAGAGCCGTTCGACCGCCCGCACCTCGAAGAAGCGCTGCGCGCCCTGCTGCTCCCCCCGGACGAGCCCGGCGAGCGCCTGGCCCTCTCCGCCTTTCTCGGCGAAACCGAGCGGCTGCTGATCCGCCGCATCGAATATCCGCTACTCCTCGCCGTCACCGGCACCCAGAAACTGTCCGCCACCGCCTGGCGCAAGACTCCCTATCTCGAAGCCACCCGCAACGACTGGCAGCGCTTCGACGAGGTGATGGCGGGCCGGATCGAACCGCCGCGCGCCGCCACGCTGGAACGAAGCTATGCCTGGGCCGACAATCTCGCGAACCGGTTCGCCCAGTTCTTCCGCTCCGGCCATGTCGTCAACTTCACCTTCTCCGCCCTCGCCGTCGCGCTTGCCCTGTTCGGCTTCCTGCTCGGCGGCAATGTGAAGGTCCTCTTCGTCGTCTTCGAACTGCTGATGATCGCCGCCATCGTCGCCAACACCCGGGTCGGGCACGCCGAAGCCTGGCAGCAGCGCTGGCTGGATTACCGCCAGCTCGCCGAACGGCTCCGCCCGATGCGCAGCCTGAAACTCATGGCCGTCGCCCGCTCGCCCGCGGTCAGCGCTTCCAGCCGCACCAGCAGCCGGCGCTGGATCGATTGGTACGCAGCCGCCATCTGGCGCCAGATGGGAATGCCGGGCGGCACCATCGATGCAGCCGAGCTGAACCGCCTCATCGATCTCCTGAAAACCCAGGAGACCGGCCCCGAAATCAGCTACCACCACCGCAACGCCCACCGCATGGCGCATGTGAACCACCGCCTGCACCAGTTCGGCTCGGCCTGCTTCATCGCCACCGTCCTGCTCTGCTTCGGCTTCCTCCTGTCCACGGCGCTGCTCGACAAGGACAGCGCGAAGCAGACCGCCATCCTGTTCACCGTCGCCACCGCCTCGCTTCCCGCCTTCGGCACCGCCGCCTACGGCCTTCGCGTCCAGGGCGATTTCGCCGGCAGTTCGGCCCGCTCCGCCGCCACCGCAGATGCGCTGCAGGCCCTCGTTGCCGAGCTCGACGCCCGCCCCTCGCTCGCCCGGACCGCGGCCATCGCCAACGCCGCCGCCGCCATCATGCTGGTCGACCTCGCCGAATGGCGCCTCACCTATCAGCAGCGCGCACTGGAAATCCCCGGCTAGAGCAGTTTCCGACTTTCTCGACCCACCCGTCGATCGCGCCATATCCGGCAGCCCCCAGCGCCTGAAGCTGTCTGAACCGCGGCTCGGTCATCCCGCCCAGAGCCATCACCGGCCCCGGCGCCCCCCGCACGGCAAGCCCGAATCGCACCGGCCCCAGCGCCCGCCCCCCCGGATGGCTCGACGTCGGGAAGACCGGCGACAGAAACACCAGGTCCGCCCCGCCGCGAAACGCCGCCAGCATCCCCGCCCGGTCATGCGCCCCGGCCGTCACCAGCCCCGCGCCTCGCGACCGACCGGGTCTCGTTCCGCCAAATCCGGGCCGATGAACACCGTCCCGGGCCCCCGGAGTGCAGCTCCCCACGATCATCAGGCCCCGACGCCGCGCAACCCTGGACAGCTGCCCCAGCAGGGCCCGCCGTTCGCTTTCCGCCCAGCCATAGTGCCTGAAGACGATGCCCCCCCCGCGCGGCAGCCGTGCCACCGCGCGCCACAGCGCATCCCCCGCCGCCAGGCCCCCCAGCCGCTCGTCGGTGAACAGCCACCGGGTCGGAACCCCCGCCACCCGCGCGCCGCCTCCCGGCCCGCCGTCTGCACGCCTTGCCTGCTGCATGGCCCCCCTATAGGCAGCCCGGCATGAAGATGGCCACCGCGCCCGCCCCGCCCGCCCCCGCCGGCCCCCCGGCCCAGCGTCTCGCTGCGATCCACGCAACGCTCGAAGCCGCCGCCCGCGCCGGCGGCCATCCGCCGCCCCGGCTCCTCGCGATCAGCAAGACTCACCCGCCCGAAGCGATCCAGCCCCTGATCGATGCCGGCCACCGCCTGTTCGGCGAAAACCGCGTGCAGGAAGCCGCCGCCAAATGGCCCGCACTCCAGGCTGCAACGCCGGGTCTCGAACTGCACCTCGTCGGCCAGCTCCAGTCCAACAAGGCCGCAGACGCTGTCGCCCTGTTCGACGCCGTGCACAGCGTAGACCGCCCCTCCCTCGTCACGGCGCTGGCAAGGGCCTGCGACTCGGCCGGACGCCAGCCCAATCTCTACGTCCAGGTCAACATCGGCGACGAGCCCCAGAAGGGCGGCGTCCCCATCAACGGGCTGCCCGCCCTGCTGCAGGCCGCCGGCACGGCCGGCCTTCGCATTACCGGCCTGATGGCGGTCCCCCCGGCAGACCGCGACCCGGCGCCCTATTTCGCCCTGCTGGCAAAACTCGCCGGCCGCCACGGCCTCGCCGGCCTCAGTATGGGGATGAGCGGGGATTATGATGTGGCCGCGCGGCTCGGGGCCACCCTCGTGCGCGTCGGATCGGCGCTGTTTGGAAACCGCCCGTTAACGCCGAGTAAATAGAGATTCAAGTCGAATCTGCCGCTGGACTGTAAACCACTGCAAGATCGGCCGTCCACCAGCTTGATGTTCCAGGCCCTGCGGCGCAATGGAGTGTCAGAAGTTGGATCGACACAAGTAATATTCCCGATGGATGGCAAATGCCGATGAACAATAGTTCAGAGGTGAGGGGATTATTGCTTCTCTAGTTTGGAATGGAAAAGTCTCATGGTCGGGGCAAAAGAACTCTGCGCGCTTCTTCTTGCAGGAAGTATGGGCGCCGGATCGGTCGTGGCGGTGCAGCAGGCCAAGCCCGCGGTGCACCGGGCCAAGGCCAAGCCGCAAAAGGCGCGCCCCGCGCCCGCCAGCGTCCGCAAGGCAGCCGCGCCGGCGCTGATCGATTGTCCGGTGCTCGCCGCCCCGGTAGGTTCCGGCCTGGCCGAGCTTGTGCCGCTCCCCGAAAACGAGGTCACGCGCCTCACCGGGCTTGCCGGTGCACCCGATCCGCAACTGGCCGGCGGCGGGCTCGATCTTCCCCCCGTCATCGGCGGCACATCCGGCCCCTCGATCCTGCCGGGCTCGCCCCCCGCCATCGGCGGCCCGGCCGGTGTGCCGCAA
Organism: Sandaracinobacter sp.; assembly: GCA_031425455.1. Classification (GTDB taxonomy): domain Bacteria; phylum Pseudomonadota; class Alphaproteobacteria; order Sphingomonadales; family Sphingomonadaceae; genus Sandaracinobacteroides. The sequence goes on along the minus strand of JANPJJ010000160.1, from coordinate 29,867 downwards.
CCGGCCGCCTGGGCCATGCTCGTCTCCGGCTTCGGCCTCGTCGGCATGGCAATGCGCCGCCGCGCCCCGGCCGAAAAGCGCGACGCCTAGCTTCAACCCACCAGTCGGGCATCTCCCGAGGACGACACCACCGTCGCATTCGCCGGGCATTGTGCCGGCTGCGTGAAGCTCATCACCTGCCGGATATCGTTCGACCAGGTGGCCGTCCCGGATCCGAAGTTGGAGTAGACGATCACCGTCTTGGGTTTGGTCTTCGTGCCCGGATCGTTGATGTCGTAGGGGTTGGTGAAGATGGTCGCCACCACGAACCAGCGGCCCGGCCCGGGAAGCGTGTAGCGCTCGTTGATCGTGGAGCCGGACCGCACGGTCAGCGTCTGCGACGGGTTCGCCGCAAAGGTCGACGCGCCCACGTCCAGCCGCAGCACCGGGTTGCCCTCGGGCGTCTGCACATGGCCGTTCGGCCCCTTGAACCCCGCCGGGCACGGCGAGCCGCACGGCCCCCCCAGCGTGTTGACCGATCGCGCATTGGCCGACGGCACAAAGGTCGGGTCCTTGAACAGCACCACATTGCCCGAACAGGTCAGCCCGCCGGTGGTCATCGCGATCGCGCGCGCCGAAATGTCCATCTCGCCGAACCCCAGTGCCCCGCCGAACACCAGCCGGTGCGGATTGCCGTTCGCAGCCGCGAATCGGGTGGTCACCTGCAAGGCATTGGGGGCCCCACCGCCCGCCGAGAAGCGCTTGGCGCCAGCATCCCACTTGCCTGAAATCACGTCCGACGCCGCCAGCGCGCCCGCGCCCACATTGGCATCGGCAAAGCTCTGCGCCGCCGCGGTCGCACCGCCCCTCGCCAGCTGCGCCACACCGGCAAGCGCCGCAGCGTCCGCCGCCACCTGCAAGCGGTTGCGCGCCGTATACATCAGCGCCCCGTCCACGGCGAAGCCCACACCGGCCAGCAGCATCGGCGTCATCAGCGCGAAGATCACGGCAACCACCCCGGCGCGGTCATCCAGCAGCTGGCGGAGCCGTTTACGCAGCGGGAGGCGGGGCTGCCGTTCCAGCCCGGACATCAGCTTTCTTTCGCCATAGTGACGCTGACCGAGATCTCGTCCGGCATCGGCAGCAGCGGCAGCACCGTCGCGTCCTCGCTGTCCATGCTGATCTCGGTGGTCACCTCGTCCGGGTCCGAGTCGTCGGTCGCCACGGCCATCTTGCCGGCGGCCACCCAGCCCAGCTTCTTGCCCCGCGCCTTCGACGACGCTGCGGACGGCGTGTCCGATCCGACCGCCACCTGCCGGCTGGTGGTCCGCGCCGTATCCAGCATCCCGTTATAGGTGAACAGCAGCGATCCATATTGGATCACACCGGCTACCATGGTCAGAAACAGCGGTGCCACGAGCGCGAATTCGACTGCGGTCGATCCACCCCGATCGCGAACGACGGCCCTCAACCTCTTGATTGCACTGGATGGCATTGCGACACCCCATTTTCTACGCCGTGGCTTCGCTCCCGCCTGTCATCGCCGGGTTCTCACGCACCACAATGGCACCACATTCCATAAAATCTGCGCATTATCCATAACAATGAGTCACTTGCTGCAACGGCTTTACAATCCGATACAATCTCGCACCACGCAACCGTCCCCATGACGGGCCCGATTGCCTCCCTTTTCCCTCGGGCGAGCGGCCGATTGCGCGCCCATCCTGAAAAACGATCGCTCCACCTGGCCCGCATCGGTAAATATCTGCCAGTCGCAGCCGCTGTGCCTGAAGAGCCAGCCTGCCCTCCCAGCCGTCGACACGCCTGAAACGACAGCTCCTTCATCCATCCGCCCTACTATCCGATACTATCCTGACAGATTTCTATTTTTTACCACCTAGCTAGTATAGGGAACCATTAGGATTCACTACTGCAATGACGATAGTTTATTTCGTCTATGCAACCCGGGGGCGCCGGTTGTTACGCGCGCCGTGTCCGAATCGGCTCCTGTTCAGCGGCTGTCGGCCGCGACTCGGCCCGTCCAGGCCCGCAAGTCGCACCTCCAACCTCGGGATTCGGCATGGCGCCCCTGGAGTAAGCACATCGCTCCCGCTCCGTTACGCTCTGCCGACACCACCTCGCCCGACTGTGGCCGAAATGTTAACAAATGCAAAAAACACACCCTTCCTAGGGCTTTCCGCATTTTTTTTCATTGCAAGCCCGAACGAACATGGTTAGCAGTTGGTTAGGGACACGGTCCAAGCCGGAAGTTCGAAGCCCCCCGGGGCTGACAGCGATCGGGTCGAGACAGTGTTACCTCTTATCGGCCAAATACCCGGCCGGTGGGATCTAGAAACCCGGCGGAGTCCGGAAATAGACAGAGGGAAGTCGCAATGAAGAAGTTCCTGCAAAAGATCCTGGGTGACAAGAGCGGCGCGTCGGCTGCTGAATACGCCCTCATCATCGCCGTGTTCGGCGCAGCCGTCGTGATCGGCGTGACCACCCTGGGCACCGCCTTCAAGGGCTCGATGACCACGTCTGCCGGCATCATCAACCCGGCCTAAACCGGCGTTCGTGCAGATGCAGTAAGGGCTGGGCCCCCGTGCCGAAAGGGTGCGGGGGCCCAGACTCCGAGTCAGGTCAGACTCCGATTCAGGTCAGAGTCCGTTTCAGGCCAAACTCGATTCAGGCCGGCTTGCCGCCACGATCACCCAACATGAGTCCGCGCGGCAACAGTCGACAGTCAAAATCCGGTTCATGGCACCCACTGCGCAAATAGGGGCTTTCCAAGCCGCGCTTGCCGGTTAACCATCGAACGAAGCCGTGAATTTTCAAGGTGCCGGTCAACAGGCACCGGGTCGCGGGAACAGGAGTGGCGGGACACATGCGCAGGTCATCGATATTCCTGCTGCTCGGCGCAGTGCTGCTCGGCGTGCTCGCCGTGCTCGGCGCCCGGACCTTCCTGGTCAGCCAGAAGCCCGGCAAGCCCGATACGCCGCTCGTCACCGTCGTTGTCGCCAAGGAGCCGCTGAAGTTCGGCGACAAGATCACCATCGACAAGGTGAAAAGCGTCGAATGGCCCGGCGCGCTCCCCGCAGACGCCTACAAGGCACCCTCCGACGCCGTCGCCGACGGCAGCCGCACCGCGCTCCGCGAAATCAAGGCAGGCGAGCTCGTCCTGTCCACCTCGCTCACCGGCGGCGCCGGGCGCCTCGCCTCGTCCAGCCTGCTCGGCCCGGACATGCGCGCCGTCGCCGTCCCCATCAGCGAAGCGCAAAGCGTCGGCGGTTTCGTCGCCCCCGGCGATCGGGTCGATATTCTCGTCAGCCGCACGTTCGACGGCGATGCCGCCGCTACCTCCACTCTGGTCCAGGGCGCCCGCGTCCTCGCCGTCGGCCAAAGCTCCGACACCTCCGTCAGCGACCCCAATGTCGCCAAGTCGGCCACGCTGGAAGTCACCCCGGACGAAGCCCAGAAGGTCGCACTCGCCCAGACGGTCGGCACCGTTTTCCTGTCGCTCCGCAGCACCGGCGACGAGGCGCAGATGCCGATGCGCGTGACCACCTCGCTCGATCTGTTCGGCGCCATCGCCCGCCCCAGCCCCGCCGCCGCCGCCGCAGGTCCCGCCGCCCCCTCAGGCCCCGCCGCGCCCCCGCGGGCCCCGGTGCTCACGGGTCCCCAGGTCTCGGTGGTTCGCGGCACCGAATCCACCAGCTATCAGGTGCCCCGCTAATGCGCGATTTCGATCAAACGACTCCTGCGGCGGCGCTCCTCGCACGGTTCGCGCCCGCCGCTATCGCCGTCGCGCTCGGCCTTGCGGTCACTGCCGTGCCCGGCACCCCGGCCAGCGCGCAGATCGCCGGCATCGGCGACGCCCGCGCCGGCGCCGTCATGTCGGTCCCGGTCAACAAGTCCCAGGTCCTGAAGCTCGACCGCGCCTATGCCAAGGCGATGATCGGCAATCCCGAGATCGCCGACGTGATGCCGCTCACGCTCAACAGCGTCTATGTGCTCGGTCGCGCCACCGGCTCCACCAACCTCGCCCTCTACGATCGCGGCGGCGGCCTCATCGCCGTCGTCGATGTGGTGGTCGGCCCCGACGTCATGGGCCTGAAGCGCCAGGTGGCCGAAAGCTTCCCCGGAGAGGATGTCCGCTTCACCAACAGCAACGATAATATCGTCGTCGAAGGCCAGGTCTCCAGCCCGCTCGCCGCCGAACGCATCGTCGCCATGGCCGAAACCTATGCGCCGCTGAAGGTCCTCAACCTGCTCTCGGTCGGCTCGCCGCAACAGGTGCTGCTCGAAGTCCGCATGGCCGAAATGTCACGCGGCACCGTCAAGCAGCTCGGCATCACCAACTTTTCCTGGGGAACCCCCACCAGCCCGACCGGCGGTGGTATCGGTCGCGCGGCCGATCTCGAGCAAGGGCCGTTCTCAGGCTCTCTGGCCATCCTGGGGCCGAACATCCGACTCGATTTCGAAGCCCTTGAGCGCAACGGTCTCGTTCGAACGCTGGCCCAGCCCAACCTCGTCGCGCTCTCGGGCGAAACCGCCAGTTTCCTGGCCGGCGGCGAATTCCCCATCCCCTCCGGCATCTCGCAGAGCGGGCAGGTGTCGATCGAGTTCAAGCAGTTCGGCGTTGCCCTGTCCTTCACGCCCACCGTGCTTGCCGACGGCCTCATCAACCTGCGCGTCGCACCCGAAGTCAGCTCCATCGATCGGGACGCGTCCGTCATCCTCAGCGGGATCACCATTCCCGGCCTGAAGGTCCGTCGCGCCATCACGTCGCTCGAACTCCGGGATGGCCAGGCCTTCGCAATGGCCGGTCTCATCTCGTCGGAGTTCTCCGATACGGTCCGTGCGGTGCCGCTGCTCGGCAAGATCCCGGTCATCGGCGCGCTGTTCCGATCGACCAGCTTCGAAAAGAACGAAACCGAGCTCGTGATCATGGTCACACCGCGGATCGTGCGGCCGGTCCGCCCGGAACAGATCGTGCTCCCCACGGACCTCGGCAAAGCCCCGAGCAGCATGGAACTGTTCCTGCTCGGCAAGACCGAAAAGCGGGTATCGGCCGCACCCGGCGGCATCGACGGCGAACATGGCCATATCGTGAGGTGAACATGCGCATCCTGATCCTCCCCACCTTCGCGCTGATGCTCGTGGCAGCCGGCCCTTCCGAGTCCGAGTTCGGCGCGTCCGTGCGCAACAATATCGCGGTGCAGACCGTCGACATGGCTCCCAGATATGAAGGCAAGCTCATGGAAGGCGGCGTCGGCCAGCGGGGCGCGGCCGCCGTCCGCCGCTACATGACCGACAAGATCCGCCCGCTCGCCCAGGTCGGCGGAAAAGCCGAGGTGGGCTCCCAGGGCGGTGCCGCTTCCGGCACCCCGAAGTGATGAAACATGATGTTGTCCAGCCCGGCGAACCTCCGATGAACGGCCCCGACCTCTGGCGTCGCGGCGAGGAACGCGGCCCCGCCGGTGCATCCACCGGCCGCGCCCGCATCGCGCTCCTGCTGCGCAACGCCGCCGCCCACGCGCCGGAACCCGCAGCGCTCACGGCCGCCGGGCTCGACGTGCGCTTCGCCCCGGCCGACATCGCCGCCCTCGCCGAGACTTCGCCCCTGTTCGCAGATGCCGACGCCCTCGTCATCGAAGTCGATCCGGCCGCCCCGGTCGAGCTCGAAGCCTTCGATCGTCTGGTCCACCTCGCCGCCGGCCGCCTGTCTGTCATCGCCGCGGTCGATGCGCTCACCGTCGCCCACACCCGCACGCTCCTCAAGATGGGCGCGGTCGACGTCCTGCCGCTCCCCTTCACGGTCGACGAGCTGCAGCATGCCGTGGAGCCCGCCCGCCGGCCGGTGCGCCCGGTGGCCCGGGTCCAGGCCCCCGCCCGCCAGGGCCGCATCATCAGCATGCTCGGCGCCATCGGCGGCGTCGGCACCACGGCCATCGCCACCCAGCTCGGCGCGCTCTGGGCCGGCCGCGCCCGGGTCTGCCTGATCGATTTCGACATCCAGTTCGGCAACGCCGCGCTCTATCTCGATATCCGCCCGTCGCTCACGCTGGGCCACCTGATCGAGGATGAAGCCCGGCTCGATACCGAACTGCTGCAGTCCGTCGCCACGCGCCATGCCTCCGGGCTGGACGTGATCGCCAGCCCCACCGACATGATGCCGCTCGACAGCCTCACCACCGATTTCGTCGGCCGCACGCTTCGCCTCGCCTCCCAGGCCTATGACATCGTCCTCGTCGATCTGCCGCGCGCCTGGACGGAATGGACCGTCCGCGTGGTCGAACGCTCCGACATCGCCTGCCTCGTCTCCAACCTCTCGGTGCCGGCCATTCACCAATCGCGGCGCCAGCTCGAGCTGATCGAAGCCAACAACCTGATGGACAAGCTCAGGATCGTGGCCAACCGCGTGCCGACGAAGCTGTTCGGGAAGGTCAGCTTCTCCGAAACCGAAGCCGTGTTGGGCCGTCGCATCGACCTCGGCATCGCCAATGATTACCCGACGGTCAGCGCCGCCATAGACCAGGGGCGCACGCTCACTGAAGTCAGCGGCGGCGCCCGGGTCACCAAGGACATGAAGGCTTTGCTGGAGCTGCTCGTCGCGGTTCCCGTCGTCGAAGGAGCTTTGCTGCCATGATCTGGCCCAACCGCAAGCAGGCCGCCCCGCCCGCTGCTGCCCCGGCTGCCGCAGTCCCGGTTGCCGCAGTCCCGGTTTCCGCAGTCCCGGTTGCCGCAGTCCCGGGCGCCGAACCGGCAGTCGCGCCCGCACCGACCCCGGCGGCTGCCCCCGGCAAGGCGAAGCCAGCCAAAGCCGAAACCGCCTCGATCGCGCCCTCCGTCGATATCAAGACCGAATTGAAGGTCGATCTCCACCAGAAGCTGCTCGACCGCATCAACCTCGCTGCGCTCGATTCCATGACGCGCGAACAGGTAGGGCGCGATATCGGGGACATCGTCTCCGAAATGCTGAAGGAAATGAACCACGCGCTGAACCTGGCCGAACGCAAGCAGCTGGTGGAGGATATCCTCGACGAACTGCTCGGCCTCGGCCCGCTGGAACCGCTGCTGAAAGACCCGACGATCACCGAAATCATGGTAAACACGGCCTTCATCGTGTTCGTCGAGCGGCTCGGCCGGATCGAGGAAACCCGCGCCCGCTTCGCCGACAACAAGCATCTCCTGCGCATCATCCAGAAGATCGTCAGCGGCATGGGCCGGCGCATCGATGAATCGTCGCCCATGGTCGACGCCCGCCTGCCGGACGGCAGCCGCGTTAACGCCATCATCCCGCCGCTCGCGGTCGACGGCCCCATCCTCACGATTCGGAAGTTCGCCAAGGTCCCGATCGACATGGACAAGCTGGTCGGCCTCGGCGCCATGCCCCCGGCCTGCGCCGACGTGCTTCGCGCCGTGGTGCAGGGCCGCCGCAACGTGCTCATCTCGGGCGGCACCGGCTCGGGCAAGACCACGATGCTGAATGCCATGTCGGCCTCCATCGGCACCCACGAGCGCATCGTCACGATCGAGGATTCGGCCGAACTCCAGCTGCAGCAGCGCCATGTCATCCGGCTCGAAACCCGCCCCGCCAACATGGAGGGCCGGGGCGAAATCAACCAGCGCGACCTCGTCAAGAACTCGCTGCGGATGCGCCCCGACCGCATCGTGCTCGGCGAGTGCCGCGGCGGCGAGGCGTTCGACATGCTGCAGGCGATGAACACCGGCCACGACGGTTCGATGACGACCGTCCACGCCAACACCCCGCGCGATTCGCTCTCCCGCCTCGAACAGATGATCGGCATGTCGGGCCTCGAAATCAGCCCCAAGGCCGCCCGCTCGCAGATCGCGTCGGCCATCCACGTCGTGCTCCAGCTGGAGCGCCTGTCCGACGGCAAGCGCCGCCTCACCTCGGTCGCGGAAGTGACCGGGATGGAAGGCGAGACCGTGCTGCTGCAGGAAATCTTCCGCTACGACCGGCAGGGCATCGATGCGCAGGGCAATGTGCTGGGCGAGCTGAAGCCTACCGGCATCCGGCCCAAATTCACCGAATATCTGGGCGCACGCGGCATCGTCCTGCCGGGCCATCTGTTCGATCCCTATCGCCGCATGGAAACGGCCGCCTGATGCCCGGCGCGTCCTATCTCTTCCTGGGGCTCCTGTTCCTGGCCGTCGTCCTGCTGGTCGAAGGCGCCTATTACCACTGGCGAGACGTCCACGCCCCGCGCACCCGCGTCAACCGCCGTATGGAAATGCTGAAGTCCGGCGCCATGGCCGAGGAAGTGCAGGCCGCCCTCGTGCGCGGCGGCCAGACCCGCACGCAATCGATCGCATCGGGCGCGCTGGAGTGGCTGGAAACCAAGCTGAGCCAGGCCGGAATGCGGATCACGCCCGAGCGCATGATGATGATGATGGGCATGACGACGCTCGGGATCGCCGTCACCTTCCCGATCCTGCTCGGCTTCGCCGACATGCTCGGCTCGCTGTCGGTCATCGTCCTGGTGCTGATCCTGGCGCTCGGCGTCGGCGTCGTGCTGCCGCTGCTGTTCATCGACCGCAAGGCAACGCAGCGCGTCAAGAAGTTCGAGGAACAGTTCCCGGTCGCGCTCGACATCTTCGTGCGGGGTTTGCGCGCCGGCCACCCGGTCACCGGCGCCCTCGACCTGCTTGTCGAGGAAATGCCCGACCCGCTCGGCGCCGAATTCGCCATGGTCTCGGCCGAAATCAGCTACGGCTACGATCTGCGCGGCGCCCTCCTGAATCTTGCCCGCCGTGTCCGGACCAGCGACCTCCAGATGTTCGTCGTGTGCGTCGCGATCCAGGCCGAAACCGGCGGCAACCTCGCCGACATCCTCGAAGGCCTGTCGCGGGTCATCCGCGAACGGGCGTCGATGGTCCTGAAGGTCCGGGCGCTTGCCAGCGAAGGCAAGATGACGGGCATTGTGCTCAGCGTGCTGCCGCTCGCGACGTTCATGTTCGTCTTCTCCACCCAGCCGCGCTTCTTCCTCGATGCTGTCGGCGATTCATGGTTTCTTCCCGGCATCACCATCATCATCGGTCTTTGGGTGGTCGGCGTCACGCTGATCCGCCGCCTCGTCGCACTGAAGGTTTGATCGAACATGTCGCAAGAAGCGTTCACCTACCTGCTGCTTGCCATGATCTTCGGCGCCGTCGTTCTCGCGGTGCTCGCCATCGCTCCCTTGTTCGAGCGCAAGGTCAATCTCGCATCCCGTCTCTCCACAGAGCCCCGGGGAGTCGTCGCGTCGTCCTCCTCGAACGGAACCGGCCCCAGCCTCAAGAACGGCAATGACGGGTCGGTCTGGGCCCGTCTCGTCAGCGAGGTCGAGCGTCGGGGCCTTTCGCTCGAGGACAGCCAGGGCCAGGTGATCGCCGAGCGGCTGGCCCTTGCCGGGTACAACCAGCCCTATGCCGTCCGCGCGTTCGTGCTGATCCGTTCCGTCCTCACCCTGGCCATACCGGTACTCGTCTATTTCTACCTTCAGCTGGCAGGCATTTACCCCACTCCCGCCAAGCTCGCGATGTACCTGATCGGTGCCGCCGCAGCCGGCCTCTACTTCCCCAACTTCATCGTCAGCGGCAAGGCCGATCGTCGCAAGACCGAAATCCTGAACGGGTTCCCCGATGCCCTCGACCTGATGCTGGTCTGCGTCGAAGCGGGCCTCGGGATCGATGCCTGCTTCGCCCGGGTCGGGCAGGAAATCGTCGAACTCCATCCCAAGCTCGCCGAGCTGTTCGCGGCCGTGTCGCTCGAACTCCGCGCCGGGCGGCCCCGCGCCGAAGCGCTGAAGAACATGGCGAAACGCAGCGGGGTGAACGAGATCACCTCTTTCTGCACGCTCGTCATCCAGTCCGACAAGCTGGGCGCCAGCATCGGCCAGGCTCTCAAGGTCTATGCCACCGAGATGCGGGAGGGCCGCAAGATGCGCGCCGAGGAAAAGGCCCACCGGCTCCCCGTGCTTCTCTCCGTTCCGCTCGTCATGTTCATGCTGCCCGCCATGATCGGCGTCCTCGGGCTGCCCGCCGCCATCTCGATGCGTACCTCCTTCGAAAATGCGTCGGGATGAAGCGCCGCGCCGCGCTCCAGGGCCTGGCACAAGGCGCCTTGGGCTGCGCCCTCATCGTGCCCACCGGCGCCGCGAACGCCGGCCCGAACGCCACCAAAATCGAGGGCCTGCGCGAAACCGGTCTGGAAACCCCGCAACAATCCCAGGATCTCCTTGGCCGGGGCAAGTTCCACCTCCGGTCGGGCGACGTGCCCCTGGCGCTTGAAATGTACCGCCGGGCGCTGGGCCGCGACCCCAACTCGGTGGAGGCGCTGAACGGCATCGCCGTCTGCTACGACCGGCTCGGCAAATACGACGTCAGCCGCACCTATTATGAAACCGCGCTCGGCATCGATCCGCAGTCGCCGATGCTTCTCAACAACTATGGCTATTCGCTGCTGCTCCAGGGCGACCACGCCGGTGCCCGGCGGTTCCTGTCGCTCGCCGCCGCCTCGGGCGACCCCGATGCCGCCGGCGCCAGCCTGCGCCTCCTCGCCCGCCTTCCCGCGGCCACACCCCAGCTCGCCGAAGCCCCGCCGATCCAACCCCGGCCCCGGCCCCGGGCCGAGCCCGCAACGGCAATGATCGTCAGAACCAGCAGCCACGAACAGCGGCTGGTTCTCGGCGGAGAGGGCGCCGGCCCTGCCATGATGGTGGCAACGCTCGGCGAAGCGGCAAGCGCCATGGTCGCGGTCCCAGCCGTCAGCCAGGCACAAGACCAGGCGATCGCCGCCCAGGACGTGCGCTTCAGGCAGGCCGAGCTGCTGGCCGCCGCCAAAGCCGCCAGGGTCGAGCTCGCCGCCGCCTCAGAAGTCGCATGGCCCGCCGCCCTGCGCGCCCTGGTTCCCGAAGCGCCGCTCGCGCCCGCAAACCCGGCCATCTTCGCCGGCATCGGCGCAACCCGGCGGGCCGATCGCCCGACCGCGCCGAGCCCGGATCGCTTCGCCGATTTCATCCTGGCCACAGCCCGCGCCCCGGTTCAGGTGGGCGACCGAAACGGCCCGCTGATCGCCGCGCTCCCCTCGGGCCTCCTTGTCCAGCGCCAGGGCGGTGCCCGCCCGCCGAAGGCCCGCACCCTCCCCGCCGCCGAGCCGCTCGCCCGCAAGCGCCAGTTCGAAGCACCGTTCCAGAGCGACGATGCCGACCTCAACGGGTTCGCCGCCCAGGTCCACGGCCACGCCGGCCCACCCGACACTGCGGCCCAAGTCGCGTTGCTGGAACAGCTGATTGAGCGGATGAGGACGGCCTGATGCCCCGGCCCGGGCTGTCGGGCCCGGCGGCCCTGCTGCTCGCCCTGCTTGCGGCCCCTCCCGCTTCGGCCCAGTCTCCGCCAGAGGATCTGTCCACCGCGCAGGCAGCCCAGCTCGCCAGCCTGCTCGGGTTCGTCGATTCCGCCCTCGCCGACAACAGGCTTAGCGCCGCGCAGGATCTCCTCGCCCGCGCCCGAGGGCTGGACACCGGTCCCGAAGTCCAGCTCCGCGAAGCCGAACTGCTGCTCGCGTCCGGCGTCTTCCCCCAGGCAATCGCCCTGTTCGACAACCTCGAAGCCGATCCCGGCACAGCGGCACGCGCCGGCGTCGGCCGCGCCATTGCGCTCCTCCGGCTCGGCCGCAGCGTCGAGGCAGACACCGCCCTCGTACAGGCCCTCGCCCTCGATCCCGGCCTGTTGCGCGGCTGGCTCGCCCGAGCCGCGCTCGCCGACCAGCGCGGCGACTGGCCCGCGGCCGAGGCCGCCCACGCCCGCGCGCTCGCGATCGACCCGCTGTCTGCCACCGCCCTCAACAACCGCGGCTATTCCCGCCTGCTGCAAGGCCGCCCTGCCGAGGCCGAGGCCGACCTCGCCCGCGCGTCGAAGCTCGATCCCAGGCTCGCCGCCGCCCGTACCAACCTACGCCTCGCTGTCGCCATGCAGGGCCGCTACGCTGAAGCCTTCGCCGGCTCCACCAAGGCCGACCTCGCCCGCGATCTCAACACCGTCGGCTTCGCGGCCATGGCACGCGGCGACCTGGCGCTCGCCGAAAGCTATTTCAGCCGTGCGCTGGAGCTCAACACCCGCTACGACCGCACCGCAGCCGCGAACCTGGCTTATCTCCGGGCGCTCCAGCCCATCGCCGTGAAAGAGCCGAAGCCGCCGAAATGACGATCCCCGAGACCCTCGCCCTGCTCGCGCTCGCCTGCCTCGTGATCGCCGCCATCGCAGACGTAACCCGCTTCGAGATCCCGGACTGGCTGTCGGTCGCCCTCCTCGCACTCGCCATCGGCTACGGCTTCGTCACGTCGGGCTTCCCATGGCTCTGGCACGGCGCCGCCATGCTGCTGATGTTCGCCATCGGCGCCGGCCTGTTCGCGCTCGGCGCCATGGGCGGCGGAGACGTGAAGCTGCTCACCGCCACCGCCGCCTGGGTCGGGATGAAAGGCCTGCTGCTGCAACTGGCCGGCGTCGCGCTCGCCGGCGGCGCGCTCGCCCTCGTCCTGCTGCTCACCCGCGCCGGCCTTCGCCTCGCCAACGTGCCCGACGACCGCATGCCCAGGGTTTTCCAGCCCGGCGCCCCGATGCCCTACGCCGTCGCGATCCTGGGCGGCACCCTCTGGTGGGCGCTGAATAGCCGAGCTCTGCTCTAGCTCAATCCTCGCGCCGGGCAATCGGCCGCCCGATCGCCTGCGCGATCAGCACATAGAGCTTGCCGATGTCCGACGACAGCAGCACCAGCGCAAAGGCATCCCCGTCGGGATCTTTCAGCACGCGGCGGATCAGCATCTCGAACTGGTCGCAATAACGCGCCGCTTCCTCGCGAAACGGTTCGTCATGCGCAAAGTGCCGCGCGATCTTGCGTGCCGTCTCCTTGTCGGCCAGCCGAACCGTGGTCCGCGCGAACAGGCTGCGGTCGCCCTTCAGATAGCGGTCCCAGGCAGTGTCCCCCACATCCACCGCCAGCAGCCGCGCCACGTCGATGGATTCCGCCGTCAGGCTGTCGATCAGCCGCATCGACCGCGCGACCAGCGTGTCGCGCGCCCGCACGTCCATCCGCGTATCCACCTCGTCGACCCGCGCCTCGGTCTCGGCCACCGTCCGCATCAGCTCCACCAGCCGCACACTCACCCGCTCCGAGGCAGCGCTCGCCGCCTCGCTGGCCCGCCCGGCGGCATCCTCCAGCGCAGCGATCTGCAGCCGGATCGGCGCGCCGAAATTCTGCTCCGCCTTGGTCGATGCAAATTCGTCCAGCGCCTTCTCGGCTTCCGCCACCACCTCGGCCAGCAGCGCCCGGATCTCCGCCGATGTTGCATTCACCGACTGGCGCACCTGCACCACATTCTCCACCATCCGCGACGCCGCCGCGATCGCCGTCTGCTCGGTGCTGGCGTGGATATCGCCCACGATCGCCCGCGCCTCGGTGAAATGCCCCGCCAGCATTTCCGACAATCCCACGATCGATGCGTGATCGCGCTCGAACGCAGCCGCACTGTCGCGCAACAGTGCCGCCTGGCTTTCGATCCGCTCGCGCATCTGTTCCAGCTCGCCCAGCATCGAGCGCGAGCGGTCCGAGACCCCGTCGATCGCCGCGCCGATAGCGGGCAGCCGCTCTTCGGCATCCGCCGCCACATCGTCCAGCATCGGCCGCAGGGTGCCGATCTCCGTCCGCAGGGCCGCCGTCGTCGCCTGCCGCTCCGCCAGGGCGTCGCCCAGCAGCCCCACATCGGCCAGCGTCTCCGCCACGCGCGCCCGGCTTTCCGCCAGCCGACCCTCGGCAGACTGGCGCAGCCCGGCAAGCTCCGAATCCAGTGCCGCCATGCCCTCGGCCAGCTGCACCCCGAACGACCGCGACAGCTCCAGCTGCCGCTCGCGCAGCTCGGCCAGCCGCCCCTCCGCCGCCGACACGCCGGCGGCCGCCTCCGCGCCAAGCTCCGCCGTCGCGGCGCGCTGCCGCTCGCTCAACAGGCCCAGCCGCGCCTCGATCTCGCCCATGTCGGCCGCCGCGTCGCGCGCCACCGCCTGCATCGCCTCGGCCTGGCGGACCCGCAGCTGCGCCAGCCGCGCGTCCATCGTCTCCACCAGCTGCCGCCCGCCGGCTTCGGCCGCCCGTGCCGCCTCGGCCTGCCCCGCCTGAAGCTCGGCCGCCTGCGCCATCAGCGCCGCCGATGCCGCTTCCGCCCGTCCCCGGGCGGCCTCCGCCGCGCTCTCCTGGGCGTCGCGCAACGCCGCCAGCCGACGCTCCAGCGCCTCCACCCCGGCGTCGATCCCGGCCCCGACCGCCTCGCCCGCGGCGGCCTGCGCCTCGCGCAGCGTCCCCAGCCGCGCCTCCACTTCGGCGAAATTGCCCATCGCCCGCGCCTGCACCTGGTCGCTCAGTGCCTGATGGTCATGAAACTGCTGCTTCAGCTGGTTGGCCGCTCCCAGCAGCACATCCAGCCGCTGGCCGATCGCCCGCGTCCCCTCGCTGCCGAAATCGTCGATATCCTGCCGCACCCCGGCGATCATCACCTCGAATCGCCCGGAATATTCCCGCAGCGTCTCCCCGATCGAGGCGAAGGCCGACGCCGACCGATCCAGCACCCCGGTCACCGCCGCATCCAGCGTATAGGCCCGGTTGGCGATCGCCTTCGTGGTCTCGGTCGAGGTCGCGTCGATCTGCGCCAGCAGCTTCTGCATGGCGGCAATGCTGGTCTCGGCCTGGATTCCGGCATCCGTGCTTCGCGCCGCGATCGCGGCCAGCGCGCCGTCCACCGACTGGATCTGCAGCGTCGCCTGCCCGCCCGCCGTGCGCAGCAGCGAATCCGCATCGCGCGCCTGCGCCGTCAGTGTCGGCACCAGGTCCGACAGGGCGGCAACAGCCTTCCCCATATCGCCAGAGGCCAGCACCATCGTGCCCGCCGCCACCTCCATCGATTCCGCCGACGCGACCAACCCGTCGCCCTTCCGGCTCGCCGCATCGCCCAGGGCGTCCACCTTGCGCGCACAATCGCCCAGCGTCGCATCAATCCGCCCCAGCTGCTGCTCCAGCTGCCCGGCCGTCTGCATCGCGGTGGCGACCCGCGCCTCCAGCGCCGCGACATCGGGATCGCGCCCACCGAACGGCACGAACGCTGCGATCAGCAACAGCACCAGGATCGGCGGAAACACCGCCCCGCCACTGCCGATCGCCGAAACCGGGCCCGCCAGCCAGGCCGGGAGGCCGGGCAGTCCCGACAGGATGGCAACCAGCAGCCAGGCAAGGCTGACCACGGCCAGACCCCACAAGGGGCCCTGCCGTTCCACCCTCAGCCCTGGCGCCGAACGGCTCATCAGATCAGCGCTCCCACCACCCCGTCCGTCCTCTTTTTGCTTGCTCTCTCATCACAATTTCTTGGCCCGCCCGCAAGTCCCGAATACCATATCTGGTAGCTTGGCACCCCCGTCCAAACGCGCCGCCGAACCCGTCCGCCGTCACGGGTGTTGACCGTCAAGCCGCCCGCATGGCACAGGCCGTCCGCGCACCGCGCGGGTGTAGCTCAATGGCAGAGCAGAAGCTTCCCAAGCTTACGACGAGGGTTCGATTCCCTTCACCCGCTCCAGGCCGAAGGCGGCGAAGAATAGTGCAAAGCACTATTCAAGACTCGCCGAAGGCCCGGCCGGCCTGCGGGCGGCAACGTCCGCCCGACAGGACCGACGACGCGGCTTTGCCGCGGCCCTTCGTCCGTGCTTACTTTCTTCCGTACGCCCCAACCCAGCGGGCGCGCGGGCTAAGCCCGCGGCCGCCCCGCCACTCCCACCCCCCGCCGCCGCACCACCGAAACCAGCAGATACGCCAGCAGTCCCACCGGCCCCGCCATCAGCGTCAGTCCCAGCAGTGGCACCACCACCCAGTGCGGCACGCCCGCGCGCGGCGCATCGGAGACGATCCAGCTTCCGACGAACAGGTCGAACGCCAGGAAATGCACCCAGGCCGCCAGTATGGCCTCGCGGCGCGACAGCAGCGCGACCACGCCGTCCAGCGTCCCGAAACCCGCCCCCTCCGGCAACCCCGGGCCCGCCACCAGCCCGCGCACCAGCAGCGTGGCATAGATCGCGCATACCGCCGCCGCTGCCACCCGCGCCACCAGCACCAGAGCGTCACGCCGCAACGGCGCCAGCACGAGCGCCAGCCAACCCGCCAGCACCAGCCAATTCGCGATCGAGAAGATCAGGTCCGCCCGCGCCATCCGCTTTCCTTCTGCCCGGGCCGCCGCTAAGCCCCCCGCCATGCCTGCACCCATGCCTGCACCCACCGCCCGCCCCCGTGCATCGTCCGGTTCCCCGTTCGAGGCAAGCATCGGTTTCAGCCGCGCCATCCGCGTCGGCAATCGAATCCTGGTCTCCGGCACCGCCCCGGTGGAGCCCGACGGCAGCAGCACGCCGGGCGACGCCCAGGCCCAGGCCGCGCGCTGCCTTCAGGTGATCGTCGCCGCCATCGAACAGCTTGGCGGCAGTGCCGCCGACGTGGTCCGCACCCGCATGCTGCTCGTTGATCCGGCCGATGCCGATGCGGTCGGCCGCGCCCATGGTGCGGTCTTCGGTACGGTGCGCCCGGCCTCCACCATGGTCGCCGGCGCCGTCCTGCTCCGCCCCGAATGGCGGGTCGAGATCGAGGCCGAGGCCGTCGTCGACGATGCCTGACCGGCCGATGCCCGACCGACCGATGCCTGACCGGCCGTTGTTTGACCAGCCTGGCGACCTGCCGCTGTCGCCTCGCGCGCGCCGCCTGTCGGCCGGCGGGTCCACCAGCGCCTGGAACATCGCCAACGAAGCCATGGTCCGCGCCCGCCGCGGAGACGATATCCTGCTGCTCACGCTGGGCGATCCCGATTGCCCGCCGCATCCCGCCATCCTCGAGGCGACCCGTGCCTCCCTCGCCGCCGGGCGCACCCACTATACCCCGCTGCTCGGCGAGCCGGCGCTCGTGGAGGCGATCGCCGCCCGCGAAGGCTGCGCCGCCGCCAATGTCGCCGTCATGCCGGGCGCCCAGCACGCCGGCCTCGCCGCCCTCACCATGGTCGCAGCCGAGGGCGACGAGGTCATCCTCTCCGATCCCTATTATGCCACCTACCCCGGGGTCGTCGCGGCCACCGGCGCCACCGCCGTCCTGGTGCCGGCCCGCGCCGATCTCACGGTCGATGTCGCCGCTATCGCCGCCGCCGTCACGCCGGCCACCCGCGTCATCTATCTGAACAGCCCCGGCAACCCCAGCGGCACGGCCCTCACCGCTGCCGACTTCACCGCCCTCACCGCCTTGTGCCGACTGCACCGGCTGTGGCTCGTCGTCGATGAAGTCTATGGCGCCTTCCGCTTCCAGGGCGACCATGTCGGCGCCTGGCAGCACGGCCCCGCCGGCCAGACCATCGTAATCGGAAGCCTCTCCAAGAGCCACGCCATGACCGGCTATCGCATCGGCTGGGCGATTGCGCCCGAACAGGTCGTGGCGGCTCTCGCCGACTGGAGCGCCGCAGCCCTGTTCGGGGTGTCGCAATTCGTGCAGGACGCCGCTCTGGCCGCGCTGGCCCTCACGCCAGACGATCTCGCCGACTATCGCGGCGGCTTCGCCCGGCGCGCCTGCCTCGTGGTGGATCGCACCAACGCGATCGCCGGCCTCTCGGCCCACATGCCCTCAGGCGGGATGTTCGTGATGATGAACGTGCGAGGCGTGACCGACGACGACGTCGAATTCGCCGGCCGCCTTCTGGAGCATGCGGGCGTCGCCGTGATCCCCGGCAGCGGCTTCGGCGGCGGCGGCAGCGGCCATGTCCGCATCAGCCTGTGCCCGAGTGCCGAAACACTGCATCGGGCTCTCGACCGGATCGAAAGCCTCGTTACCGGCTGAACCCTCGTTATCGGCAGAACGGGGCCGCCCGGCGTCGCCGGACAGCCCCGTCCAAAGATATCCGACGACTACTTCTTGTCGCGAACCGCTTCGGCGCGCGCATCGGCGCCTTCCTCGATCGCATCGGCCTTCTGTTCGGCATTGTCGCGAACGGCGTCGGCCTGGTTTTCCATCGCATCGGACTTTTGTTCGCCCGCCATGCCGGTGCCGGCAGCGTCCACAGTGTCGGCGCGGTTCTCCATCGCATCGGCCTGCATTTCGCCGGTTTCGCGGGTTGCATCGGCGGTCGCGGCCGCTTTGTCCTCGATCGCGTCCGCCTTCTGCTCGGTCGGGCTCTGGTTGCAGGCCGCCAAGAAGGCCGCCGACGCAACAAGGACAGGTGCAAATCTCATCATAGAAAGTCTCCCGCTTCAGCAGACACACTGCTGGCCGCCACCGAAACCCGCCAGCGGCGGATATGTTCCCGCATTTAATTCAACCGCGCGCCGCCTGGCACTCACACCCGCGGAGCGCTGCCAGAAACCTGCGCCGAATCAGGCACTTGCAAATGATGACAGATCGGAGAACCATGGTCCTCCCAACCCAGACCTCAACCGACACGAGGAACCATCATGGGCCTACGAACCGTCGACGACAGCTTCCGCCGCCAGCTCCGGGGCTACGGCCTGCTCACCGCCGAAATCAGCTACTACCTGCCCGATCATCCCAGCCTGCTGCAGGAATTCGTCTGGCAGACCTGGGATCTGGCCCCCGCCTTCCCCGAACTCGCCCGCTTCCTGGATCACTGGCGCCGCGAGATCGAGGCCACGCTGCACTCGGTCCGGGTCGCGCACAACCAGCTGATCAGACCCGCCGAATGGCGCGCGATCGACGGAGTCCTCACGATCCACTGAGCTCATGCCCGCACCGACGGTCCCTCTCGGCTGGGCCCCTCTTGCAGCGGCCGCGGATCACGCGCGGGCCGATGCCGGCGCCTGCGCTGCAGCCGGCGGCGGGCTCCAGCCGCCTCCCAACGCCCGGAACAGATTTACCTGCAGCGCTGCCACATCGCGCTCCGCCAGCACCAGCTGCGCCTCCGCATCGGCCCGGGTCCGCTCGGCATCCAGCACGGTCAGGAAATTCTCCCGCCCCACTTCATAGCGCAGCCGCACGATCCGTGCCGCCTCCCGCGCCGCCCGGCTGGCCCGCGCCAGCGCCGCGCGCCGGTCCAGGCTCCGGGCATAGTCGCTCAGGGCCGTCTCGGTCTCGCGCAGCGCTTCCAGGATCGTCGCCTCATAGGTCGCGAGCGAAGCTTCGTTCCCCGCCTCGGCCGCCCGAAGGCGCGCCCGCGCCGCCGCCATGTTCGGAAAGGTCCAGCTGATCAGCGGCCCCACCGAAAAGCTCGTCGTGCTCGCCGCGCCAAGATCGCCGAACGTCGACGAGGCCGTGCTCCCAGTGCCCGCCAGGGTCACACGTGGCGCCAGGTCCGCAGCAGCTATCCCCACCCGCGCCGCAGCCGCCTCCAGGTTGCGCGCCGCCTGGGCCACGTCGGGCCGCCGCGCCAGCAGCGCCGCCCCGTCGCCCACCGGCAGGGTCTGGCGCACCGTCGGGATCGCCCCGCAGCGCTCGGCTTCGGCCGGCACGCCCGCGGGCGGCTGCCCCAGCAGCGCCGCCAGCCGCAACAGCGCCGCCTGCCGGTCCGCCTCGATCGCCGGCACCGCCGCCGCCTGCGTCTCCAGCTCGGCAGACGCCCGCGCCGTGTCCAGCGGCGACACGGTACCCACCCGGAACCGGGTCTCGGTGATCGCGAAGGTGCCCTGCGCCAGCTTCAGCGTCTCCTCGGCAACCGCCCGGCGCCGCGCCGCAGCGCAAGCCTCCGCATAGGCCGACGCCGTCGCCGCGATCACCGACAGCCGAACCCCTCTCAGCGCCGCCTCGGTCGCGCCCGCGTCGGCCCGCGCCGCCCGGATGCTGCTCCGCACCCGCCCGAACAGGTCCACTTCCCAGGCAAGGTCGGCGCCGGCCCGCACGCCCGCCCCGGTCGGGCCGCCGATCGGCCGCGTCGCCCCGCCGGAGGCCGAAAGCCCCAGCTCGGGAAAGCGCGCCGCCCGCGCCTCCCCCAGCAGCGCCCGGGCCCGGCGCAGATTGGCCTCCGCCACCGCCACGTCCCGGTTGGCAACCACCGCCTGGTCCACCAGCCGCGCCAGCACCGGATCGTCGAACAGCGTCCACCAGCGCTCTGGCACCGGCGCCGCGCTCACGGCAGCACCCGCCCGCGTAAAGGGCTCGCCCGGCGCCACCGGAGTGCCGTCCGGCACCCCCAGCTGCCGGCCGCTGCAACCGGCCAGCGCCGCCAGCAGCAGCAGCGAGACGAAGCCGCGCCTCATTCGGCAGCCTGCGGCACCGGCGCGGGCCGGTTCCGGCGCGGCAGCCGGTCGGCCAGCCAACGCGTCGCGACATAGAACACCGGCGTGAACAGCAGCCCGAACACGGTAACGCCCAGCATTCCCGCGAACACCGACGTGCCCAGCGCCTGTCGCATCTCCGCCCCGGGCCCGGTCGCCAGCATCAGCGGCACCACGCCCAGGATGAACGCAAAGCTCGTCATCAGGATCGGCCGCAGCCGGGTCTGCGCCGCCTCCACCGCCGCGGCCCAGCGGTCCGCCCCGCGCGCCTCGGCCTGGCTGGCGAACTCCACGATCAGGATCGCGTTCTTGGCCGCCAGCCCCACCAGCACCACCAGCCCGATCTGCGTCAGGATATTATTGTCGAACCCCCGGATGTTCACCCCCAGGATCGCCGCCAGCAGACACATCGGCACGATCAGGATCACCGCCAGCGGCAAGGTCAGGCTCTCATATTGCGCCGCCAGCAGCAGGAACACGAACACCACCGCCAGCGCGAACACCAGGGTCGCGGTGTTCCCAGCCGCCTTCTGCTGGAACGCCAGCTCGGTCCATTCGAACGACATGCCCTCCGGCAGCACCCGGTCGGCCAGCGCCTCCATCGCCGCCAGCCCCTGCCCGGACGAGATGCCGGGCTTCGTCTCGCCCTGAAGCTCGGCCGCAGTGAACAGATTGTGCCGCACCACCCGATACGGCCCGGACGTGTCGCGAATCGTCATGAACGCGCCCAGCGGCACCATCGCCCCCGTGTCAGACCGCACCTGCAGCCGCGCGATATCCGACGTGTCGGCCCGATGCGGGGCATCGGCCTGCGCCGTCACCCTGAACGTGCGGCCCAACAGGTTGAAGTCGTTCACATAGGCCGAGCCCAGATACACCTGCAGCGTCTCGAACGCCCGCGCCGGCGGCACCCCCAGCATGTCCGCCTTCACCCGGTCGATATCGACGAACAGGCGCGGCGTGCCGGTGTTGTACAGCGTGAACACATTGGCCAGCGCCGGGTCCTGGTTGGCCGCCATCATCATCTGGAACGCCGCCCCCTCCAGCGCGCCATAGCCGGCCCCGTCGCGGTCCTGGATCATCATCTTGAACCCGCCGCCGGTCCCGATGCCCCGCACCGGCGGCGGCGAGATCACCAGCACATTGGCGCCGGGCACGCTCCCCAGATTCTGCCGCAGGCTGTCGATGATGCCGGGCGTCGTCACCCCCAGCCGGTCCTTCTCGGACTGGTCCTGCAGGTTCATGAAGATCGTCGCCGCATTGGGCGCATTGCTGAAGCTCGCCCCGTCCAGCCCCACGATCGCCACCACTTCGCGCGTGCCCTTGGTCTCGGTCGCCCGCTTCACCACCTGCAGCGTCGCCTCGGTGGTCCGGCCGATCGAACTGCCCGGCGGCAGCTGCACCACCCCGATCAGATAGCCCTGGTCCTGCGCCGGGATGAACCCCGTCGGCGTCGCCTGGAACCGCCACACCGTCACCCCGATCAGCAGCGCATAGACCAGCAGCACCAGCGGCACCCGCCGCACCAGCCGGGCCGACAGCCGGCCATAGCGCGCCGACATCCGGTCGAACCGGCTGTTGAACCCGTCGGCGAAACGCGGCCCCCAGCCGCGCCAGCCGGGCTTCGGCTCATGATGCTTTTCGTGCGGGCGAAGCAGCAGCGCCGCCAGCGCCGGCGACAGCGTCAGCGACACCAGCATCGAAATCACCGTCGCCGACGCGATGGTGATCGCGAACTGCCGATAGAATTGCCCCGAAATCCCCGAAATGAACGCCGTCGGGATGAACACCGCGCACAAGACCAGCGCAATGGCGATCAGCGCCCCTCCCACCTCATCCATCGTGCTCCGCGCCGCCTGCAGCGGCGGCAGGCCCTCGGCCAGCTTGCGCTCCACATTCTCCACCACCACGATCGCATCGTCCACCACGATCCCGATCGCCAGCACCAGCCCGAACATCGACAGGTTGTTCAGGCTGAACCCCGCCGCCGCCATCACCGCGAACGTTCCGATCAGCGACACCGGAATCGCCAGGATCGGGATGATCGCCGCGCGCCAGCTCTGCAGGAACATGAGCACCACCAGCACCACCAGCACCACCGCCTCGAACAGTGTCTTCTGCACCTCCTCGATCGATTTCTGCACATATTCGGTCGGGTTGTAGGGAATCGAATAGTCCACCCCGGCCGGGAAATCCGCCTTCACCCCGTCCATGGTCTCGAGGATCGCCTCGGCCGTCGCCAGCGCGTTCGATCCGGGCCGCTGCGTGATCCCCAGCCCGATGCCGTCGCGACCCATCAGATAGGCGCTGGTGCCATAATCCTGCGCGCCGATCTCCACCCGGGCAACATCGCGCACCCGCACCAGCCGGCCTGCATTGTCGGCCCGGATCACGATGTCCCCGAACTGCTCCGGCGTCGAAAGCCGCCCCTGCGCCTGCAAGGTCAGCTCGAACCCGGCCGACCCTGCCGCCACCGGCGGCGCCCCGATCGATCCGGCGGCAACCTGCACATTCTGCGCCCTCAGCGCGGAAACGATCTCACCCGCCGTCAGGTTGCGCGCCGCCGCCAGATCGGGGTCGATCCAGATCCGCATCGCAAAATCCCGCGCGCCAAACATGTTCACGCCGCCCACCCCGTCCAGCCGCGACAGCCGGTCGACCAGCTGCAAACGTGCATAGTTGGACAAATACGCCCGGTCCCGGCTGCCGTCGGGCGAGGTCAGGAACACCACAAGCAGGATGTCGGGCGAGTTCTTGCGGGTCTGCACGCCCAGCTGCCGCACCGTATCCGGCAGGCGCGGCTCGGCCGACTGCACCCGGTTCTGCACCAGCACCTGGGCGTTATCCAGATCGGTGCCCAGCGCGAACACGATGTTCAGGTTCAGCCGCCCGTCCGCCGTCGACGACGACGTCATATAGAGCATGTCCTCGACGCCGTTGATCTCCTGCTCCAGGGGCTGCGCCACGGTCTCGGCCAGCGTCTCCGCAGAGGCGCCGGGATAGGTCGCCGTCACCGAAATCGTCGGCGGTGCGATCTCGGGATACTGCCCCACCGGCAGCAGCGGATAGGCGAACACGCCCACCAGCACGATGAAGATCGAGACGACGGCGGCAAAGATCGGCCGGTCGATGAAGAAATGGCTGAACCGCATCTCAGGTCGCGGGCGTCGCCGCGCCGGCGGGCGGCGTCGGCAGGATCGCCTCGGTCGGGCCGTCCGCCGGGGCCGTGGCCACGATCCGGCCCGGCTTCGTCGTCACCTTCATCCCCGGTCGCGTGCGCTGCACGCCTTCGATGATGATCCGGTCGGTCGGCGCGATCCCGTCTCGGATCACCCGAAGCCCCTGCACCAGCGGCCCCAGGTTCACCGGCTTCGCGGTCACCGTGCCGTCCTTTCCCACCACCAGCAGCACACGCCGCGTCTGGTCGGTCACCAGCGCCGTGTCGGGCACCAGCATCCCGTCATAGCTGCCCGATCCCAGCAGCCGCATATGCCCGAACAGCCCGGGCGTCAGGAACCCGTCCCCGTTCTGCACCACGGCCCGGCCCCGGATCGTCCCAGACGCCCCGTCCAGCGCATTGTCGACAAAGTCCATCTGCCCGCGATGGGCATAGCTGGTCTCGTCCTGCAACCGGATTTCCACCGGATTCGCCGCCCGCCGGCTGCTCGGCCGCGTGCCCGCCGCATTCTGCCGCGTGTATTTGATGTAAAGGCTCTCGGCTCCAGTAAAGACGAAATGAATGGGGTCGATCGACACGATTGTCGTCAGCACCGTCTGCCCCGCCGTCACGAAATTCCCGGCATCCAGCCGCCGGTCCGAAGCCCGGCCCGTTTCGGGCGCCCGCACCTCGGCGAACTCAAGGTCCAGGGCCCGGGTGCGAACGGCCGCGGCCGCCGCCGCGGTATCGGCCTCGGCCTGCGCCAGCGTCGCCCGCCCGGTGTCATACTCCTCCCGGCTGGCGGCATCGGCCTTGAACAGCCGCTCCGTCCGGCGGAAATTTTCCCGCGCCAGCGCCGCCGACGCGCGCGCCCGGGCCTCCGCCGCCCGCGCCTCGGCAACCGCCGCCTCAAACGGCCGCAGGTCCAGCCGGAACATGAGATCGCCCTTCCGCACGATCGCCCCGTCGCGGAAGTTCACGCTGGCGATCTGCCCCGATACGCGCGGGCGCACCTCCACCGATCGCACCGCCTCGAAGCGGCCGACATATTCGTCCCAGTCCAGGATCGGCCGGATCAGCGGCGTCGCAACCGTCACCGGCGGGTTCGGCGGCGGCGGCGGCGCTTCCGGGCCGCCGCACCCGGCCAGGAGGCCGATCACAACAAGGCCGATCACAACAAGGCCGGGCATACCAAGGCCAGGCAGAACAGGGGCAGGCTGGGATCGAGGTCCGGGCATATTCTTGCACAGGCTCCTTGGCGTGCAGGCCGAACATCATCGAACCTGCCCCGTCCCCGCCACTTCTTGCCCGCTGTCCGGCCCGACGCCAAGGCCGCAGGCGAAAGATTCACCGCCCATGCTGCGCTGCGGCAAACCACCGCATCGGGCAGCGTCAGCCCGCAGCCCGCTCCAGCCGCACGGGTGTCGCCTTGAACGACGGCGTCCGGCTGCGCGGGTCCACCTCGGTCCCGGTGAGCACATTCATCTCGGGATAATAGCCCAGCACCGTCCCCGGGCTCACGTCGAACGCCGCCAGGGTCACGCCCGCCATCCGCCCCTGCGCCGACACCAGGTCCGCCCGCTCGCCCGGGGCAAACCCCGCTGCCCTGATATCGGCCTCGTTCATCAGCACGCTGTGGCGGTCGGCCGTTCCCCGATAGCTGTCCTTCTCCTCGTAGATGATGGTGTTGAACTGCCCTTCGGACCGGATCGTGGAAAGCGTCAGGCCGCGGCGGGCCGCCGGCGTCGGGCGGCAGCTGAACCGCGCCCGGCCGTCCTTGGTCGGAAACAGCGGCGCATGCAGCAGCCGGCCGGCGATATGGAATTCGCGCGCACTGTCGTCGATCTCGGCCAGCTCCGCCATTTCCGGCAGCACGGCCGCGATCGCCTGGCGCAGATGCCGATGCCGCGCGAACTGCGGCCAGTCGATCGGGCTTTCCGGCATCAGCCGCGCCGCAAGCTCGGCCAGCACCACCGATTCCGGCCGCGTGTTCAGATGGCGCCTTATGCCCCCGTCCGACAGCCGCACATAGTTGAACATCGATTCCTGCGTGGTCGGCTCCCACTCCTCGTCCCGCGCCGTCACTGGCAGGATCAGGCTCTCGCCGGCCTCGATCCCGTGCACATGCCCCCGGTTCAACGTGGTCGTCAGGCTCAGCTTGAACCCGATCCGCGCCATTGCGTCCCGCGCCCAGCCGCTGTCCGGGTTCGATTCGTAAAGATTGCCCCCCATCATCACGACCGCATCGATCTCGCCCCGATGCGCGGCCTGCATCGCCGCCATCGTGTCGAACCCCCGGCCCCGGTGCAGCGCCATCCCGAAGCGCGCCTCCATCGCATCCAGCACATCGCCCGGCAGCACCGGCTTCACCCCGATGGTGCCGATGCCCTGCACATTCGAATGCCCGCGCAGCGGCAGCAGCCCGGCCCCCGGCCGCCCGATCTGGCCGGTCATCAGCGCCAGATTGGCGATATACTCCACATTGTCGACCCCATGGACATGGTGCGTCACCCCCATGCCCCAGGCAAAGATCGCCGCCTTCGCCCCCGCGATCCGCCCCGCCACCCGCTCCAGATCGGCGCGCGAGACACCCGCCGCCGCCTCCAGCCCGGCCCAGTCGCACGCGGCCACGTCCAGCGCGAATGCCGCATACCCGCGCGTATGCGCCTCGATGAAAGGCCGATCCTCCGCCCCCGCCTCGATCAGCGCCTTGGCCAGCCCCTTCAGAACCGCGATGTCGCCCCCCACCGAGGGTTGCAGCCAGTCCGACGCGATCCAGTCCCCGCCCTTCGCCAGGCTCCGCAGGCTCTTGGGCAGCGCGAACCGCACCAGCCCGGGCTCCTTCGCCGGGTTGATCATGATCACGTGCCCGCCCCGGTCCCGGATGCCCTTCAGCTTGTGCACGAAGCGCGGGTGGTTCGATGCCGGATTTGCCCCGATCAGCAGCAGCAGGTCGCACCGGTCCAGGTCCGCCAGCTCCACCGTCGCCGTGCCGGTCCCGATGCTGTCCTTCAGCCCTTCCGACGTCGCCTGGTGGCAATACCAGGAGCAGTTCATCACGTTGGACGTGCCCCAGGCCCGCGCCAGCAGCTGGAACAGGAACCCGGCCTCGTTGCTCGATCGGCCGGAGGTATAGAAGAAACTGCGGGCCGGGCCCGCCCGCGCCAGCCCGTCGGCCGCCTTCGCCATCGCCGCGTCCCAGGCCAGCGGCTCGAACCGCTCCGCCCCCGCAGCTTTCCAGATCGGCGTGTCCAGCCGCCCCAGATGCTCCATCGCCCGCCCCGACAGGCCTTGCAGCTCCGCCAGCGGCGCGCCCAGCGCGGCCAGCGGGATCGCCGGCTGGATATCGGTCGACTGCGCCTGGATCGATTTGTTGCAGATGGCGGGAAACTCGCCCTGCTCGTTGGTCATCCCGCCCTTCTGCCCGCCCATCCCCAGCCCGCAGGCCTTGCACGCATTGTGCGCCGTCAGCGCCTTGGCGCTGTTCGCCAGCCCGATTTCGCGCAGGGTCGCCGCCGCATAGGCGATCTTGGGCAACCCGCCGCCGATTCTGGTCTCGCCCGCCATGCAGCGCCTTCTACAGGAAAGCCCGCAGTTCGGCGAGAAACCGGTCGAACCGGTCGTGGTGCAGCCAGTGCCCGGCCGCCTCGAACAGCGACACCCGCGCGTCGACGAAATGCGCCAGCCGCCCGTCCTCGGCCGGGTTGGAGGCCCAGCTGTTCGCCCCGTACATCAGCAGCGTCGGCGCCGTGATCCGCGACCACAGCGCATGAAGCTCGGGCAGCGGCGTGTCGATCGCGCCCCAGATGTTCAGATAGGGGTCGAACTTCCAGCCATAGCTGCCGTCCTCGTTGCGGGCGACGCCATGCACCGTCAGGTGCCTCGCCTGCCCCTCGCTCAGGTGCCGGTTCTCCTCCATCATCCGCGCCAGCGCCGCCTCGATCGTCGGATAGCGCCGCGGCGTCCGTGCCGCGGCTTGGCGCTTCTTCTCGATCCAGCCGCGCATCCGCTCGGCAAAATCCACCGCCTGCCGCTGCGCCTGCATCTTCGGGCTCGGCCCCAGCCCCTCGATCGCGACCAGCCGCCGCACATGGTCCGGGTACAGCCCGGCATAGCGCAGCGCGATATTCCCCCCCATCGAATGCGCGACGATGGAAACCGGCACCAGCTTCAGCTGGTGGATCAGCTGCGCCAGGTCATAGACATAGCTGTGCAGCTGATACTCGCCGTCCGGCGACCAGGCGCTGTCGCCATGGCCGCGCCAGTCCGGCGCGATCACATGCCAGTCGCCGCGCAGCGCGTCGGCCGTCCAGTCCCAGTTGCGGCAATGATCGCGCCCGCCGTGCAGCAACAGCAGCGGCGGCGCGTCGGGGTTGCCCCAGTCGGTATAGTGCAGCTTCAGCCGCTGCGACACATAGCTGTGCGAGGTCGGACCCTGAACCAGCGGGCCCTGAACCAGCGGCGGCACTCAGCGCACCCCGGCCCACCACATCACGCCACCCGTCGCGCGCGGCCAGCCATAGCCGTTCACCCAAACCGCATCGATATCGCCCGGCCGCTGCGCGATCCCCTCGGCCAGGATCTTCCGGCCCTCCTCCACCATCGGCCGCAGCAGCCGCTCGCGGATCTCGTCCTGCGCATGTTCGCGCAGCCCTCCGCCCTTTTCCGCCACATAGTCGCGGATCATCCGCTCCACGATCGGGCTCGGCGTCCGGCTGCGGTCGGCGCCATAGTCATAGAACCCCGCCCCGGTCTTCTGCCCGCGCCGGTCCATCTCGCACAGCCGGTCGCGCAAGCTCTCGCCCCGGCTGGTCTCCTTCTGCCAGCCGATATCCAGACCGGCCAGGTCGCTCATCTGGAACGGCCCCATCGGAAAGCCGAAGTCGGTCAGCGCCCGGTCCACATCCCAGGGCATCGCCCCTTCCAGCAGCAGCGCATTGGCCTCATTCTGCCGCGCCGACAGCATCCGGTTGCCGATGAACCCCGGGCACACGCCCGATACCACCGGGATCTTGCCGATCCGCACGCCCGTTTCCATCGCCGTCTTCAGCACATCCGGCGCGGTCGCACGCCCCCGCACCACCTCCAGCAGCTTCATCACATTCGCCGGCGAGAAGAAATGCATCCCCAGCACGTCCCCGGGACGCGTCGTCGCCGAGGCGATCTCGTTCACATCCAGATAGCTGGTGTTGCTTGCCAGGATGGCGCCGGGCTTCGCGATCCCGTCCAGCTTGGCGAAAATCTTCTTCTTCAGGTCCATATTCTCGAAGATCGCCTCGATCGCCAGGTCGGCATCGGCGAGATCGTCATAGGAAAGGCTCCCGGTCAGAAGCCCCATCCGCGCCTCCACCTCGTCCGCCGTCAGCTTGCCGCGGCTGGCCGACCGCTCGTAATTGCCGCGGATCACCTTCAGGCCCCGGTCCAGGGCGGCCGGTTCGCGCTCCACGATCGTCACGGGAATGCCGGCATTGGCGAAGTTCATCGAAATCCCGCCGCCCATTGTCCCGGCGCCGATCACCCCCACCTTGCGGATCGGGCGCACCGCCACTTCCGGCCCGATTCCGTCCACCTCGGCCGCCTTGTTCTCGGCAGCGGCGATATGCGCCAGGGCCTCGTCAACGTCGCTCATCTTCCACTCCCCGCTTCTTTTGCCTACACGCCCCTTCTAGGAGGCCGACCCATGGACGCAAGATACCGTGAAACCCTCAGCGGGCTCGACCTCCGCGCCGAGATCGAACGCCTGCGCCGCGAGAAGAACGCGGTGATCCTCGCCCATTATTACCAGACGCCCGAACTGCAGGACCTCGCCGATTTCGTCGGCGATTCGCTCGAACTCTCACGCAAGGCCGCCGAAACCCCGGCCGACGTCATCGCCTTCTGCGGCGTCCGCTTCATGGCCGAAGTCGCCAAGATCCTCTCCCCCCAGAAAACCGTGATCCTCCCCGACATGGACGCCGGCTGCTCGCTGGAAGACAGCTGCCCCCCGGACGAGTTCGCACGGTTTCGCGCCGCCCACCCCGATCACATCAGCCTCACCTACATCAACTGTTCGGCCGCCGTGAAATCCCACAGCGACATCATCGTCACCTCCAGCAGCGCCGAGAAGATCATCAACGCGCTCCCCCGCGACCAGAAGATCCTGTTCGCGCCCGACAAGCACCTCGGCGCCTGGCTGAACCGCAAGACCGGCCGCGACATGCTGCTGTGGGACGGCACCTGCATCGTCCACGAAGCCTTCTCCGAGACCGAGCTGCTGAAGCTGAAGGCCCTCCACCCGGCCGCCCCGGTCGCGGCCCACCCGGAATGCCCGGCCTATATCCTCGATCACGCCGACATGATCGGAAGTACCAGCGCCATCCTGAAGTTCGCGACCGACAGCCCGAGCCAGACCATCATCGTCGCCACCGAACCGCACATCATCCACCAGATGCAGAAGGCCGCGCCG
>JANPJJ010000159.1:0-4302 GCA_031425455.1 Sandaracinobacter sp. | reverse complement strand
CCCGAACCGGCCAGCTGGGCGATGATGATTTCTGGATTCGGTCTGGTCGGCGTAGCTGCCCGCAGGCGCAACTCGCGGATTGTCATCACCGCCTGACCTCGACTTGCCATCACGAGAGGGGCGCCCCGCAAGGAGCGCCCCTCTTTTGCGTGGAACGCCCGATCTACCCCTGCGCGACAGGGGATTTCCGACGACTGACCAGCGTCCCAACACCGGCCTCCAACATCGTTAACGGGCTTGCAAAACGTAAAATATCCTTACGGGTTGGACCGACATCGGGGTTCATTGTTGATTATAATTCATATTTTCAGTAGTTTGCTGTTTAGGTGAAATTGGCATGGTTTTTGCTTCTACCTTGATTGCATGCGTTGCTGCATGAACAAGGGAGAATGACATGAAGCCATCCTGGATGATCGCCGGCCTTCTGGCCGCCGTTTCGATGCCTGCCAGCGCCGCGGTTCTCGTCGCCGATACCGGCTGGCAGAGCGACACCCTGACAGCCGCAGGCGAACCCACCGCCCAATCGGCATGGACCTTCACGGTCTCGGCAGCCTCGATCCTGAGCGTTACCGACGATTTCATCGTCGGTGACATCTTCAACCTTTCGGGCGACATCACGGGCTCGACAACCTTCTACGCCGGCGCTGCAACCGATGTTCAGGCCGAGGGCTTCTACGGCGCCGCCTGGCTGAACGCCAGCTACAGCAAGATCGCCGTCCTGGTCGGGCCGGGCTCCTACAGCTTCTCCATCACAGGCGCTGGCGAAGGCGGCATTCCGGCCGGCCTGGGCGTACGCCTGGATACGGCAGCCGTGCCGGAGCCGGCAGCGTGGGCACTGATGATCAGCGGTTTCGGCCTGGTCGGTGCCGCAGCTCGTCGCCGCCGCCAAGTGGCCGCCACAGCTTAAGCCAACTCGGGCGAGATCGGACGGGCGCTCCCATTCGGGGGCGCCCGTTTCCGTTCAGGCGTCCTCGAATTGCAATCGCGCCAGCCGCGCATAAAGACCGCCGCGCTGCATCAGCTCGGCATGGCGCCCGATCTCCACGATCCGCCCTTCCTCCATCACCACGATGCGGTCGGCATCGCGAACCGTCGCCAGCCGGTGCGCGATCACCAGGCTGGTGCGGTTCGCCATCAGCCGTTCCAGCGCGTCCTGCACCGCCGCCTCGCTCTCGGCATCCAGCGCCGACGTCGCCTCATCCAACAGCAGGATCGGCGCGTCCTTGATCAGCGCACGCGCGATTGCCAGCCGCTGGCGCTGCCCGCCAGAAAGCCGGCTGCCGCCCTCGCCCATGTCGCTGTCCAGCCCGTCGGGCAGCGCCCGCAGGAAATCCGCCGCATTCGCCGCCTCGGCCGCAGCCCAGATCTCCGCCTCGCTTGCCTCCGGCCGGCCATAGAGGATGTTGGAACGCGCGCTTCCCATGAACACCACGGCTTCCTGCGGCACCACGGCAATCCGTGCCCGCACTTCGGCCGGGGTGGCCGCCCTCAGGTCCACGCCGTCCATCAGGATGCGCCCGGCACCGGGATCGTAGAAGCGCTGCACCAGCTGGAACAGGGTCGACTTCCCCGCTCCGGACGGCCCGACAACCGCGATCCGTTCGCCGGGCACGATGTCCAGGTCGAAACCATGCACGGCGGGCAGGTCCGGCCGGCTCGGATAGTTGAAACTCACCCCTTCGAAGCGCAGCCGGCCTTCCGCCGGAACCGGCATCTGCACCGGACGGTCCGGCGCCCGGATTGCCGGCTGTTCGGCCAGCAGGTCGCGAACCCGGGCCGAGGCGCCGGCCGCCCGCATGAAATCGCCGTAAACCTCGCTCAATGCGCCGAATGCACCCGCGACGATCGCGGCCGCCAGCACGAAGGCGGTGATCGTGCCGCCGGTCATGTTGCCGGCGATCACATCCCGCGCGCCTTCCCACAGCACCAGCGTGATTGCGCCGAAGATCATGGTGATCACGATCGCCGTCATCCCGGCACGAACGGCAATGCGGCGGCGGGCGGCCAGGAACGCCGCCTCCACGGCGTCGCCAAACCGCTCGGCCTCGCGCGTCTCGGCCCCGAACGCCTGCACCACCTTGATCGCCCGGAGCACTTCCGACACCATCGAGCCGACATCGGCCACCCGGTCCTGGCTGCGCTGCGACAGCGTGCGCACGCGGCGGCCCATCAGGATGATGGGAAGCAGCACGGCCGGGATCACCACCAGCATCAGCGCCGTCAGCTTGGGCGACAGCGCGAACAGATAGGCGACGCCGCCGATCCCCATGAACAGGTTCCTGAGCGCGATCGAGGCCGAGGTGGCAACTGCCTGCTCGATGACGCTGGTGTCCGCCGTCAGCCGCGAGGCGATCTCGGACGGGCGGTTCAGCTCGAAGAAGCCCGGGTCGAGCCGCAGCAGGTGCGATTGCACATCCTGCCGGAGATCGGCGACCACGCGCTCGCCGATCCAGCTGACAAAGTAGAATCGCACCGCCGTGGACAGGCCCATCACCAGCACGATCGCCAGCAGGCCCCAGAAATAGGGCGCGATATCGGCACCCGCACCGGCGCCGAAGCCTTTGTCCACCACCAGCTTGAAGCCCTGCGGGATCGCCAGCGTCGCTCCGGCCGCCACCACCAGCGCCAGGAAGGCCGCAGCCAGCTGCGGCGGATAGGCGCGGGCATAGCCCCACAGCAGCGCCAGGTTGGAAAGCTTGCGCGATGGCGCCGGGTCGGCGGCGGCTTCGGACAACAGGGCGGGCTTCGCAGCGGGCGGGGGAGGAGCGTTCACCGACCCCAGATAGGCGTTCGGGGCGCCGACCTCAATCGGGCTTGCAAAGCCGCTGCCGGCAAGGCCAGACTGATCGTCGGAGGACCGGATGGGCGCAACCGAGATCATCGCGATGGCGGCAAGCTTCAGTCTGCTGGCCGGCTGGCGGCTTTATGCAACGGTGCTGGTGGTCGGCCTGGCGATGCGGTTCGATGTCGTGCCGCTGCCCGAACAGCTGGCGACGCTGCAGGTACTCGGCAGCCCCTGGGTCATCGGCGCCGCGGCGATCGGCGCCGTGGCCGAGTTCCTGGCCGACAAGATCGCCTGGGTCGACAGCGCGTGGGACGGCATTCACACGGCCGTCCGCCCGCTCGGCGGCGCGCTGCTGGCGCTTGCCATCGTCGATCCGGGCGAACCGGTTTGGCAGATCGTCACCCTGCTGCTGGGCGGGGGATCGGCGCTGCTGTCGCACGGCGCCAAGGCGTCGGCACGGGCGGCCGTCAACATGAGCCCGGAGCCGGTCTCGAACGTCGTGATGTCGGGCGCGGAAGACATCGGCACGACGGCCGCGCTGCTGGCGGCGCTGGCCAACCCAGTGGTGGCGCTGGCGATCGTCGGGCTGATGCTGGTGCTGACGATCGCCGTGTTCCTGGCCTTCCGCCGGTTCGTGAAGGACGTCGGCTCGCTGTTCGCACCTTCGAAACCCGAGCCGCCGGGCTGACAAAGCCGCGGGCGCCGCGCTATGGCAAACCATGCCGACCCTGTTCGACAAGCTTTTCGAAAGCCATCTCGTGGCGGACCTCGGCGGCGGCACCGCCCTTGTCGCGATCGACCGGGTGATGCTGCACGAACGCACCGGGGCGGCGGCACTGGCCAGCCTCGCCGCCGCCGGGCGCCCCATCGTGAACCGCGCCCATGTGTTCGCCGTGATGGACCATATCGTCGATACGCGGCCCGGGCGCGGCGACGCGACGCCGATGCCGGGCGGCAGTGCCTTCATCACCGAAACCCGCGCGGCGGCGCAAGCTGCTGGCATCACCCTGTTCGACGTGACCGACCCGGACCAGGGCATCACCCATGTGATCTCGCCCGAGCTCGGCATCGTGCTGCCGGGCCTGACCCTGGTGGCGCCCGACAGCCACACCTGCACCCAGGGAGCCGTGGGCGCGCTCGCCTGGGGCATCGGATCGTCCGAAGCGGAGCATGCGCTGGCGACCGGCACGCTCCGGGTGCAGCGGCCGCGGACGATGCGCGTCCGGGTGTCGGGGCAGCTCGCGCCGGGCGTTACCGCGAAGGACCTGGCGCTCCACATCATCGCGACGCACGGCGCGTCAGGCGGCGCCGGCCACGCCGTCGAATATGCCGGCTCTGCGGTCGAGACGCTGGGCATGGAGGCGCGCTTCACGCTCTGCAACATGGCGACCGAATTCGGCGCCTTCACAGCCCTGATCGCACCCGACGAAACCGTGTTCGAATGGCTGCACGGGCGCCGCCACACCCCGGCCGACTGGACCTCTGCCGTCGAGACCTGGCGCGGCCTGCGCACCGAT
>JANPJJ010000158.1:0-13785 GCA_031425455.1 Sandaracinobacter sp. | reverse complement strand
CTTGCCGTCGCCGAACACCTGAAATTCGATATGGCGCGGGTTCGTCAGATATTTCTCGATATAGACGGCGTCGTGGCCGAAGGCGGCCTTGGCCTCTTGCCGGCACTGGCGGAACGCGCCCTCCAGCATGGCGCCGTTCTCGACCACCTTCATGCCGCGCCCGCCGCCGCCCGCCGCGGCCTTGATCAGCACGGGGTAGCCGAACTTCTCGGCAACGGCCCGCGCCTCGTCGACGGTCTCCACCGCCCCGTCGGAGCCCGGCACCAGCGGCAGGCCGAGCGCGCCCGCCGTCCGCTTCGCTTCCACCTTGTCGCCCATCGTGCGGATATGTTCAGGCGACGGCCCGATCCAGGTGATCCGGTGCTCCTCCACGATCTCGGCGAAGCGCGCATTTTCGGAAAGGAAGCCATAGCCCGGGTGGATGGCATCGGCCTGGGCGATTTCGGCGGCCGCGATGATGTTCGGGATGTTCAGATAGCTGTCGGTCGCAGACGGCGGGCCGATGCAGATCGCCTCGTCGGCCAGGCGGACATGCTTCGCCGTCGCGTCTGCGGTGGAGTGCACGGCGACGGTCTTGATGCCCATGTCGCGCGCTGCGCGGTGGATGCGCAGCGCGATTTCGCCCCGGTTGGCGATCAGGATCTTGCGGAACATGAAGGTGGGGCCGCTATTCGATGATGACGAGCGGCTGGTCATACTCGACCGGCTGTTCGTTGCCGACGAGAATGGCCTTCACACGGCCTCCCTTTGGCGCGGTGATCGGGTTCATCACCTTCATCGCCTCGACGATCAAGAGCGTGTCGCCCTCCTTCACACTGGCACCCTCGGCCACGAAGTTGGCGGCGCCGGGCTCTGCCGAAAGATAGGCGGTGCCCACCATCGGCGATTTCACGGTGCCGGGATGGTCTGCAAGCGTCGGGGCGGCCGGCGCGGCGGCGGGCGCGGCGGATTGGGCCACTTGCGGTGCCGCCGAATGGACGGGAGCCGCGGCCGGGGCGCCCTGGCGCGCGACGCGCACCGTACGGTCGCCGTCGTGCACTTCGATCTCGGTCAGGCTGGTTTCGTCCAGCAGGGTGGCAAGCTGGCGCACCAGCTCCAGCTCGACCCGCATCTTGTCGCCGTCTCCCGACTTCGAAGCTGCCATCAGGGTCCCCTTATATCGTTATCGCTGGGCCGCGCTTTGCCGCATCCGGGCGGCCGCGTCCAGCGCCAGGGCATAGCCGTGTGCGCCGAAGCCCTGGATCACCCCGGCGGCGACCGGCGCCACATGGCTCCGGTGGCGAAAGCTCTCGCGGGCTGCGGGGTTCGACAAATGCACCTCGATCACGGGCACCCCGATCGATTTCACCGCGTCGCGCAGCGCAACGGACGTGTGGGTATAGGCGCCGGCGTTCAGGATCACGGCAAGCGCGCCCCGCCCGCCCGCCTCGTGCAGCCAGTCGATCAGATGACCTTCATGGTTGGACTGGCGGCAGTCCACCTCGATCCCCAGCGACTGGCCCTGTTCAACGAGCAGGGCGGCGATGTCGTCGAGCGTGGTCGAGCCATAGATTTCGGGCTCGCGACTGCCCAGCAGGTTGAGGTTGGGGCCGTTCAGCACCATCACCAGATCCGCCATGTCACGCTCCTGTTGCGGGTGGTTGCGCGGCGGTTATAGGAGGCGGCTATGGAAATCGCCATCATGCTGAACGGAGAGCGGCGCGCAATCGCCGCCGGAACCACGATTGCTGGCCTGGTGGCGGCGCTGGCCTTGCCTGCAGGCCGTGTGGCGGTGGAGCGAAACCGCGAAATCGCGCCGAAAAGCAGCTGGGAGGCGACCCCGTTGGCGGAGGGCGACGCCCTGGAGATCGTACACTTCGTCGGCGGCGGTGATGTCGGCGGCGGGGACGGCGAGCGCCAGGACGACAGCTGGACGGTCGCGGGCCGCACCTTCAACTCCAGATTGATCGTGGGTACCGGCAAATACAAGGACTATGCACTGAACGCAGCCGCGGTCCAGGCGTCGGGCGCGGAAATCGTGACGGTGGCCGTCAGACGGGTGAACCTGACCGACCGGTCGCAGCCGTTGCTGACCGACTTCATCGACCCGGCCAGGATCACCTACCTGCCGAATACCGCCGGCTGTTTCACGGCTGACGATGCCCTGCGCACGCTCCGGCTGGCGCGCGAGGCCGGCGGCTGGACGCTGGTGAAGCTGGAGGTGCTGGCCGACCAGAAGACGCTCTACCCGGATGTGGTAGAGACTCTGCGCGCGACCGAAGTGCTGGTGAAGGAGGGGTTTGACGTGATGGTCTACACGACCGACGACCCCGTCGTGGCGAAGCGGCTGGAAGAGGCCGGCGCCTGCGCGATCATGCCCTTGGGCGCCCCAATCGGTTCGGGCCTGGGCATCCAGAACCGGATCACGATTCGGCTGATCGTGGAGCAGGCCCGAGTGCCGGTGCTGGTGGACGCCGGCGTGGGGACGGCAAGCGATGCTGCGATCGCAATGGAGCTGGGCTGCGACGGTGTGCTGATGAACACCGCAATCGCCGAAGCGAAGGACCCGATCCGGATGGCACGTGCGATGAAGTCGGCCGTGGAAGCCGGCCGCAACGCCTATCTGGCCGGGCGCATGGGGGTCCGGCGCTATGCCGACCCTTCATCGCCGCTGGCGGGACTGATCTAAGCCGGGATGGCAAGCCGGCGCCGCGCAGCGGCGCCCACCAGGCCGAAGCCTGCGATCAGCATCGCCCAGCTCGCAGGCTCGGGCACAGAGTCAATGGGCACGTCGTAGGAGTAGCTCAGCGTC
The DNA here is from genome assembly GCA_031425455.1 of Sandaracinobacter sp. GTDB lineage: Bacteria > Pseudomonadota > Alphaproteobacteria > Sphingomonadales > Sphingomonadaceae > Sandaracinobacteroides. The sequence goes on along the minus strand of JANPJJ010000158.1, from coordinate 10,994 downwards.
GCCGTGCCGCCGATCGGCGTCGCGCCGATCGTGGAGGCGCCGCCGCCGCCGACCACGGCGAAATTCGCCAGCCGCGCCACCGCGAAGCTGATCGTGCCGGTGCCGACATAGGGCAGGAAGCCCGTTGCCAGGCTGTCGCTGTCGGCATAGCTGCCGACGAAGGTCGCGCTGCCCAGGCGCGGCTTCGAAGGGGCGAAGCGGGGCGCTAGGCTGAAGGCGGTTGCCGGGCCGTTTTCCGCATCAGACAGGGCAAAGCCGTTGCCGGAAACGGCGATGCTGCTGCCCGGCGTGATCGTCCAGTTGCGGGTCGATGGGGTGTTGTTGGCGAAGTTGATCGTGGTGGACGAGCTGGCCTCGAACGACAGCGTAATCCCGACCAGGGTGCCGAGCGACGCATCGAACTGGCTGAAGGCGATGCTGCTGGCGCCGGGCGCTGCGACCGTGGGGATGGCGACGGTCTGCTGGATGACGGTGACGGCGGCGGCAGGGCTGCCGACCGCGGCCGCGAAAACCGCGAGGCCAGCGAGGATGCGTGTCATGATATTCCGTGCTCCGACCCTATGTGCTGACGGTACGGCAGGCCGGCGCAGCACTTCTTTGTTGGTGCCCCTGTACACGGCACCCGGTCGGCTGACTGTGACTTGATGTTAACTGTTTCCGGCAGCTTCCGGCATCGGGCCTGCCTCAGAAATGCCCGGCCAACTGGCTGACCAGCTCGGCGTACAGCGCCTGCTTGAACGGCACGATGCGGTCGGCCAGCTCGTCGATCCGGGCCCATTGCCACGCCTTAAACTCGGCGTGGCCGGGGTGCGCTTCCAGGTTCACGTCCGCATCGGTGCCCAGGAAGCGCAGCGCATACCATTTCTGCCGCTGGCCGCGATATCGACCTTTCCAGATCGTACCGACCAGTTCGGGCGGCAGGTCATAGGTCAGCCAGCCGTCGGTCTCGGCAATCGGCTCGGTCAGGTGCGGCTGCACCCCGGTTTCTTCCTCCAGCTCGCGCAGCGCCGCCGCATAGGGGTCCTCCCCTTCGTCGATCCCGCCCTGGGGCATCTGCCAGGCCTCCACCACGCTGTCGAAGCGCTGGCCCACGAACACCCGGCCCTCGGCATTCACCAGCATGATGCCCACCCCCGCCCGATACGGCAGGTCGCTCGTCCGAACGGGGTTGCCGGGTTCGCTCACGCGAGAAGCGCCTTCAGGTCGCCGATCTGGTCGATCAGGTCCTGTTGCGCCGACGGGATCGCGCCGCGGCAGTTCAGGCTGCCGTGAATCTGGCCCTTGGCTTCCCGAAACATCACCCGGTGCCCGGTTTCGATCAGCTTGGCGGCATAGGCGCGGCCCTGGTCGCGCAGCGGATCCAGCCCGCAAGTGAAGACGAGGGCAGGTGGCAGCCCATCCCATTCCGTGGCGCGAAGCGGGCTGGCCCAGGGGTGGTCCGGGTCCGGCGCATAATGCGCCATGAACCAGGCCATGCCCTGCGCCGTCAGCAGATAGCCTTCGGCGAATTCCTCCATCGATCCGGTCGAGGCCGACATGTCGACGCCGGGATAGATCAGCCATTGCGCCAGCAGCTTCACCTGTTTCGCCGTTTCGCGCGCGATCGCGGCGGCCAGATTGCCGCCGGCCGAATCGCCCGCCAGCACCTGGCCGGTCACCGGATGGCCGAGCTCTGGGGGCGACTGGGCAATCCAGCGCACCGCCGCCAGGCAATCCTCGGTGGCGGCGGGGAAGGTCGCTTCCGGCGCCAGCCGGTAATCGATCGACACCACGGTCATCCCCGAATGGGCCGCGATTTCGGCACAGGCCGGGTCGTGCGTGTCCAGGTCGCCGATCACCCAGCCGCCGCCATGGAAGAAGGTGATCACCGGCGCCGGGCCGCCACCGTTACCAGCCGGCGCCGAGGCCTGGTAGATGCGCAACGGTATCGCCCCGCCCGGCCCTGGGATCGTGATGTCTTCCCGGCGGTGCAGCGCCGGGGCGGCCTTTTCCATCAGGCTTCCCATCGCCAGCATCATCTGCCGGGCGGTGGGCGCATCCACCTCGTGCATCTGCGGGCCCGGCGCCTGGGCCAGCATTCCGAGCACCTGGGCCACATCGTCTCGAACATAAGGCATCTTGTCGGCTCCCCCTTTTATCGTTCAGCTCAGGAACTGTTCCATCACGATGCGGTCGTCCAGCGCATAGTCCGGATCGAACAGCAGCTCGAGCCGGTGCGTCAGGTTGCTGGTGATCTTCACATGCACCACGTCGCGGACTTCCACCTGGTCGGCCACCGCGCTGACCGGGCGACGGCCGGCTTCCAATATGCGGAACTCGACCACGCTTCGGTTCGGCACCAGCGCACCTTTCCAGCGGCGCGGCCGGAACGGGCTCAGCGCCGTCAAGGCCAGCAGGTCGCAATCCAGCGGCAGGATCGGGCCACCGGCCGACAGGTTATAGGCGGTGGAGCCAGCCGGCGTGGAGACCATCACCCCGTCGCAGGCCAGCTCGTCGAGCCGGACCCTGCCGTCGATCATGATCTCGATCTTGGCAGCCTGGCGGGTTTCGCGCAGCAGCGAGACTTCGTTGATGGCAGGCGAGACGACAGTCTCGCCGCCGGCGGTGGTCGCCTCCATCGTCAGCGGCGACAGGAAAAAACTGGTCGCGTCGCGCACCCGGTCCTGCAGACCGTCGGCGCGGTAGTCGTTCATCAGGAAACCGACGGTACCGCGGTTCATGCCGAACACAGGCTTGGGCGCCGGGGCGTTCAGCACCTGGTGCAGCACGGCCAGCAGGAAGCCGTCGCCGCCGATCGCCACCACCGCGTCGGCGAGCGCCAGCGACACGAAATCATGCACCGCGCGGACTTCCTCGGCCGCAAGCTCCGCCTGCGGGGTGTTGGAAACCAGCAGGCCGAGCTTGGGCGTGAACATGCCCCCCAGCTTGTTCTCGCCCCGCATTATTTGTTTGCCGACTTCATTGGCGACGGCACCGGCCCGCACCCGGCCAACCAACGGCAGTGTATTCTATGGGTGGCCGGGTGGGGGTGCGGGCCGGTGCCGTCTAAAGGTAACACAGATCAGCCGCCGGTCATCGACATATGGCGGGAGACGGCGGGGTCAGCAGCGCGCCGCTCGATCAGGAAGTCATGTCCTTTGGGTTTCAGCCGCATCGCAAGGTCCAGCGCTTCGTCCAGCGCTTGCGCACCGCCGCCGCGAAGCAGGTCGCGCAGTTCCACCCGATCTTCCTGGCCCAGACACATGAACAGCGTGCCGGTCGCCGTCACCCGGACGCGGTTGCAGCTCTCGCAGAAATTGTGCGTGAGCGGCGTGATGAAACCCAGCTTCTGGCCGGTTTCCGCAACGCGCACGTAACGCGCCGGGCCACCGGTGCGCTCCGCCAGCGGCGTCAGCGTGAAGGACCCGGCCAGCTTCGCGCGGACTGCATCGAGCGGCAGGTAGCGGTCGGTGCGATCCTCCTCGATCAGGCCCAGCGGCATGGTCTCGATGAAGGTGAGGTCGAAGCCCTGCCCGGCGGTCCAGGCGACCATCCCCGGGATCTCCTCCTCGTTCAGGCCCTTCAGCGCGACCATGTTGATCTTCACGGCAAGGCCCGCCGCCTTCGCCGCCGCGATGCCCTCCAGCACCGGCGCCAGCTCGCCCAGCCTCGTGATGGTGCGGAACAGGCCGGGGTCCAGCGTGTCCAGGCTCACGTTCACCCGCCGCATTCCGGCTGCGAACAGCGGCTCGGCGAAGCGCGCCAGCTGGCTGCCGTTGGTGGTCAGCGTCAGCTCATCGAGGCCTTGGCCCAGATGCCGCGACAAGCGGTCTACCAGCTCCAGAAAGCCCTTCCTGACCAGCGGCTCGCCGCCCGTCAGGCGCAGCCGGGTCACACCGCGCGCGACGAAGGCGGACGCGACCTGGTCCAGCTCCTCCAGCGTCAGCACGTCCTTCTTCGGCAGGAACTCCATGTCGAGTGGCATGCAATAGCTGCAGCGGAAGTCGCAGCGATCGGTGACGGACAGGCGCACATAGCTGATGCGCCGCCCGAACTGGTCGATGAGGGGCCGTGTTGCCATAATGCACATGTAGGCTTGTGGCCCTTGATGCACAAAGCAGGAAAAGGGGAGGGGTTGTCTGTTCCACTGGCGTGCGGGCCGGTGCGGTCCTCCCACGAAAGACCCTAGAGCTTCGACACTTCCACCAGCAGCTTGCCCATGTTGCCGCCGCTGTACAGCAGCTTCACCGACTCGAGCGCATGCTCCAGCCCCGGGCGGATGTCCTGCCGGGTCTTCACCTTGCCCTCCAGCATCCATTGCGCCAGCTGGCCGAAGGCCTCGGGGAAGCGCGGCGCGAAATCGGTGACGATGAAGCCGCGCACCGTCAGGCGTCGCATCAGGATCAGAGTCCAGCGGCCGGCTTCCTCCTGCGCATCCGTGGCGTTGTAGCCCGAGATCATGCCGCACAGCGGCATCCGCCCGAACAGCTTCATGCGGCTGACCACCGCCGACATGATCTTTCCGCCGACCTGCTCGAAATTGATGTCCACGCCGTCCGGCGCCAGCCGGTCCAGGGCGGCCCCGATATCTTCGGATTTATGGTCGATCGCATGGTCGAACCCCAGCTCCTCGGTAATGAACCGGCATTTGTCGGCGCCACCGGCAATCCCGATGACCTTGCAGCCCTTCAGCTTGCCGATCTGGCCCACAATCTGGCCGACCCCGCCGGCGGCCGCCGCCACCACCAGCGTTTCGCCCGGCTTGGGCTGGCCGATATCCAGCAGCCCGAAATAGGCGGTCGGCCCGACCACGCCGAACGTGCCGAACGCCTGCGCCACGCTGATCCCCGGAATTTCGGGAAAGGCCGACATGCCCACGCCGTCGCTCACCATATGGCTCGCCCATTCGCCCAGGCCCGCCATCAGCTGGCCCGGCTCGACGCCGGCCTTGCGGCTGGCCACCACGCGCCCCACCACGCCGCCGCGCATCGGGTCGCCCAGGCCGACGGGGGGCATATACTGCTCCTGGTCGGACATCCAGATGCGGTTGGTAGGGTCCAGCGACAGATAGCCGACCTGCAGCAGGAACTGCCCGTCGGCCAGCGGCGGGATCGCCTCCCGCTCATAGGCCAAGTCCGAATCCGCAATATCCCCCACTGGCCGCTTCGCCAGCCGCCAGACGTGCCGCGTATCGCTCATTCAGGCCTCCCCAGGTTTGTCGTCGAACCGCCACATGAGCGACTGGGGAAACGGAGTCCAGAGCCCCACCCCGACCCCGGCTGCGGCCAGCGCATCCGCCACCCACTGGTTGCAGGTGCGGAGTGCGGAATAGCGGCCGGTGCCGGGCAGAAAGATATCGTCCGTCCCATAGCCCGGGATCGGCGCCCCCGGCGCAATTTCCCCGGCCAGATGCGCGCTCAGCCGGCCATATTGCGCCGGCGTCAGCCGCACCGGGCGGCCGCGCGGCCCTTCCAGCCGGTACAGATGCACAAGGCTGCCCCGGCTGGCGACGAGGGCGCGCATCGCCGGGCCCGGCCGGACATCGGCCCAGTCCGGCGTCGCCAGGAAAAAGTCCCGGTCGCCCCAGCTGAAGCCCAGATAGCGCGGCGGCGGGCCGGGCCCCAGCGCACCGGGCGGAAGCAGCCGCCCCCAGTCATGCTCCAAGGCGGAGACGGGGACCACGATCTCGGTGTGGACCAGGGTGGAGTCGACTCCGATGGAAACGCCGGCCTCGGCCTCCCGCCAACCGGCGTTGCGCGGGAAGAGCGCGCCCCCGACAAGCGCGACCAGCAGCAACCCGAAGATCATGGCAGGCGCGCGCGCCAGCCGCCTCATGTCAGGAACGGCGCCAGGAAGCGCTCCAGCGCATCCGCCGCAGCCGGCTCCTCCAGCGTAGGTGCATGGCCGACGCGCGGCACCTTCACGGCGACGAGACCGGGCAGCCGCTCGGCCATCCGTGCCTGAGCCTCGGCAGTCAGGATGTCGGACCGATCGCCGCGCAGGCTGAGCACCGGACGTCCCCGGAAGCTGTCCAGCGCAAGCCAGAGGTCGAGCTCGGAATCGGCGTGGGGAAGCGCAAACGGCGCCGCGATTTGCGGATCATAGTCCCAGCTGATGCGGCCTTCGCGGGTCACGCGGCACAGCCGCTTGGCATGGGCCAGCCACTTTTCCAGCGGCCAGCCGGGATAGATTTCAGCCTGGCGCCGGGCGACATCGCGTGCGGCGTGCAGCCAGGTCGGCCAATTGCCGCCGCGTCCCACCTGTCCCCGCACCCGGGCGAGGCCGGCCTCCGCCATGTCCGGCCCCACATCGTTCAGCACCAGCCCGGCGATGCGGTCGCGGTGCGTGACATCCAGCAGCAGCCCCACCAGGCCGCCGAGCGAGGTGCCGACGACGATGAAGCGGGCGAGCCCGGCATCGTCGATCAGTCGACCGAGATCCTGCAGGTAGGTCAGCGGAACATAGGTCAGCGGGTCCTTCGCATAGCCCGATTCGCCCCGGCCGCGAAAGCTGGGCGTCACCACCCGGAAGTGCGGCGACCAGCGCGCGGCCAGCATTTCGAAGTCCCGGGCGTTGCGGGTCAGCCCGGGCAGGCACAGCAGCGCCGGCACCGGGCCTCCACCGTCATGTTCAGGGCCGGGAAAGTCGCGATAGTGCAGACGCACATTGTCGCCGGTCCAGAGATATCGGTCGAGGAACGGCGCGGTCACACCCATGTCTTTAGGGCGAGCGTCGGGCAGGTGCAATTTGGGTCGGGAACCGGCCATTTTTGACTGCCACTCAGTTTTGTCGCATAAGGTGGCAGGGAATTCGGGGGGCGCGAGAGAGGATCTGGGTCTGGTGGCCACAAAAGCTGGCATTGCGGCGGCTGTTATTGCTGCGAACGCTGCGCATCACGGGAACCGAAGCGCCGGCACGGCAGGCGCCGCTCGCGGGCGCGCCGCGCCAAAGGCCGAGCCCGACCTCAAGGCTCGTCGTTACGATCCTGCCGAAACCCGCTCCCGCGTGCTCGAGGCGGCTTATTTCCTGTTCGGAACCCGCGGCTATTCCAGCACCGGCACGGCCGACATCGCGGCGCAGGCGGATGTGTCCGAAGGGTCGATCTTCTATCATTTCGGCTCCAAGCGCGCGTTGCTGGTGGAACTCGGCAGGCTGCACGGCCAGAAGATGATCGACGCCATGCAGGGCGGCGATGCGCTGGACGGCCTGACGTTCGACATCACGCTGAACCGCTGCTTCGATTTCGCCGAAGTCAACCATGTTTGGGAAGAAGTGGTCGGAGAAGGGGAATGCCCGCCGACCCACAAGAATCTGAAGAAAAGCCCGGACGCCGAGCCGTTCTTCAATGCGACCAAGGAAATCGTCGTCAACTGGACCCGCACCCACATGGACGCGGTGGCGGCCCGGCACGGCGACTACCAGATCGACACCGAAGTCGCCTCCAACCTGATCTTCGCCCTGGTGGGGGAGGCGATGCACCAATATTTCGCGCCGGAGACCAGCGACGAGGACAAGGCCCGGATCCGCGCCGAGTGCATCCGGTTCTGCACGGCGGCCGCCGGGCATCCGGCGATCGAGCGGGTGGAGGACCTGCGCGGCGCCCGCTGACGACGCAATGGTGCCGAACAGGTTGCCCGGAAGGTTGATTCCGGCGGCCCGGCCGGCCATCTGCCCCGGGTGACCGCCGAACGTCCCCGTTATCGCCCCGCAAGCGCGATCCTGTCCCTGGGCGAAGCCTTCTACGATGTGGTCGAGCCGGCACCCTTCCCCGAGCACAAGCTGCGCTTTCGCAACCAGCGTGCCGCCGCCGAGGTGGGACTGGATGCGCTGGACCCGGCCGGGTGGCTGGATCATTTCGGCCGGTTCGTCGCGCTCCCCGCAAGTCTGGAGCAGCCGCTGGCGCTGCGCTACCACGGCCACCAGTTCCGCACCTACAACCCCGATCTCGGCGATGGGCGGGGCTTCCTCTACGCGCAGCTGCTGGACGGCCGCGACCGGCTGATGGACCTGGGCACCAAAGGGTCCGGCCGGACGCCCTGGTCTCGCGCCGGGGACGGCCGCCTGACGCTGAAGGGCGGCGTGCGGGAGGTGCTTGCGACCGAAATGCTGGAGGCGCTGGGCGTCACCACATCGCGCAGTTTCTCTCTGATCGAAACCGGCGAGGCGCTGGATCGGGGCGACGAACCGTCCCCAACGCGCTCGGCCGTGCTGGTGCGCCTGTCGCACAGCCATGTCCGCTATGGCACGTTCCAGCGGCTGGCGGCGCTGGAACAGCCGGAGAGTATCGCGAAGCTCATGGATTATGTGCTTGCCAATATCGCGCGGCTCGATCCGGGCGCGGACGGATATGCCGCGCTGATGGATTATGCAGTGGAAGGCGCCGCGCGGCTCGCGGCGCAGTGGCATGTCGCGGGGTTCGTGCATGGCGTACTCAACACCGACAATATGAACATTTCGGGCGAGAGCTTCGATTACGGCCCGTGGCGCTTCCTGCCGGCCTGGGATGCCGGGTTCACCGCCGCCTATTTCGATCATTTCGGCCTCTATGCGTTCGGGCGCCAGGCCGAGGCATTGCAGTGGAACCTGTTCCAGCTGGCGCAGGCACTGCGGACCGTGGCGCCCACCGAAAGCCTGGTACCGGCGCTGAAACGCTGGCCCGAGCTGCTTGCCACGGAAGCCCGGCATCAGGCGCTGTGGCGGCTCGGGCTGCTGCCGGCAGGCGACACGCGCGAGGAAGCCCTGGTGCGCGCCTTCGAATCCGGGCTCGGCGAAAGCGGCATCCAGCCGGACGCGGCCTGGTTCGCGTTCCGCGGCGGGCGGGTGCCCGCGGCTGCGCACCCGGCCTTTGCCCCCTTCATCGAGCTGCTGGCCGGCTTCGAGCCGGGGCCGGGCGCCCTCGATCACGACTATTGGGCCGATCCGGGGCCTTGCACGATGCTGGTCGACGAAGTGGAAACCCTGTGGTCGGCCATTGCCGAGCGCGACGACTGGGCGCTGCTGGAGGCGAAGATCGCGGCGGTCCGACGCATGGGCGAAGCGCACGGCCCCTCATACCCAGCTCGATGAGGACTCATCGAGTGGGCCTAGCGGCCGGCGCGCGGTCGCGGTTCAGCTGGGGGCTGACCTTCGGTTCGCGGCGTTCCGCCGAAGGTCAGCGCCGGCCGAGATAGTCCACCACGGCCTCGCCGATCCCTTCCGCGATCGCCTTCTGGCCCCGGCGCGAGGTGAGATACTCGCTGTCGTCGCTGTTCGAGAGATAGCCGGTTTCGACGAGGACTGCGGGGACACCGAGGTTCCGCAACACCTGGAAATTGGCAAAGCGGTGGAATTGCTGGCGGAAGCGCACGCCTTCCGGCTCCATCCCGCGTTGCAGCGCCTGGGCGAAATCGGCGCTGGCGTTCATGGAATCGCGCATGCCGAGGTCGACGAGGATGCTGGCAACGTCGCGGTCCTCGCCGGTCAGGTCGATGCCGGCAATCAGGTCGGCGCGGTTTTCCTTGGCCGCCACGCGCGCCGCCTCCCGGTCGGACGCGACTTCGGAAAGGGTATAGACCGACGCGCCGCGTGCTTGCGCATTGGGCGCGCTGTCGGCGTGGATCGAAATGAACAGGTCGGCTTTGGCCTGGCGCGCGATCCTGACCCGGCCGCCCAGCGGAATGAACCGGTCGTCCACGCGGGTCAGCTTCACGGTAACGGGGAGGTCGCGCTGACGGGCGCGCTTTTCGATAGCGTCGCGCGCCGCGCGGGCGATGGCAAGCGTCACTTCCTTCTCATGGCCGCCGGTGGTCGCCGGCGCGCCGGGATCGTGCCCGCCATGGCCTGCGTCGATCACCACGACAGCGCGCGACCGCCGCGTGGGGCGTGCCGTCATCACCGGCGCCTCGCGAGGGGGCTTCGGCCCGGCGCGGGTGTCGACCGGCGGCTTCGGCAGCACCGCTACCGGGGCGGCCGACGTGCCGACCTGCCGCTCGGCCTCGGTAAGGGCGGCCTCCACTGCCTCCAGCCGAGCGGCGCTGTCTGCCGCCGGGTCGGGCGCGGCCACGCCGGGCGTGGCCTGCTGAAAGTCGGCAACCCGGCTCCGCCCGCGGGCGACCTGACGGCGAAAGCCGGCCTCGTCGGTCGGCCTGAAAATCAGCTCCAGCACCTGCCCGCCGTCCTGTCGGGCCCCCACCAATTGCATCGGCCGGGCGAGATCGATCACCAGCCGCACGGTCGCGGCATCGAACTGAGACACGCGCGCGGCCCGGGCATCGCCCGCCCCGGGCACGTCGCGGCGCTCGCTCGACGCGCCTTCCAGGTCGATCGCCCAGCGCATTGGATCGGCGAGCGCAAAGGCGCGCGGCGGCGCGCCCAGCGGCTGCGACAGGGCCAGTCGGACGGTCAGCCCCTCGTTGGCGGGGACCAGCCGGAGCACACCCGCAACCGCCGTCGAAAGGGCAGGCTGGGGCAACAGCAGCAGGAAGAGGGCAAGCAGCCAGCGCGGGGCCATGATGCCCCATGCCAAGCACCGGGCAACTTGGGAAGGCGCAGGCTATATCGCTGCGACGATGCGCTTGCCGTCTTCGTCGAACAGTGCGGTTTCGGGCGCTTCAGCCGGCGGCGGCCCCATTGCATCAAGTCCGCCGTCCAGCCCGACCCTCAGCACGAAGGCGAGGATGGTGGCGACGGCTGCATAGAGATCGGCCCGGATCACGGTGCCGACCCTGCCGGTGAAATAGACCGCGCGCGCAACCGACGGATAGGACAGCACGGGAGTCTCGCGCTCGGCCGCCAGCTCGCGGATCACTTCGGCGATCAGCCCGCGGCCGCGCGCGACGATCACGGGGGCGGCGTCGATCTCGGGGCGATAGCGCAGCGCGACTGCGAAATGGGTCGGGTTGGTAAGCACCACGGTCGCGTCCGCCATGGCGCCCCTGCTGGCGCGCTTCAGGCTTTCGCGCGCCATCCGGCGCATCGCGAATTTGGCCTCGGGCGACCCTTCCGTCTGCTTGGCTTCGTCCTTCAGCTCCTGCTTG
>JANPJJ010000157.1:0-9458 GCA_031425455.1 Sandaracinobacter sp. | reverse complement strand
GTCCGCAGGCACGGTCCGCGCAGCCCTCCACCACGATTCCCGCTGTCTCCAGCGTGTGGCGGATTCCGCTTTCGATCCGCTTCACCGTGTCGCCGCCGTCCGCCCGCAGCGCCTCCAGCCGCCGCGTGATCGATTGATAGCCTTCCGGCTCCAGCTCGGCGAAGCTCAGCTCCTTCAGCTCGTCCATGAAGCCGTACATGCCGATGCGCTCGGCCAGCGGCGCGTAGATATCCATCGTCTCGCGCGCAATGCGGCGGCGCTTGTCTGCGTTCTTCAGATATTTCAGCGTTCGCATGTTGTGCAGCCGGTCAGCCAGCTTCACCAGGAGCACGCGGATATCGTCGGACATCGCCAGCAGGAAGCGACGGAGATTTTCAGCCGCGCGCTCGGACTCGGACTGGGCCTCGATCCGGCTGAGCTTCGTGACCCCGTCCACCAGCCGCGCAACATTGGCCCCGAACAGCCGCTCGATGTCTTCCGGCGTGGCGACGGTATCCTCGATGGTGTCGTGCAGGATGCCGGTTGCGATGGTCTCGTCGTCGAGCCGCAGGTCGGTGAGGATGCCGGCCACTTCGATCGGGTGTGAGAAATAGGGGTCGCCACTCGCCCTGAGTTGCGAGCCGTGCGCCTTCATCGAAAACACATAGGCGCGGTTGAGGAGGTCCTCATCCGCTTGCGGGTCGTAGCTTTTTACCCGTTCGACGAGTTCATACTGGCGAAGCATTCTAAGGCACTATGTAGGGATGCGTGGGCGATGGAAGAAGATTTTCTAGTTTCCCCTCCCTGGAAGGGAGGGGCCGGGGGTGGGTCGAAGCGTGGTCCACAAGGCAAGCGGGGCGCCGGCAAACCCCTCTCCCTTCAGGGGAGAGGGCGACTCGCCGAAGGCGAGCGGGGTGGGGAAGTCTGGTCACGTCAAGGCCGGCCGTCGGCAAAGCCGCCGAGTCCGGCTGGGGGAGCGAAAAGAAGACAAGAAAGAGTGTGGCAAAGCCACGCCGTCGGTGACCCAGAAACAGCCGACTTCATCGCCCGTTTCTCGTGCCGGCCGGGCGGGGACCGCGAGTCCCGGATTAAGGCTGCGCCTTAACCGTGGCCGCTCGGTTGCCTAGAAGGCAACCGCCCCGCCGAGCATAACCGCCCGGTCATCCCGGTTCGGATCCAGCGGTGTCGGGGTCTGCGGCGCCAGGCGATAGCGCAGGCTGCCACCGAGCGAGACCTTGGGCGAGAGCGCAAGTGCGCCGGTTGCTTCCAGGGCGTAGCGTGGATCGGGCGAGCCGGTACGCGGGAGCAGATAGATGTCTTCGCGGGCGGCTGAAGCCTGGATGCCCGCGTTCCAATCGCGTGCGGTATAGCCCAGGCCGACGTCGACGGCTTCGCGGCTGCGGCCCCCGACGCCAATGCCGGTGTCCACCTTGCTGACGCCGCCCGTCAGGGCGAAGCCGCGGTAGCCGACGGTCAGGTCGAAATTATAGCCGGCGGGCCGAAGCGCCGAATCGGCCGGCTGCACCAGTGTCGCCGTCCGCTCCGCCGTGGGCACCAGGCTGCGCGCCGTCATGCCAACCGAAACGCCTCGGCTGGCGTTGCGCGACGGCGTGAAGCTGAACCCGCGTTCCACCGTCTGCACGCGGCTGTTGGCCACGCGCCCCGGCGCCGTGAAGGCAAAGCGGCTGACGTCCAGGTTGATCGACTGCAACGGCTGCAGCTGCTGCGGCTTCACCCGAAACCCGACCGGATCGCTCTCCGTGGTGACTTGGGGCTGCAGCCTGGATTTCGTGGTGGGGTTCGTGGTGGAGGCAGCTGCCACTGCAGTTCCGGCGAGGCTCACGCACAGCATCGCAGCCCCCAGTAGGGGGGCAAGCGACCGCGTGAATGAGGACGTCCCGACTCGCATAGCCCCTGACTGATACCTCAACAGGCGCGGGAATCCCACGCCCTACCAAGTCTATAACGACCCAAATTGAGCATGATTGCAAATTTGGGCCCAATGTGGCTTTTGCCCCACAGATTGTTGCGGCCAAGTGAACGGGCAGCCGTTCATCTGGGGTTCGGCAAGCATGGCCCAGCACAATGCCCGCAGCGCCAGTTGCACGAAAGCCCCCGCCCCCTGTATGTCGCCGCAAAGATACCCACCGAGACACCGACCGACACCGACTGGGCGGCCCCCGCCCGACGCGCCAGCAAGACGGAGCATGGATTGAGCCACCAGACCATCACCAGCCCGGCGGTTCGTGCCCTGGCACTGGCCACGCTCCTCGCGCTCGGGCTTGCCGCCTGCGGCGGCAAGGACAAGCCCGAGACGCTGGCCCAGCAAACGGCGATCACCACGATTGGCGTCAACAGCTATTTGTGGCGCGCCAGCCTGGAGACGATGCAGTTCATGCCGCTGGCCCAGGTCGACAGCGCCGGCGGCGTGATCGTGGGCGACTGGTACCAGAATCCTGCGGTTCCCGGGGACCGGGTGAAGGTGACCGTCGCCATCATGGACGGCGCGCTTCGCGCCGACGCGGTGCAGGTGTCGGCTCAGCGCGAAGTGCTGGAGAACGGCCGCTGGGTGGCGGCCCCCGTCCGCGCCGGCACCGTGCAGCGGCTGGAGGAAATCATCCTGGAAAAGGCCCGCGGGCTGCGCCAGGCGGCGCTCTCCCGCGACTGAGCGGGGACTGAAGCCGGGGATGATGACCGTGATACCGAGCGACCGCTTCGATTCGACCGCCGCCGATAGCCGCTGGCAGGCGCGTTGGGACGAGGCGCGCACCTTTGTTGCCGACAGCAGCTCGAACAAGCCCAGGACCATGATCCTGGAGATGTTCCCCTATCCCTCGGGGCGCATCCACATGGGCCATGTCCGCAACTATACGATGGGCGACGTGTTGGCCCGGGCGCGGCGGATGCAGGGCCATGCCGTGCTGCACCCGATGGGGTGGGACGCGTTTGGCATGCCGGCTGAGAATGCTGCGATGGAGCGCGGCGTCCACCCCGGCGACTGGACCCGGCAGAACATCGCCGCGATGCGGGCACAGCTGAAGCGACTGGGGCTGGCGATCGACTGGACCCGCGAGATCGCCACCTGCGAGCCCGATTACTACGGCCATGAACAGGCATTGTTCCTGGACCTGCTGGCGGCGGGCCTGGTCGACCGCCGCGATGCCTGGGTCAACTGGGACCCGGTTGACAACACGGTGCTTGCGAACGAGCAGGTGATCGACGGCCGGGGCTGGCGGTCGGGCGCCCCGGTCGAACGGCGCAAGCTGACCCAGTGGTTCTTCCGCATCACGCAATTCGCCGACGAGCTGGCAGCCGATCTCGCCACGCTGGACCAGTGGCCCGAGAAGGTCCGGCTGATGCAGGAGAATTGGATCGGCAAATCGCGGGGGCTGAAGTTCCGCTTCGATCTGGCTCCCTCTCCCTTCCGGGGAGAGGGCGACTCGGCTCTGCTGAGCGGAGAGAGGGGAGTTCCGCCCAGCTTCGAGGTGTTCACCACGCGGCCCGACACGCTGTTCGGGGCGAGCTTTGCGGCTGTCGCGATCGACCATCCTGTGGCGCAGGCTGTGGCCGCTGCGCAGCCCGCCGCCGCGCGCTTCATCGCCGACTGCCGCACCAGCGGCACGGCGGCGGCCGAGATCGAGACTGCCGAGAAGAAGGGATTCGACACAGGGCTTTCGGTCGCCAATCCGTTGGACCCGACGCGCAAGCTGCCCGTGTTCATCGCGAACTTCGTGCTGATGGACTATGGCACCGGCGCCATCTTCGGCTGCCCCGCGCACGACCAGCGCGACCTGGATTTCGCCCGGAAGTATATGCTGGCCACGCCGCGCGTGGTCGCCCTCCCGGGCGAGGAAAACATCCCCATCGGCGACGAGGCCTATACCGGCCCCGGCCGCCTGATCAATTCCGGCTTCCTGGACGGGCTGGAGGTGGAGGCCGGGAAGGCCGCCGTGATCGCCCGCGCCGAGGCCGAACGGTGGGGCAAAGGCACCACCGTGTTCCGGCTGCGCGACTGGGGCGTGTCGCGCCAGCGTTACTGGGGCACGCCGATCCCAATCATCCACTGCGAGGCCTGCGGCGCCGTCCCGGTGCCGCGTGACCAGCTTCCGGTCGTGCTGCCCGAGGATGTCAGCTTCGACCGGCCCGGCAATCCGCTGGACCGGCATCCGACCTGGCGCAACGTCCAGTGTCCGACCTGCGGCAAGCCGGCACGTCGCGAGACGGATACGTTGGACACATTCGTCGACAGCAGCTGGTATTTCATCCGCTTCGCGAGCCAGCCGGCGGACCGGCCGTTCGACAAGGCCGAGGCGGCGGCCTGGCTGCCGATCGCGCAGTATATTGGCGGGGTGGAGCATGCCATCCTGCACCTGCTCTATGCGCGCTTCTTCACCCGGGCGCTGGCATCGATAGGGCAGCTGGATGCGGTGGAGCCGTTCAAGGGCCTGTTTACGCAGGGGATGGTGACGCACGAGACCTATCGCAGCACCGAAGGCCAGTGGCTGGAGCCGGGCCAGGTGGAGAAGCGCGGCGAGGGCTGGTTCGAGCTGTTGACCGGCCATCCGGTTGAGCTGGGCCGCAGCGAGAAGATGTCGAAATCGAAGAAGAATGTCGTCGATCCCGACGCCATCCTGGATCGCTACGGCGCCGACGCCGTGCGCTGGTTCATGCTGTCGGACAGCCCGCCCGAGCGCGATCTTGCCTGGTCGCTCGCCGGGATCGAGGGGGCGGCGCGGTTCGTGCAGCGGTTGTGGCGGGTGGCGCTGCTGGCGCAGGATACGAGCCCCGGCGCCGACGGCGCGCTGACGCGGCAGCTGCATCGGAGCATCGACGGGATCACCCACGATATCGACCGGCTGCAATTCAACAAGGCGGTCGCTCGCGCCTATGAGCTGGCGAATGCGATCGAGAAGGCAGCGCCTTCGGCCGCCCGGGCCGAGGCGGCGAAGACGTTGCTCCGGCTGGTGGCGCCGATGGTGCCCCATATCGCCGAGGAGGCCTGGGCGATGCTGGGCGAGCGCGGCCTGATCGCGGATGCGCCCTGGCCGGCAGCGGACCCCGAGCTGCTGGTCGACGATGAAGTGACCTATGCCGTGCAGGTCAACGGCAAGCTGCGCGAAACGGTGACGCTGGCGAAGGGGCTCGGCCGACCCGAGGTGGAGGCCGGGGTGATGGCGCTGCCCCGCATCCTGACGCTGATGGCGGGTGCCACGCCGAAGAAGGTGATCGTCGTCCCCGACCGGCTGGTGAACATTGTTGTCTAGCGCCGCGTCCACCAAATCCCCGTCATCCGGGCGTAGGCTGGGATCTCCCCGCGTCACGCTCGCGCCGGTGCGAAGGTGGGAAATCCCAGCCTGCGCCGGGATGACGAAGCATTTGGTCGTGGGGATTGGCCTGGCTCTCCTGACCGCCTGCAACCTGGCGCCGGTCTATTCCGGTGGGCAGCAGGGGGCGGCGCAATCGTTCCTGGGCGCCGTCGAAGTGTCGCCGATCCCGGAAAAGGCGGGGTTCCTGGTGAAGGACCGGCTGGAACAGCGGCTGAAGGCAAGCGAGTCCCCGCGTTATCGGCTGGAGGTGGCGCTGGACGACCGGATCGACGGTTTCGGGGTTCGGGGCGACAACTCAATCATCCGGGAGCGGCGGACGCTGCGCGCCCGCTACCGGCTGGTGGAGATCGGCACCGACCGGGTGCTCATCGACACCACGGCGCTGTCCGACGCCGGGATCGATGTGGTCAGCTCGGAATATGCCGTGGTCGCGGCGGAGGCGACCGCGCTGGAGCGATTGTCGGCCGACCTTGCGGACCAGATCGTCGCCCGGCTGGCGCTGCTTGGCCGCGAGCCCGCCAGATGACGGCGCTGAGGCGCGGCGACTTTGCCCGCGCGCTGGCGAAATGGAACCCCGACATTCGGCTGCTGCTGCTGCTTGGCGCAGATCTTTCGGGGAGCCGGGACCTTGCCGCCGCCGCAATCAAGGCACTGGGCGATCCGGCCGACCCGATGGCGCTGACCGACCTGTCTACCGACGAGCTGAAGGCGGACCCGGGGCGGCTGCCAGACGAGGCGGCGTCGGTCTCGATGTTCGGCGGGCGCCGCGTGATCCGGGTGGAACCGGCGGGCGAGGGTGCGATGGAAGCCGCGCGCCTGCTGCTGGCGGCGCCGGTGGCGGGCAATCCTGTGGTGATGGTTGCGGGAGATCTCTCCAAGGCCAGCAGCCTGCGCCAGCTTGCGGAGGGGTCTTCGCTGGCACTTGCCGTAATCTCCTGGCCGCCGACGGCGGCGGACAGCGGCCGCTGGGTGCAGGGCCGCGCCGCCGAACTCGGCCTGCGGCTGGAACCCGGCGTCGCCGAGCGGCTGCTGGCCACCGCCGATAACGACACGGCCATCCTGGCCAGCGAGATGGAGAAATTCGCGCTGTTTCTGGACGCCGCGCCGGACAGGCCGAAGCGGCTGAAGCGCGGGCACCTGGCCCGGCTGGGCGCCGACAGCGCGGAGGAGGATCTGAACCGGCTGGTGGCGTCCGTGATCGGCGGCGAGGCCCGGGCCATCGAGCGGCAGCTGCAATTGCTGGCAGAGTCCAGTGCGATTCCGGCGCTGCGTGCCGTCGCCAGGCGGCTGATCCAGGTGGCCGACATCCGCGCCGCAATGGACGCGGGCGCCAGTGCCGGATCGGCCGTGGCGTCGCTGAAGCCGCCGATGTTCGGTACCAAGGAAGCCAAGCAGGCGATCGCCGATGCGATGCCGGGGTGGCCGGCATCAAGGATCGCCGGAGCGCTGGCAGCGATGCTGCGGGAGGAAGCCCGGATCAAGACGCCCGGCGGCGCCGGCGACACCCCGGCCTGGCAGGCGGTCCTGCGCCTTGGCGCGGGCGGCGATCCGGCCTAGATTCAGCCATATGGCAGTTAGGGACCTTACCAGCCGCGGCTTCTTCGCCGACAAGAACCGGGCTTTCTGGACGCTGCAGATCGGCGGATGGGCCGGCTATTTCCTCCTGCGCTCGCTGGGCGGGCTTGCCAACCGGATGGGGATCGCCTTCATCCTGCCGACCATCCTGGTCACGATCACCGGCTTTTCCATCACGCTGCTGATGGCCTGGGCCTATCGTGGCATTATCCGCATGAAACCGGTGTGGATGTGGACGCTGACGCTGCTGATCCTGACCTTCGCCTCGGTGCTGTTCTCCGCAATCGAGGTCTGGGCGCATGCCACCTTCTACGAGCCCGGCTGGCGCCCTGAGGGGATCGAGTTCTTCGGCGCCATCCTGCTGACCCTGGCCGTGCTGGGCGCCTGGACCGGGCTTTACTTCGGCATCAACTATTATCTGCTGCTCGACGAACAGGCCGAACGGTTCGAGCGCATGGCGGCGCAGGCCAATTCGGCCCAGCTGGAAATGCTGCGCTACCAGATCAACCCGCATTTCCTGTTCAACACGCTGAACTCGATCTCGACCCTGGTGCTGCTGGCCGAGACCGAGCGGGCCAACACCATGTTGTCGCGCCTCGCCTCGTTCCTGCGCTACAGCCTGGTGGGCGAGCGGGAGGGGCAGGCCACCATCGCGCAGGAAATCCAGGCGCTGAAGCTCTATCTTGAGATCGAGCGCACCCGCTTCGAGGAACGGTTGCGGACCCGGTTCGACATTGCGCCCGAGGTGCTGAACGCCCGCATCCCGTCGCTGCTGCTGCAGCCCCTGGTCGAGAATGCCGTGAAATATGCGGTCACGCCGCTGGAGGAGGGCGCCGACATCCGGGTGACGGCGCGCGCTGTCGGAGACCGGCTGGAGCTGACCGTGTCAGATACCGGCCCCGGCCTCGGCGACGGGCGGCCCGAGCCTGCCTACAGCATCAGCGAGCGAGGTACCGGCGTCGGTCTTGGCAACATCCGCAACCGCCTCGCCCAGGCCTATGGCGCCGATCACCGCTTCGAACTTCTCCCCAATACGGGTTCACCCCTTGTTCAAGCTGGCATGGCCAAAGGCCCGGGCCTGCTCGTGCTGATCGAGATTCCCCTGCAGCTTGTCCCTGTTGCTGACAATACCGGGCAGGACGGCATCGCAGGGCCAAGTTATGAGGTCGTCATATGAATATCCGCACGCTCCTCGTCGATGACGAGCCGCTTGCCATCCAGGGCCTGGAACTCCGCCTGAAGCCCTTTCTGGACGTCGATATTGTGGGGCGTGCCATGAACGGGCGGGAAGCGATCCGCGCGATCCGCACCGAAAAGCCGGACCTGGTGTTCCTGGACGTTCAGATGCCCGGGTTTGACGGTTTTTCGGTGGTTTCGGCGCTGGCCGATGTCGCGCCGCCGCTGTTCGTGTTCGTGACGGCCTATTCCGATCACGCGATCCGCGCCTTCGAGGCCCAGGCGGTCGACTATCTGATGAAGCCGGTGGAAACCGAGCGGCTGGCCCAGACGCTGGAGCGGGTGCGCACCCGGATGCAGGAAAAACGCATGTGCGAGGAGGCCGAGCGGCTGACCGCCCGGCTTGCCGAAATGGACCCGAGTTCGGTCTCCACCCTGTCCCCCATGGCGGAGCCCGCGTCGGACCGGTTCGAGCGGATCATCAACGTGAAGGACCAGGGGCAAATCTTCCGGGTCGATGTGGACTCGATCGAGAAGATCGACGCGGCCGGCGACTATATGTGCCTGACGACGGCCGATCAGACACTGATCCTGCGCGAGACGATGAAGGACCTGGAGAGGCGGCTGGACCCGCGCAAGTTCCAGCGCGTGCACCGCAGCACGATCGTCAACCTGGACAATGTCCGGCAAGTGAAGCCGCACACCAACGGCGAATGCTTCCTGACGCTGGCGAGCGGCGCGACCGTGAAGGTCAGCCGCAGCTACCGCGACGTGGTGGCTCGGTTTCTGTGATGTTGTTCGGAGCGGTATAACGGCCGGCGCGCGGTCGCGCTTGCGGACCCTAGGTCCGATGTTGTTCGGCGCGGACGGTCGGTGGCGTCAGACCCGTTCGATGATGATCGCCGGGGCCATGCCGCCGGCGGCGCACATCGTCACCAGCCCGCGCTTCAGGTCGCGGCGCTCCAGTTCGTCTAGGATGGTGCCGATCAGGATCGAGCCGGTGGCGCCAATGGGGTGACCTAGCGCGATTGCGCCGCCGTTCACATTCACCTTGTCGCGGTCGAGGCTGAGATCCCGGATGAACTTTTCGGCCACCACGGCGAAGGCTTCGTTGATCTCGAACAGGTCGATGTCGTCCAGCGTCAGGCCGGCCTTGGCAAGCACCTTGCGCGCGGCCGGCACCGGGGCGTTCAGCATGAGTGTGGGGCAATCCCCCATATTGGCCATGGCGACGATCCGGGCCCGCGGCTTCAGGCCATTGGCGTCGGCATAGGCCTTGGACGTGACGAGGACGGCGGCGGCGCCATCGACCACGCCCGACGAGTTGCCGGCGTGGTGCACATGCTCGATCCTGAGCTCGGGATATTTGGCGTTGATGAGCTTGCGGAACGTCGTTCCCTT
>JANPJJ010000156.1:0-8393 GCA_031425455.1 Sandaracinobacter sp. | reverse complement strand
CGCGACTAAAGCTCGTCAGCGATCCGCGAGGGCAGGTCCATCGCGTCGTGCAACACCCGAAGAATGATGGTCTCCTCGCCATCAACGCGAAATGCCAGGAAATGCCTCGGCGAGCGGACAATCGCCGGCTCGCCGCGCGCGTGTCGCAGATGGTACAGGATCACACCCCCGCCCAATTCCGGCCGGGGTACGGCACCGTGCGCCACGCCCGACGCCACGGCGGTCAAGCCACGTCCGATCAGATCGCGATACCGTGCGCACGCATCGGCGCCGAAGGAGTCGAGGCTCCAGCGGGTATCGGGGGACAGCGGGTATCGGGGGACACGCGGGTATCGGGGGACACAATACGTATTGGATGACCATCGGGTATCGGGGGACACAATACGTATTGGATGACCATCGAGTGAGGCGCGGCGCCGGCCCCGCTGTCCTCACCCATGCTGTCCTACACCCACCGTTCCTGCTTCGCGCGCGCAGGCGCGGCCACGCGGATGAGCGTGACTTTTGTGACTTTTGGAGGTTCGCCGACGGAATGCCTCGCTCATCGGAAAGCGGCCGGCGGCAAAGCCGCCGAGTCCGCTAGCCAGAACAGGGCAGAAAGAATTGCGGGCAAAGCCCGCTCGTCGGCCGTGTCGGCTGCGCCGCACGCCGGCCGGGGCTGCGCGGACTCGCGGATTTGCGCTTCGCAAACCGTCGGCCGCTCCGCCCATTGAATCCCTCCCCAAAAGCGCGAATAGTCCCTCAACGATGCGCGAGATCATCTTCGATACCGAAACCACCGGTCTGGACCCGAAGGACGGCCACCGCCTCGTCGAATTCGCCGGGATCGAGCTGGTGGAGCGCGTCCCCACCGGCCGCGTCCTCCACTTCCACGTCAATCCCGGCCGCCCCATGCCGCCCGAGGCCGAGGCCGTGCACGGGCTCAGCGACGATTTCCTCGCCGACAAGCCGCGCTTCCGCGACAAGGCAGATGAGCTCCTCGCCTTCCTCGGCGACGCCATCATCGTCGCCCACAACGCCCAGTTCGACATGCGCTTCCTGAACCACGAGCTCGAAGCCGCCGGCCGCCCCCGGCTCGATCCCGGCCGCGTGGTCGATACGCTGGAACTTGCGCGCAAGCGCTTCCCCGGCGCCAAGCACAGCCTCGATGCGCTCTGCCTGCGCTTCGGCATCGATCGCTCGATGCGCGTCAAGCACGGCGCCCTCATCGATTCGGAGCTGCTGGCAGACGTCTATGTCGAGCTTACGGGCGGCCGCCAGATCGGCTTCGATCTCGCGGTGGCCGCCGCCGCCCATGTCCAGGTTTCGCGCACCGTCTGGCCGGTGCGCCACTTCGCGGTGCCCGATGCCGAGCTGGCGGCCCACGCCGCCTTCGTCGGCAACCTCCCGGACGCCGTGTGGTCCAGGGTTCAGCAGCAGGAGACGAGACGATGGACATCCGGGTAGCTGGCCACCAGGTCGAAACCGGGCAGGCCTTCCGCGTCCATGTCGAGGAGCGCCTGAACGCGATCGCCGCCAAATATTTCGAACGCGCGATCGGCGCCCAGGTCACCCTCGCACCGGGCCCGCACGACAGCTTCCAGTGCGACATCGTCATGCACGTGATGCAGGGCCTCGTCCTGAAAGGGTCCGACAGGGCGCATTCGCTGACCGCCGGGCAGACCAAGGCCGGCTTCCACGGTCCGCACCAGGCCTTCGACGGCGCCGCCGACAAGATCGAAAAGCAGCTGCGCCGCTACATGCGCCGCCTCAAGGACAGGAAGGGCGTTGGGGGGCCGCCGCCCCCCGGATCCGGCGGCGCCACCCTCGAGGGCCTGCCGCTGGCCGACATGCCCGACAACGCCGAATATCGCGTGTTCGACAGCGCCGCCGATGCCGAAGACCCCCCCGAAGCCCCGCTCACCCTCGCCGAAACCCGGGTCGACATCCCCGAAGCCAGCGTCGGCGATGCGGTCATGATGCTCGACCTCCGCAACACCACCGCGCTCCTGTTCAAGAACAGCCGCACCGGGTCGCTCAACATGGTCTATCGCCGGGAGGACGGAAATATCGGCTGGGTCGAACCCCGGCCCTAGCCGCCGGCTGCTAAAGCCGGCGCAACGCGCAGCCCGCGCCGCCTGTTTCCCCCTCGAGGGACCCGAACCATGAAGCTCATCGAACTTGTGGCCACCCACGCAGTGGCCGTGGATGTCCCCGCCGGCGGCCGGCGCAGCGTCCTCGAACACGCCGCAGGCCTGCTGGCCGCCAGCACCGGCGTCGCCGTGCCCGATCTCCTCGCCGCCCTCCTCGAACGCGAAAACAGCGGCACCACCGGCTTCGGCGCCGGCACCGCCATTCCGCACGGCCGCCTGCCGGGCCTCGCCCGGATCGGCGGCGCCATCCTGCGCCTCGCCGAACCGGTCGAATGGGACGCAGTCGACGGCCTCCCGGTCGATCTCGTCTTCGCGCTCGCCGGCCCCGCCGATCCCGGGCCGGACCATCTGAAAACGCTCGCCCGCGTCAGCCGCGCGCTCCGCGACAAGGCGCTTGTCGCCAAGCTCCGCGGCAGCGCCGACGCCGCCGCGCTCTGGGCCGTGGTCGCCAACGCCGACAGCCGCAAGGCGGCATGAGCGATCCCGGCCACCTCCGCGCGCTCGAACGGCTCTACGCCGCCGCGCCGATCAACGCCGCCTTCGCTTCCACCCTCGCTCTCCCCGGGCCCGGCCGAAGCGAAATCCGATTCCAGGTCACCGACGCCATGTTCCACGCCGCCGGCGCCGCCCATGGCACCGTCTATTTCAAGATGCTCGACGACGCCGCCTTCTACGCCGCCAACGCCATGGTCCAGGATCACTTCCTCCTCACCACCCAGTTCAACCTGTTCCTCACCCGCCCGGTAAAGGCCGAGCCACTCACCGCCATCGGCCAGTGGGTCTCGGGGGCGCGCCGGGTCCTGATCGCCGAAAGCCGCCTGGTCGATGCGGCCGGCAAGGAAGTCGCCCGGGGCCAGGGCACCTTCATGCGCTCGAGGATCCGCCTCACAGACCTGAACGGATATCTGGCATCGTTCTGAAACTTCAACAAAAAACCCCCCGTCATCCCAGCGAAGGCTGGGATTTCCCCGCTCCCCGCCTGAAGCACCCATGACCGAACCCGCCCTCCCGGCCAGCACCCTCGTCCCCGCGCTCGTCCGCCAGGTCCAGTCCGCCGGCGGCTTTGCCACCGTGCTGCGCAAGGGCAGCCAGTGGGGCGGCGCGCTCCTCATCGTGCACCGCTCGCAGGGCCGGGTCCGCGCCTACGAGAAAATGCCCACACTGGCTGACACCCCGCACTGGCGACTCGCCGCCGAGGGCCAGGAAGCCGTCGACGATTTTGCTGCGCTGCAACAGAAATATGATTCGGACCTCTGGGTGCTGGAACTGGACATCGCCGATCCGGCACGCTTCGTCCCGGGTTTCCCCGCCGTCGCTTGACCCTTTCTGCCGCATGAACAAAGCCGCTTCCCGTGCATTGTGACCGGCAGATGACGCCCCGGATGGGGATGGCCGGAGCGGCGGATTTCCGCCCCGATGCACCGGCAATCCCGGGCAGGAATGCTGGAGTGGAAAGCGTGGTTCGCGCGTGACGCCCGCCGGTTCGACCCTCTGTTCGGGTCGCCGGCCGGCTGCACGCAGCCCCAGGAACCGCGAACGATGAGTTTTTGAATGCGAAACATTGCACGGGCTTTCATTGCAATCGGCGCCGGCACGCTGCTGCTCGCCGCCGGTGAAGCCCCCATCTACAATTCCGGCGCGGACCTGGCCTTTCTGAACGACATTCCCGCCAGTCCCGCCCTCCTCACAGACGACGCCGCACCGGCCATGGTCGACGAAACGCCCGCCTATGCCGAGCCCAGCCTCGGCACCGTGCTCCCGGAAACCGCCACCCTTACCCAGCTCGTCCACGAAGTCCGCACGATCGACAGCGTGGAGATGGACCAGCAGATGCGCTGCCTCGCCACCGCCGTCTATTTCGAAAGCAAGGGCGAGCCGCTCGACGGCCAGCTCGCGGTCGCCCAGGTCATCCTGAACCGGGTCGAAAAGGGCCGCTTCGGCCGCGACATCTGCGGCGTGGTGAAGGCCCCGGGCCAGTTCAGCTTCGTCCGCGGCGGCCAGATGCCCGCCCCGGTCGGCACTGGCCAGTGGGACACCGCCCAGGCGATCGCCGTCATCGCCATCGCAGACGCCTGGCCCGAAATCGTGCCCCAGGCTACACACTTCCACGCCACCCGCGTGAACCCCGGCTGGAAAATGCGCCGCGTCGCAACAGTAGGCCGCCACATCTTCTATCGCTAGCTGAAGGCGGCTGCGGTCAGTGCGCAGCACTGATCCGCAGACTCGCCGCAAGCGCGGCCGGCCTGCGATGCCGGCAGCACCGGCATCGACAGGGCCGACCCTCGCCTCCGTGAGGGCAGGCGGCACTTCGTGGCGTTCAGCCTGCGGCTGACCTGCGGTTTGCCACGGCGCACTTGTTCTTCTGCACTGAAACCCCCTCTTGACGCCCGCCCCCCACCACCTCACCCCACCCTCATGGACCCGGTCACCGCCACCCAGAGCATCGCCAGCGCCGCCACCCACACGCCCGCGCTCGCCGCCACCATCCAGCTCGCCATCGCACCCGTCTTCCTGCTCACCGCCATCGGCGCCTTCCTCGCCGTCATCACCACCCGCCTCGGCCGGGTGGTCGATCGCGCCCGGGCGCTGGAAGCCTCGATCCCGGATGCCTCCATCGCTGACAACAACGAGGCAAGCTCGGAGCAGCGCCGGGCCGTCATCTCCGAGCTTGCCGGGCTCGACCGCCGCATGCTCCTCGCCAATCGCGCCGTCGCGCTGTCGGTGGGCTCTGCGCTGACCGTGTGCCTTCTCATCACGGTCCTGTTCGTGTCGCAGGTCACCCCGCTCCGCCCCGATCAGCTGGTGCCGATCCTGTTCATCCTGGCGCTGCTGCTGCTCACTGCGGCGCTCACCGCCTTCGCGCTCGAAATCCGGGTCAGCATCCGCACCGTCCGGGTCCGGGCCGAGCTGCTGCGCCATGCGCCGCGCCAGAGAGGCCACCAGCAATCAAAGTGAGACTCGCTCTAGGCGAGCCGCGACAAAGCTGGCAGATCGCCGGTTCACCCCGCCCCGACAGGAGGTTCCATGAAGTTCGAGCTCGAAATCGAAGCCACCCCGGCCGAGGCGCGCGCCTTCCTCGGCCTGCCGGACCTGACCCCGCTGCACGATGCCTGGGTCGACCGCATGAAGACCTTCACCATGGAAGGGCCCGGCGTCGACGACTGGCAGAAGCTGATGAAGACCTGGACCTCGGGCATGCCCGGCATGACCGAAGGCGTGGAGGCATGGCAGAAGCTGATGGCATCGGCGATGACCCTGCCGCCCGCGATGAGCGCGAAGGCGCCCGCCCCCGGCGCGCCGAAAGCGCCGGCAAAGAAGGCCGACTGACCGTCCTGCACAGGGCCCCGGTGCTGTCCGGCGATATCATTCAGGCCCTGTCCTCCGGGCCCCCGCCTGCCGGCGTCGCCGTCATCCGGGTCTCGGGCGCGGGCAGTCTGCAGCTGGTGAACCGTCTGGTCCGGGGCCGTCCGGTCCGGGCGGATCGCCGCGCGATGCTGCGCAGCATTTTTGACCCAGCTGGCGGACAACTGCTTGATACAGCTCTGCTTCTCGCGTTTGAGGCGCCGCACAGCTTCACTGGGGAAGACGTTGTGGAGCTGCACTGCCACGGCGGCGTCGCAGTCGTTGCGGGGGTGCAGCATGCGCTCGCCACGCTCGGCGCCCGCCCGGCCGAGCCCGGCGAATTCACCCGCCGCGCCTTCGAATCCGGCCGCCTCGATCTCACCCAGGCCGAGGCCCTCGCCGATCTGGTCGAAGCCGAGACGGTCAGCCAGCGCAACCAGGCCCTCGCCAACGCCGGCGGCCGCCTGCGTGACCTCGCCGACAACTGGCGCGAGACCCTGATCGGCATCATGGCAGACCTGGAAGCCCAGCTCGATTTCGCCGACGAAGACGATGTAGCCCCCGCTCCCCTTCAGGGGAGAGGGCGACTCGCCGAAGGCGGGCGGGGTGTGGGGACGAACAGTCCGTCAGAAACCGACCTCGAATCCCCCCTCGCCACCCTGATCGCCCGGATCGCCTCCGCCCTCGCCACCGCCCCGCTGGCCGAACGGATCCGCCACGGCCTCACCATCGCCATCGTCGGCCCACCCAACGCCGGCAAGTCCAGCCTGCTGAACGCGCTCGCCCGTCGCGACATCGCAATCGTCACGCCGCACGCCGGCACCACGCGCGACGTCCTCGAAGTCCATCTGGACCTGGCCGGTCGCCCGGTAACCCTGCTCGACACCGCCGGCCTGCGCGATACCAGCGATCCGGTCGAGGCCGAAGGGATCGCCCGCGCCCGGGCTCGGGCCGCCGGGGCCGATCTGCGGCTCGATCTTGGACCGGGCGGAAATGTCGTGAACCGAATCGACCAGTCCGGGGATCAGCCGGGGGTGCGCGACGGCATGGCCCATGTCTCCGCTAAAACCGGCGCCGGCCTGCCCGAACTCGAGGCCTGGCTCGCCGAGTGGGCCGCAGCGACGATTCCCGTCGGCGAACCCCCGGTCGTCACCACCGCGCGCCAGACCGACCTGCTCGCCCGAACCCTGTCGGCACTGCGGGAAGCCGCAATCGAACCCGACATCGTCCTAGCCGCCGAATCGCTCCGGACCGCAGCCCACAACCTGGGCCGCCTCACCGGCCGCATCGATCCCGAAACCGTCCTAGGCGCAATCTTCAGCCGCTTCTGCATAGGTAAATAGCTGAAAAAAAACGATAAACGTAGATTGTTCCACGTGGAACAATCTGAAGCATCCTCTTGCAAGGGGAGGTAGCCGGGCCGAAGGCGGTTGTGGGTCAACCGCCGGAGATGTGACTCTGACCGCTGGAAGAGGGACCCATGCCCCGGGCAAATTGTTCCACGTGGAACATTCTGCTAAGCCGACTCTATGAACCCCTACGACGTCATCGTGATCGGCGGCGGCCACGCCGGCGCCGAGGCAGCCTGCGCCGCAGCGCGCCTCGGCGCTCGGGTCGCGCTCGTCAGCTTCAGCCGGAACAACATCGGCCAGATGAGCTGCAATCCCGCGATCGGGGGCCTCGGCAAAGGTCATCTCGTCCGCGAAATCGACGCGATGGACGGCATCATGGGCCTCGCCGCCGATGCGGCGGGGATCCAGTTTCGCCTCCTGAACCGGAGCCGTGGCCCGGCGGTCCAGGGCCCGCGCGCTCAGGCCGATCGTCGTCTCTACGCCGCAGCGGCGCTGGGTGCCGTGGAAGCTTCGCGTGTCGAGATCGTCGAGGCTGAAGTGACCGACCTGATCGTCGCCGAAGGGCGCTGTGTTGGCGTCGAGACCTCGGTCGGTCGGCTCCTGTCGCCGGCCGTGGTCCTCACAACGGGAACCTTCCTCGGCGGTGTGATGCACCTGGGCGACCGGCAGGCGCCGGGCGGCCGTGTCGGGGAAGCCGGCGCCAATGCCCTCGCCCGCCGCCTGCGCGCTCTTGCGCTGCCGATGGGCCGCCTGAAGACCGGTACGCCGCCCCGGCTGGACGGCCGCAGCATCGACTGGTCGGGTCTCGACGCCCAGTCCGGCGATTCGATCCCCACCTTCTTCTCTTCGCTCACCGGCGGTACCTCGACCCCGCAGGTCGATTGCTACATCACCCGGACCACCGCAAAGACGCATGCGGCGATCCGCGACAACATCGGCCGCTCACCGCTCTATGCCGGCCGGATCGAAGGCGTCGGCCCCCGCTATTGCCCGTCCATAGAAGACAAGGTGATGCGCTTCGGCGACCGCGACGGCCACCAGATCTTCCTGGAACCCGAAGGCCTGGACGATCGACTGATCTATCCCAACGGCATTTCAACCAGCCTGCCCGAGGATGTGCAGCTCGCCGTGGTCCATTCGATCCCCGGCCTCGAGCGTGCGGCGATCGTCCAGCCGGGCTATGCAGTCGAGTATGATCATATCGACCCGCGCGCCCTAGACACGACGCTCCAGCTGAAATCGCTGCCCGGCCTGTGGCTGGCCGGGCAGATCAACGGCACGACCGGCTACGAGGAAGCCGCGGCCCAGGGGCTGGTCGCCGGGCTCAACGCGGCCGGGGCCAAATGGGTTCCCGACCGCGCGACCTCCTATATCGGGGTCATGATCGATGATCTGGTGACACATGGCGTCTCCGAACCGTACCGGATGTTCACGTCCCGTGCCGAGTTCCGCCTTCGGCTCCGCGCCGACAATGCCGATCTTCGGCTGACCGGCGTTGCCGAGCGTCTCGGCTGTGTAAGCGCGTCACGCCTGGCGCACTTCCACCACCGCCGCCGCGCCATCGAAG
>JANPJJ010000155.1:0-2252 GCA_031425455.1 Sandaracinobacter sp. | reverse complement strand
GCCGCCGGGGGCGACGCGCGGGCCGGCGAAGGCCGGGGCGGCGGCGGTCGGGGCGGTGATCGGGGCAGTCGCGGCTAGGTCGCCCGCGCTCCGGGCTGCGTCGATCATGATGCGGGCGAGGGTGGCGGTACCGGCGCTGGTGTGGCGGACCAGGGTGGCGAGCGGGGGTTCGCCGGGGATGGTGGGCGGCGGGGTGCCGGAGACGGCCTGGGCGAAGTGGCGTGCGGCGGCGGCCCCGGCTTTCAGCAGCGCGGTGGTGGTGTCGGCGGCGAGTTTGGCCGCGTCGGCTGCCGGCTTGGGGTCGGTCAAAAACCAGGACCGATCAGAGTTTCGAAGTCGGCCCGGTGGGTACCCTGGGCGGCGGGCAGTCGTCTTCGCAGGGTATCGGGGTGGCGATGGTGGCGCCCGTGAGGCGGATGTCGATCAGGCGGCGGCCGCCGATATCGATGCCGACGGAGTAGTCGGACGCGACCTGCCAGCTGTTGCAGAAGCGGACCTGTAGCGGGGTGCGCATCTGGAGCGCATGGTGGATGGGGTCGGCGAGCGCGGTGTCGATCCGGTGGGCCTGGCGGTGTTCGCCGGGGAAGTTGTGGGCGAAGACGACCGGCTGGGCGGGGTCGCCGCGGACGGTCACCTGCCCGTCCAGCTTGGCGTCCAGCTTGGCGTCCAGCTTTCCGGCGCACTCCTCGTTCCAGAGATGCATGTGGACGACAGGCTTGTCGGTGCGGTGGGTGACCCCGCCCTCGAAGCGATGGTTGAGCGGCGGGTCGCAATCGCTGCCGGCAAGCGCGAAGGCGTCGCCCTTCGGCTGGGTGACGATCAGCGTCTTGCTCTCATCTGCCACGGCGAGTCCCTTCTAACGGATCCGGTACACATCCATCCCGAATTCCTGCTGGCACGTCCAGTCCTCCAGGATCACTTGCACGCTGTGTTCGCCTTCCAGGCAGGCGTGGGCGAATTCGGTGCCCGTCTTCTCGTCGGTGTGGATGCACAGCGGCTCGCCATCGACAAACAGGGTGAAGGCGACGGCCAGCTCGAACTGGAAGCGGTAGACGCCGTGGTTGAAGCAGCCGGTGCCGAGCCATTCGGCGCGGTAGGGCAGGTTCATCGAGCGCATCGTCCTGGGGCTGAGGTCGCTGGTGGGCAGGCCCTCCAGGCACTCGGCATCCGGGCCGACATCGAGCGCGTGGCGGTTGACCTGGATCCAGACCGGGCGCGCAGCCGAGCAGAGCGGGGCCATCAGCTGGGCGCCGCGGACCAGCGCGATGTCGCGCCCGGCGGTGTTGGACGCCGTGCTGGCGATGTTGGCGGCGCTGCCCGTGAAGCTGCGGATGCCGACGGGGGCGGGCTGATCGGGGTTGTTGTCGGCCGGATCGTCGTTCCCGTCGTCGCGGCCGATCCCGGTGGCGATCACGCGCATCCGCAGCAGGTCGCGCAAGCCCGCTTCGAACAGCGCATATTCGGGGCTGCCGCGCAGCACGAGCAGGTGGCGCTCGGTGGGCGTGAAGGGGCTCAAGGGGACGACATTGCCGGCGCCCTGGAACGGCGGCGCGGTGGTCATCGTGATCAGCATCAGGTCGGCGCCGGGCAGGCGGGCGATCTCCTCGACGAAGCCGTCGAAGGCATCTGCCTCGGCGCCGTCGAGCCCGCCCGAGCCGGTGCCGGCCTCCATCGCGGTGACGGTGCGGGTTTCCACCGCATAGTCGATGGTGAGCGTGCCCCCGGCGGCCTGCGCTGCCTGCGCCATCTCCACCATGGCGTCGGCGGTGCCGCGTTCCGGGGTCTGCAATGCAATCGTGAACCGCTCGACGCTGCCGCCCACCATCAGGGCGACGACGGCGCGGTCGCTGGGCTCGGGCGCGTCGGGGCGTTGCTCGATCCCGAGCGCGAGGCCGACGACCTGGCCCGATGCGCGGGCCGTTTCGCGCGGCCGCTCGAGCGCGTCGCGGGTGAGGCGGCGGACGCGGGTGATGGCACCTCCGGCGCCGGCCGTCGTGCTTTGGCCGTCGAATTCCAGCTCCACTGGTTCGGCCCGGTCCATCGCGTCGCGCAGCAGGCCCAGCTGGGAGAGCCGCTCGTTGAAGCGCTCCGGATCGGCATCGAGGTCGGCAATGGTATAGCCGGCGCGGCTGCCGTCGCCGTGCAGCAGGAAGGCGCTGGCCTGCCCCGCCCGGCCGATTTCCAGCGCTTCCACAAAGCCTCTCATGGTCGGCATGATCGTGTCTCCCTTTCAGGGCCGGGGCAGATTCCCG
>JANPJJ010000154.1:0-1626 GCA_031425455.1 Sandaracinobacter sp. | reverse complement strand
GCGCGCGCGAAGCCGATGTCTCGGCGATGTTAGAGCTCGCCGGGCTCGACACCTCGGGTCAGGTCGATCTGTTCGACGGGCGCACCGGCGACACCTTCGATCGCAAGGTGACGGTGGGCTACATCTACATGCTGAAGCTGCACCACCTGGTGGACGACAAGATCCACGCCCGCTCGATCGGGCCGTACAGCCTCGTCACCCAGCAGCCGCTGGGCGGGAAGGCGCAGTTCGGCGGCCAGCGCTTCGGTGAAATGGAAGTGTGGGCGCTGCAGGCCTATGGCGCGGCCTATACGCTGCAGGAAATGCTGACGGTGAAATCCGACGACGTGGTCGGCCGCACCAAGGTCTATGAGGCGATCGTCAAGGGCGACGACACGTTCGAGGCCGGCATTCCCGAAAGCTTCAACGTGCTGGTGAAGGAAATGCGGTCGCTGGGGCTCAATGTGGAGCTGAAGAACGCCGCTGCCGACACCGACGCCTGATTTCTAGCGAAGATTTGAAGCCCCGTGCGCGGGGCGAGGAGTAGATATGAACGAACTGGTCCCCAACGCCTTTTCGCCGGTCGCCAAGCCCGAGATCTTCGACCAGATCCAGATCTCGATCGCGTCGCCCGACAAGATCCGCAGCTGGTCCTTCGGCGAGATCAAGAAGCCCGAGACGATCAACTACCGCACGTTCAAGCCCGAGCGTGACGGGCTGTTCTGCGCCCGCATCTTCGGCCCGATCAAGGATTATGAGTGCCTGTGCGGCAAGTACAAGCGCATGAAGTACAAGGGCATCGTCTGCGAGAAGTGCGGCGTTGAAGTCACCGTCTCCAAGGTCCGGCGCGAGCGCATGGGACATATCGAGCTGGCGGCGCCTGTCGCGCACATCTGGTTCCTGAAGAGCCTGCCCAGCCGCATCGGCATGCTTCTCGACATGACGCTGAAGGATCTCGAGCGGGTTCTTTATTTCGAGAACTACATCGTGACCGAACCCGGCATGACTCCCCTGAAGAAGTTCCAGCTTCTGAACGAGGACGAGTATCTGGAAGCGCAGGATCTGCATGGCGAGGAGACGTTCCGAGCCGGGATCGGCGCCGAGGCGATCCGCGAACTGCTGATGGACCTGGACCTCGACGCGGAGATGGTTGCGCTTCGCGAGGAGCTGGCAACGACCAAGTCGGAGCTGAAGCCCAAGAAAATCATCAAGCGGATGAAGATCGTCGAGAGCTTTCTGGAATCGGGCAACAAGCCCGAGTGGATGATCCTGACGGTGGTGCCGGTGATCCCGCCCGAGCTGCGCCCGCTGGTGCCGCTGGACGGCGGCCGCTTCGCGACGTCCGATCTCAACGACCTTTATCGCCGCGTCATCAACCGCAACAACCGCCTGAAGCGTCTGATCGAGCTGCGCGCGCCCGATATCATCGTGCGCAACGAAAAGCGGATGTTGCAGGAAGCAGTCGATGCGCTGTTCGACAACGGCCGCCGCGGGCGGACCATCACAGGCGCCAACAAGCGGCCGCTGAAATCACTGTCCGACATGCTGAAGGGCAAGCAGGGCCGGTTCCGGCAGAATCTGCTGGGCAAGCGGGTCGATTATTCCGGCCGGTCGGTGATCGTGACCGGGCCCGAGCTGAAGCTGCAC
>JANPJJ010000153.1:0-7859 GCA_031425455.1 Sandaracinobacter sp. | reverse complement strand
GCTGGTCGGCCCCGCCCCCTGACCTGAGTCTCCCCTAAAGGGAGGGGAGACTCAGGTCAGGGGGCGTTCGTCTATTACTTTGAGACCATAGCCTTCGAGGCCGACGTAGCTTCTGTGGCTGCCGGCTAGGAGGATCATGTCGGAGACTCCCAGGTCGACGAGGATCTGGGCGCCTACGCCGTAGTCGCGGACCTGGAACGGGTCGCCCTGGCCTTTGGCCTTCATCTGCTCGCTGATGGCGTCTGGCCGGGCATCGCGGATGACGATGAGGATGCCGGCGCCGTGGGCGGCGATCGCCTCCATCGCGCGGGGGATGAGGCCGGAGCGGCCGCCGGCTTCGGCGAACAGGTCAGTGAAGAGGCTCTGCACATGGACCCGGACGAGGGTGGGTTTTGCCGGGTCGATGCGACCTTTCTGGAGCACGATATGCTCGGCATAATCGGCGGTGTTGGCATAGGTCATCGCAGTCCAGCGGCCGCCATGCTCGCTGTCGATCGCGACGTCGGCGATCTTCCGGACCAGGTGATCGTGGCGCATGCGGTAGGCGATGAGGTCGCGGATGGTGCCGATCTTCAGGCCGTGCGTTCGGGCGAAGGGGATGAGGTCGTCGAGGCGGGCCATGGTGCCGTCCTCGTTCATGATCTCGCAGATGACGCCCGAGGGATTGAGGCCGGCCAGCCGGGAGACGTCGACCGCGGCTTCGGTGTGGCCGGCGCGGACCAGGACGCCGCCATCGCGGGCGACGAGCGGGAAGACATGGCCGGGGGTGACGAGGGCCTCCGGGCCCTTGGCGGCGTCGATGGCGACGGCGATGGTCCGGGCGCGGTCTGCGGCGCTGATCCCGGTGGTGACGCCTTCCTTCGCTTCGATGGAGACGGTGAAGGCGGTTTCGTGCCGGGTGCGGTTGGAGCGCGACATCAGCGGCAGGCCGAGCTGCTCGACCCGGGGACGGGCGAGCGAGAGGCAGATCAGGCCGCGACCGTGGCGGGCCATGAAGTTGATGGCGTCCGGCGTGGCCATCTGGGCAGGGACGATGAGATCGCCCTCATTCTCGCGGTCCTCGTCGTCGACGAGGATGTACATGCGGCCGTTGCGGGCTTCGGCGATGATCTCCTCGATAGGGACCAGCGGACCGGGGGCGCAGCCCTGGAGGAAGGCGTCGAGCTTGGCGAGCGTGTCGGCGGTGGGGTTCCAGCCGGGCTGGTCGAGATCGCGCAACGTGTTGGCGTGGAGGCCGGCGGCCTTGGCGAGGCCGGAGCGGGACAGGCCCGAATCGGTGAGATGATCCCGGATGCGGTCGAGGAGTTGCGTCTGCATGATCCGTGATTCCACATTGCAATGTGAGAATCAAGAGGCTGGATCACATTGTGTTGTTTACACTTGGTGCATACGCGCCAGATAGCGGGCGAGGACGTCAATTTCGAGATTGACCTGCCTGCCGGGAGCCGTGCTGCCGAGCGTCGTCCATTCCGCAGTGTGCGGAATGATGTTGAGATGGACGAGCGCGCTGCCGTCGGCTGCATCGTCGAGCGTGTTGACGGTGAGCGAAACGCCATCGACCGCGATGGAGCCCTTGGCGGCGATCATTCGGGCAAGTGCGGCCGGAGCGCGGATCGCGACATGATGGGACCCATCGACCTGGCGGGCGAATTCGATGGTGCCCAGCCCGTCGACATGGCCGGTGACGATATGGCCGCCGAGCTCGTCGCCGACCTTCAGCGACCGTTCGAGGTTGAGGCGGGCGCCTTCGGCCCACATCGCAGCGGCCGTGCGACTGACCGTTTCGGCGGAGACATCGACGGTAAACCGGCCGGAGGACTTCGAGGTGACGGTGAGGCAGACGCCCGAGCAGGCGATGGAGGCGCCGATCGCGACGGTGGAGAGGTCGTAGGCGGTATCGATGCCGACCCTGAGGTCGGCGCCCGGGGTGCGGGTAACCTCGGCGATGGTGCCGATATCGGTGATGATGCCTGTGAACATCGGGTCGGCTTAGCGGGGCAGGGGCGCGAGCGGAAGATGCCGTTGTCCAAGGCTCGATGAGGGAGGCTCATCGGGTTCGGGCTGCCGGCCGGCGCGTGGTCGCGCCCAGGGCGTTCCGCCGAGGGGCCAGCTTCTCATCACCGGGAGGCGGCCTCAGATGGTCCGGACCAGTGTGTGGACGCGGCCGAGCCAGGGGGCGTCTGCGATGACGGCCTGGCGGCTGCCGGGGCGGGACGGGAGCAGCTGGAGGCGGCCCTGGTCTGTCGCGACCAGGCGGCCGAAGGCGAAGCGGCCGACCGGGCGCGGAACGAGGACATCGGTGTTGAGGGCTTCGGAGAAACGCTCTGGGGAAAGTTGCTCCAGCCAGAGCTGATCCCCCGCGCGGTAGTCGCCCTGGGACTCGCGCACGAGGAGACCGATGGCGCCGGGCAGCGGAGCGGGCGGGTGCAGGGTGAGGGGAGCGGTGAGAGACTGGGCGCCGTCCGCCGTGAGCTGGGCGGCGACCGGGATCGTCGAGTCGCTTTCGCGGGCGAGCAGTTGCTTCGGATCGACATCGAGCGCGGCGGCGATCCGGTTCAGCCAGAGCACGGTGAGCTGGCGGGTGCCGGTTTCGAGACGTCCGATCGTGACCGGGGTGGTTGGAGGGGTGCAGCGGGCCGCGACATCGGCAAGCGTGAGGCCCCTGGCCTTGCGGATTTCGCGCAGTCTGCTCGTCATCGTTATTGCTCCCGGTTAGGTCTTTCCTACAGAATTACCATTATGGCATCTTGCGTGTGCATGTCGAGAGGAGATGCTGCCATGATCGATGCAATGGACTATCCGAACCGGGTGCTGGGCACGCGGATGCTGGCGCCCGCCGATGCGGTGGACCGGCAGACGGTGACGGTGAACCTGACCGAATCGCCGCTGGGGTGGCTGGCGCGTCGCGGCATGCTGACGGCGGAGCAGGTGGCGGCCGGCGAACGGCTGAGGAGCGACCATGCGCGGGCCGGGCTGGGCGCGCGGGTGACGATGCGCTGGGATGCGGCGCCGCAGGGCAGTTCCGAGCGGTACGGGGGCGGAGCACAGGGACAGGTGCTGGCCGGGATTGAGGCGAAGCGGCGGTTCGAAGCGGCGATGGCGGCGGTTGGCCCCGGGCTTTCCGACATTCTGTGGCGAGTGGCGTGCGAGGGGGAGGGAATTGCCGCGGCCGAGAAGGGTCTGGGTTGGCCGTCCCGGGCGGCCAAGCTGGTGCTGGGGATGGCGCTCGATCGGCTGGTGCAACATTACAATAACCATATCGGACAGAAAAGAGTTGACAAGCGTGACGATCTGGTTTAGGGAGTCGGGCATGCTCCGAAATTGCGCCCAGGAGTGATGTAGCCCGTTCGGTGGCTTTCTTGGTTTCTGAAAGACCGGATCAGCGAACCAGTTTCGGGCAGTGGGGCGCCACGGAGCGATGCGTGGGGCGCCGGCATCCGGCGGCCGGCTGCGGGGGAGCAGCCGGTTGTGGGTGCCGGCGTTTTCGTTGGAATTCAGATGCTGCGGCGTGAGGGGAACAGGTGGGGCGCGAGCTTTCCCGGATGGAGCGCTTCGTGCGGATGCCGCAGGCGGAGCGCGACGCCCTGCTGGCGGAGATACCGGAAGGCCGGCGGTTGGCGGTTCTGACCGACTGGGCCTGGACGGCGCGGCCTTCGCAACTGGCGCCGGACGGCGACTGGTCTGTCTGGCTGATCCTGGCAGGGCGGGGCTTCGGCAAGACCCGGGCCGGGGCCGAGTGGGTGACGGGCGTGGCGCGACAGCATCCGGGCGCACGGATCGGGCTGGTGGGGGCGACGGCGCACGATGCGCTGAGCGTGATGCTGGAGGGCGAGTCCGGGCTCATGGCGGTGGCGCCGGCGGGGTTTCGGCCGGACTGGAAAGCGACCCGCAAGCTGCTGACCTGGCCGAACGGGGCGTGCGCCAGCCTGATCTCGGCGGTGGAGCCGGACCAGCTCCGCGGGCCGCAGTTTCAGTTCGCCTGGTGCGACGAGATCGCGGCCTGGCCGCGGCCGAAGGAGGCCTGGGACAATCTGCGGATGGGATTGCGGCTGGGGGACCGGCCGCGGGTGGTGGTGACGACGACACCGCGGCCGATGGCGTTCCTGCGCGATCTGGTGGCGGGGCCCGGTGTGGTAGTGACCCGGGGTTCGACGTTCGACAACCGGGCCAATCTGCCCGCTGCCTACCTGGCGGATGTGACGGCGGGCTATGCCGGGACATCGCTGGGGCGGCAGGAAGTGATGGGCGAATTGCTGGAGGCGCGCGAAGGCGCGCTGTGGGGCCGGGACGGGCTGGACGCTTGCCGGGTGGCGGAGGCGCCGGCCCTGGTGCGGGTGGTGGTGGGCGTGGACCCGCCGGCCGGGCCCGGGGGCTGCGGGATCATCGCCGTGGGGCTGGACCGGGACGGGCGTGCCTATGTGATGGGGGATGCGAGCGTGCGGGACGTGACGCCGGACGGCTGGGCGGCTGCGGTGGCGGCGGCGCATGCCCGGTTCGGGGCCGACCGGATCGTCGCCGAGACCAACAATGGCGGCGAAATGGTGCTGTCGACGCTGCGGGCTGCCGGGCATGCGCTGCCGCTGAAGCAGGTGAAGGCGAGCCGGGGGAAGTCGGCCCGGGCCGAGCCGGTGTCTGCCCTCTATGCGGTGGGGCGGGTGAAGCATGTGGGGCTGTTCCCCGAGCTCGAGGACGAGATGTGCGGGCTGATGCTGGGCGGTGGCTATGTCGGCCCCGGCAGCTCGCCCGATCGGGCCGACGCGCTGGTGTGGGCTTTGACGGAGTTGTTGCTGGGCGATTCGGGCGGTTCGCCGGGCGTGCGGGTGTTGGCCATCTAAGGAGACAGTCATGCGGGAATTGATCGACCGGGAAGCCGTTCGCGGCTTCCTGGCCTGGGCGCGGCTGCGTGCGGGCGAATCCTCGACCTGGGCCGGGCTCGCCATGATCGCGGTGGTGCTGGGGAGTGACCCGATGCAGGCGAACGGCCTGGCGCAGGCCATCTCCCTGATCATCGGGGGCGGGCTGGTGGGGGCCGGGCCGATGCCCGGGCCGGAGCCACGCCGATGAACTGGGCGACGCGGTGGCTGGGCATTCCCGAGCGCAAGGCGGTGCCGATGACGCGGGAGTGGGCCGGCATGCTGCAGGGGGCGGCGGGGGAGACCCCGATGTCGTACGAGGGGCAGGTTCGAGCGGCGACGCGCAATTCGACTGCGCTCAGGGCGCTGCGGCTGGTGACCGAGGGACTGGCGAGCGTGACCTTGCTGGCCGGGGGCGAGGATCATCCGGCACTTGGGCTGGTATCCTCCGGGATCCTGGAAGCCCTGGCGACGCATCTGCTGCTGCACGGCAATGCCTATGCCGAGACGGCGCTGGACCATCGGGGGCAGCCGGCGGCGTTGTGGGTGCTGCGGCCCGAGCGGATGACGCTGGAGACGGATGCCAATGGCTGGCCGCTGGCCTGGCTGTATCGGGTGGGGAGCCGGGTGCAGCGCCATCCGGCGGAAGGCGATGCCTCTGCACCGGGGCTGTTGCACCTGAAGGCGATGAACCCGCTGGACGATCATCTGGGGCTGGGCGTGCTGGCGGCGGCGAGCGAGCCGGTTGCGTTGCTGAACGCGGCGGCGCGGTGGAACCGGGCACTGCTGGCGAATGCGGCGCGGCCTTCCGGAGCGCTGGTGCTGGACGGCGACGACGGGCCGCTTTCGGCCGAGCAGTTCGCCCGGCTGCGGGACGAGATCGAGGCCGGGTTTGCGGGGGCTGCCAATGCGGGGCGGCCGATGCTGCTGGAAGGCGGGCTGAAATGGCAGTCGCTGGCGCTGACGCCGGCCGAAATGGACTTCCAGAAGGCGCGGGAAGCTGCGGCGCGGGAGGCGGCGCTGGCGTTCGGGGTCCCGCCTATGCTGCTGGGACTGCCCGGCGATTCGACGCATGCCAATTATGCCGAGGCCAATGTGGCGTTGTGGCGCCTGACGATCCTGCCGCTCTTGGGGCGCATCCTGGACGGGCTGTCGGCGCATCTCGCCTTGTGGTGGCCGGGCTTGAAGCTGGCGCCGGACCTGGACCTGGTGCCCGCCCTGTGGGCGGACCGCGAGCGGCTGTGGCGGCATGTGGGGGCGGCTTCGTTCCTGAGCGAGGACGAGAAGCGCGAGATGCTGGGGTGGGCGCCGCGCGGGCGCAGCGGGGAGGCGGCATGAAGGACGAACTGGTGAAGGTGAGCGGCTATGTCAGCCGGTTCGATGTGGCCGACCGGGGCGGCGATGTGGTGCGGCGGGAGGCGTTCCTGGGGGCGCGGGCAGACCTGCCCCTGCTGTGGCAGCATGATCCGGCGCGGCCGATCGGCCGGGTGCTGAGCCTGACCGAGGACGGACGCGGGCTGAAGATGGTGGCCGGGGTGAGCCCGGACTGTCGCGACGGGCTGGATGCCCTGGCGCTGCTGCGGGCCGGGGCGATTGACGGGTTGTCGTTCGGGTATCGGGTGAAGTCGGCGCGGAAGCGGGCCGGCGGCGGGCGCGAGCTGCTGAAGCTGGAGCTGATCGAATGTTCGGTGGTGACGCTGCCGATGCACGAGGAGGCGCGGGTGGAGAGCGTTTCTTGATTGGGGAGCGGCCTGACGGCCGAAGTTTTTGTTTGGGAGCGGCCTGAGGGCCGGCGCGCGGTCGCGCTTGCGGACGTTTTCTGTTGAGGAGCGGCCTGACGGCCGGCGCGCGGTCGCGCTTGCGGACCTTTGGTCCGGGTTTTTGTTTGGGAGCGGCCTGAGGGCCAGCGCGCGGTCGCGCTTGCGGACCTTTGGTCTGGGATTTTGTTCGAGCAGGGAAATCACAAGAGGAGAGTGACGGATGGGGTATGAAACCAAGGCCGACGCGGTGGTGACCGCGTCGGGCGACATCGACGTGCGCGCCGAGCTGGACGCACTGCGGGCCGAAGTGAAGCAGGATGTGCAGGCGCTGTCGCGCCGCGCCGTGGGGCACCCGCCGCTGGCGACAGGTTCCAAGGGGGTGACGCCTTCAGCCTTTGCCGACCGGTACCTCAGGAAAGGGATTGAGGCCGATTTCGAAGCGAAGAAGCTGTCGATCGGGATCGCCGGCGAGGGCGGCCTTGCCGTGCCGATCGAGATCGACGCGCGGATCGAGAGCACGCTGAAGCAGATCTCGCCGATCCGGCAGGTGGCGGACGTGGTGAAGGTGGGCTCGGCGAGCTATCGCAAGCTGGTGGCGGTAGGCGGGATCGCCTCGGGCTGGGTGAGCGAGACCGCGACCCGGCCGGAGACGGCGACACCGCTGTTCAGCGAAGTGGCGCCGCCGATGGGCGAGATCTATGCCAACCCGGCCGCGACCCAGCCGATGCTGGACGATGCGATGTTCGACGTGGAGGGCTGGCTGGCGAACGAGATCGCAATCGAGTTCGCGCGCGCCGAGGGCGTGGCCTTCGTGAGCGGCACCGGGGTGGCGCAGCCGAAGGGCTTCCTGACCTATCCGGTGGCGCTGACGACGGATGCCACCCGGCCGTTCGGGACGCTGCAATATGTGCCCTCGGGCGCTGCGGGGGCCTTTATCGGGACCAACCCGGCCGATCGGATGATCGACCTGGTGCATGCGCTGCGCGCGCCCTATCGGCAGGGCGCGGTCTGGGTGATGAACTCCAACACGATCGCGACCGTGCGCAAGTTCAAGGATACGACGGGCGACTTCATCTGGCGGCACGGGCTGCAGGAAGGCGAGGCATCGACGCTGCTGGGCTATCCGGTGGTGGAAGTGGATGCGATGCCGGACATTGCCGCCAACAGCCTGTCGATCGGGTTCGGGCAGTTCCGCTCGGCCTATGTGATCGCCGAGCGGCAGGAGACTGCGGTGCTGCGCGATCCC
>JANPJJ010000152.1:0-74192 GCA_031425455.1 Sandaracinobacter sp. | reverse complement strand
AATCGGGAAAAGACCACCGATCGACCAGGCAGCGACATCGCGCACCGGCCTGGACCTTATCTGCCTTCGGGTGCCCATCGGCGGCGGCATTTTCGTGCGGCCGACCGGCATTCCCGACGGGCAGTGCGACCGCAACACCGGCGACGATCTCTACACGACGTTTTCGAACGTCCCGGGCGTTGCCCGCAACAAGGGCTATAATGTGACGGTCGGGGCCGACTATACGCTGGCCGGGCTGACCATCTCGTCCGTGACCGGCTGGCGGACCAGCAACGAATCGGTGCGGCAGGATTTCGATTCGACGTCGATTGACTTCTTCGACACGCGCCGGGTCCAGAGCTATCGCCAGTTCTCGCAGGAATTGCGGGTGGCCGGGAATGCCACCGACAGCATCGATTTCGTGGTGGGCGCCTATTATTTCAACAGCCGCTACCAGCTGGACCAATCGACCTTCTTCGGGCCGTTCCTGCAGGCGGCGGCGGGCTTGCCGGCGCGCGGCGGCAACATCGTGGACCATTATTCCAAATCGACGGCGCTGTTTGCGGACGTGCAGTGGAAGATCACCGACGCACTGAGGCTGTCGGTCGGCGGGCGCTACACCTGGGATGAAAAGCGCATGTCGAACGACGTCTTCAAGACCGGGATCACCGCGCTGATCGCGACTCCCAAGGCCGACTGGAGCAAGTTCACGCCGCGGGCCTCGCTGGACTACAGCTTCGGCGAGACCAGCAACAACCTGGTCTATGCCAGCTTCTCGCAGGGGTATCGCGCCGGCGGGTTGAACGGGCGGGCGCAGACGCTGTCGTCGGCCAATTCGGCCTATGATCCGGAGACCGTGAACAGCTATGAGCTGGGCTTCAAGACGCAGCTGTGGGAGGATCGCATCACGTTCAACGTGGCTGCCTTCCTGACCAAGTTCGACGACAAGCAGGAGGAGGTGGTGCGGCCGGCGCCGCCGCCGGCCGGCCAGGAAACGGTGGTGCAGAACGCCGCCAAGGCCACGATCAAGGGGATCGAGGCCGAGTTCCGCGCGCTGGTGGCCGACGGCTTCACGCTGAACGGGGCGCTGGGCATCCTGGATGCCGAGTATGACAGCTTCAACACGCTGGTGGGCGGGGTGGTGACCGATATCTCCAGCCGCGAGCTCCGGCGCACGCCGGACCTGAGCGCCGCGATCGGCGCCGACTATGTGCGCGAAATCGGCCCTGGCGAGCTGGCGCTGGCGGCCTCGTTCCGGCACGTCGCCAAGTTGCAGACGACGATCGTGGGCGCCCCCGGCGACCCGACCCGCAACGATCCGCGCGGGCTGGCGCAGGCGCGCAACCTGCTGGACGCGAGCGCTGCCTATACCTTCGATCTGGGGGGCGCCAAGATCCGGGCGGCGATCTTCGGCCGCAACCTCACCGACGATCGCGGGCTTTCCTCGACCCTGCCGGTGGGCGGTCTGTTTACTTTCTCGGCCGCGCGGCCGCCGCGGACCTGGGGCGCCGAGCTGGGCTTCGAGTTCTGACGCGACATTGACGCTGCCGGGTTTCGGCCCGGCAGCTTTCATCCTGAAGCATGTTTCGATCTGGTGGAATCACCAGCATCGAAAACCCATGAGGAAAAGCAACAACTTGGAGCGGCCGATCTGATGCAATCAGATCGAGACCCGCTCTAGCGGCATGCCGATTGCCTCGGCGACATGGCGGTGCATCCGCTGCAGCGCGATTTCGTTCGACCCCAGGATCACCCGGAAATCATCGGGCACCGTCATGAGATTGTCGAAGCTGCGGCCGGAGATCGCATAATCCTCGGTGCGGACCACCTGCTCGGTGAGGTCGTACCCCATTTCGGTTTCGGCCCGGTGTGCATCGTCTCGCACGCCGCCGGGCGCATAGACGGCGAACTGGCAGCGCATCTTTCCGACGCTTTCGGGAAACAGGCGGAACAGTTGAACGAAGGTTTTGCCGGGCTCCACCGAGCCGACGAAGATTACCGTGTTGGGGAACAGGAAATGCACCCCGCCATAGTCGCTTTCGGGCCAGCTCTCGCCGGGAACGCTCGCAAGCCCCGCCATCGCCTTCGTCGGGAACGCGATGCGGTGGTGGCGGCCGAACGCATCGAACACGGCGACGTCGGACAGGTTGGTGATCCCGATATTGTTCGGGTGCAGGCTGGCGAAGTGATAGCCTTCGCCATAGGTATCCAGCGCATATTTCCAGTTGGCATCGCAGTCGATGTGGCCGCGCTTCACCGGTTCGGCGGCGCCGAGCTCCAGCATCGCAAGCGTCGGCGCGAAGCTGCCGAGATGTCCCTCCAGCTCGATCTGGCCCTCTATCTGGACGAAGATCAGGCCGTTCCACTCGCGGCAGGCGATCGGCATCAGGTCTCGCCCGCCGTCGGGATGACCTTCGAAGCCGACCCTGCCGGGCTGCGCGATCAGCCTGCCTTCCAGATCGAAGGTCCAGGCGTGGAACTGGCAGGAGAGGCGCGGGCGGCGTTGGCAGGTGGCTTCCTCGCCGAGCAGGATCTTGGCAGCGCGGTGGGTGCAGAGGTTGCGGAAGGCGCGCACCGTCCCGTCCCTGCCCCGCCCCACGATAATCGAGGGGCCTGCGGCTTCGAACAGCATCACGTCGCCCGGGTTCGGAATGTCCCGGCTGAGGCCGGCGACCAGCGGCATGCGGCGGAACAGCGCCTGCTGCTCGGCGGCGAAACGCTCGGGGCAGGTGTAGACCGCTTTGGGCAGGGCCATCGGACCTTCCGACCGGTCGGTTTCTCGGGCAGCGGCGTGCGCCACCATCCGGGCCATCATGTCGGCTGCCGCGCTGCGGCGAGCCGCGGCGAGGCTCAATCCCGGATCGATATCGGCCATGGTAGTCCTCCTCCCGCATCATAGCCCGGTCGCGCCGGCTCGCACACTCGTGCATTTCGCCGGGGAGCCTGCCATGGTTGAGGGGGTGACGTTCGAGCGGTTTCCAGGGAGTTCGCAATGCAGGTAGGATTTGTCGCCTCGGCGCTTGCCACGCTGGTGCTTCTGGCGGTTCCGCACGCGGCGAGCGCCGGAGACCGGCCCGGCGATCCGGCGTTTCAGGGCCGCTCTCCGGTGATCGCTTCGAACGGGATGGCCGCGACGGCGCATCCGCTGGCGTCGCAGGCTGCGATCGACATCCTTCGCGCGGGCGGGTCTGCCGTGGATGCCGCCATTGCCGCCAATGCGGTGCTGGGGCTGGTGGAGCCGACCGGCAACGGGATCGGCGGCGATCTTTTCGCGCTGGTGTGGGACCCGGCCGCGAAAAAGGTGGTCGGGCTCGATGCGTCGGGCTTTGCGCCCGCCAAGCTCGACGTCGGCGCCCTGATGGCGCGCCAGCAGACCCCCGGCGAGCTGGACCAGCGCGGCATGGACAGCGTGACCATCCCCGGCGCAGTCGCCGGCTGGGAGGCGCTGCACAAACGCTATGGCAAGCTGCCCCTGGCGCAGGTGCTGGCGCCCGCCGTGCGGCTGGCGCGGGAAGGCTTTCCGGTGTCGCCGGTGATTGCGCGCGGGTGGAAGGCCAATCTGGCGAATTTCGAGCGCAACCAGGCGACGATCCAGCGTGCCGAAATGATCCGGGCCCTCTATGCCCCGTCGGGCGCGGCGCCGGTTGCCGGGCAGCGGTTCACCAATCCCGACCTTGCGGCAACCTTGGAAGCGATCGGCTCGAGCGGTGCCGCGGCGCTCTATCGCGGGCCGTTCGCCGCCGACTTCGAGGCACATTTCAAGGCCGAAGGCCGCCAGCACAGTGCGGCCGATCTGGCCGGCATGACGGCCGAATGGGTCGAGCCGATCTCTGCCCCTTATCGCGATGCCCGGCTGTGGCAGATTCCGCCCGCGACGCAGGGCGTCACCACGTTGCAGATGGCGCGCATCGTGGAGCGGTTCCCGATGGCGGCCCTGTCGGAAGCGGATCGGGTCCATGTCATCACGGAGGCCAAGAAGCTGGCTTTTGCGGACCGGGCACGATTTCTCGCCGATCCCCGCCGGGCGAAGGTTCCGGTGGCAGCGCTGCTGGGGGACAAATATATCACCAGCCGCGCCGCCATGATCCGGATGGACCGCGCCCTGCCCGACGACGTGCCGCCCGGCGACCCGGAAGAGCATGGCGACACCACCTATCTGGCGACCGGCGACGCGAACGGCATGATGGTCTCGCTGATCCAGTCCAACTATGCCGGGATGGGGTCGGGGATCGTGGTGCCGCGCTCGGCGCCCGTCAAAGGGGGCCGGGGCACCTGGGGCTTCATGCTGCAGAACCGCGGCGCGCAATTCTCGCTGAAGCC
This sequence comes from Sandaracinobacter sp., assembly GCA_031425455.1. GTDB lineage: Bacteria > Pseudomonadota > Alphaproteobacteria > Sphingomonadales > Sphingomonadaceae > Sandaracinobacteroides. The sequence goes on along the minus strand of JANPJJ010000152.1, from coordinate 69,893 downwards.
CGGCCCCAACCGGATCGAGCCGGGCAAGCGGCCGTTCCACACCATCATTCCGGGCATGGTCACCCGTGCCGACGGCCCGCTCTTGGCGTTCGGGGTGATGGGGGGCACCATGCAGCCGCAGGGCCAAATGCAGGTGCTGGTGAACATGATCGACCTGGGGATGAACCTTCAGGCCGCAGGCGACGCCCCGCGACTGCGCCATATGGGCAGCCCCGACCCGGACGGCACGCGCGAGACCCCGCCCGGGCTGTTCCTGGAGAGCGGCTTCGGCGCCGAGACCCGGGCCGCCTTGCAGGCGCGGGGGCATGTGCTGATCGCGAACCACCAGGACGTGGGCGGGTACCAGGCGGTGATGTGGGACGCTGCCAACAAGGTCTGGTGGGGCGCATCGGAAATGCGCAAGGACGGGATGGCGCTGGGTTACTGAGCAGGCGCAGCCTGGCGGAAAGGTTGGCGCTCCCACCGGGCGAGGCTTCGCCACAGCCATTCCGCCGGGCCATGGCGGAAGCGCGCCAGCCACCAGGGCGACCAGGCCAGCTGCACCGCCCAGATGCCGAGCACCACGGCATAGGCCTGCGCCCGGCCGAGATCGGCGTAGAGGCCCAGCCCGAGGCCGGTGAAGACGAGATTGGCGAGGACCGAGGCGAGCAGATAGTTGCTGAGCGCCATGCGCCCGCAGGCGGCAAGCCGTGAGCCGAGCCGGGGCAGCCGGCCGCGCTGCACCGCCAGGATGACGAGCGCGGCATAGCCGAGTGCTACCGCGGGGGCGACGAAGACGCGCGCGGCATCGGTGAAGAAGAAGGCGGCCGGGGCGAAGCCGGAGCGGTAGAAGGCCAAGGCCAGCAGGGCGCCGCCGGCCCAGCCGACGGGGATCAGGATGCCGGCAAGGCGGCGATAATGGCCGGGCTCGAACCCGCCCTGCCACCAGCCAAGGCGGTAGAGCCCCATGCCGATCAGCATGAGGCCGACCGTCTCGGCGAAGAATTCGAACGGCAGCAGGAACAGGCGCGCGAACAGCACGGCTTCGTGCCGGATCGCGAGGATTTCGGCGAGGCCGCCCCGGTACATGGCGGTTTCCCGCGCGACGGCGGCGGGATCGCTGATGGTGACTCCGCGAAGCGAGGCCCAGGCTTCCTTCGCGGCCTCGCCGGCGCCGGGGAGCCTGGCGGCCGCCTCGGCCTGGACCGCCTGCCATCCGAACATCAGGTTGATGCTGGCCTGCAATGCAAGCGCAACGACCCCCAGCAGGAAGAGCCGTTCAGCCGGGAGATGGCGGGCCGGGAACAGCAGCAGCCCGACGATTGCGAACGGCAGCAGGATATCGCCCGACCAGAGCAGGGACGCGTGGACCATGCCGAACAGGAACAGCACCAGCATGCGGGCGGCGTGCCGGCGCATCGCCTGCCCTTCCGGGGCACCTTCCGCCATCAGCAGCATCGAAGCGCCGAACAGCATCGCGAACAGGGCGCGCATCTTGCCGTCGACGGTGACATAGGCGAGCGCCCAGAGTGGGAGGTTGAGCCCGGTGTCGCCGCCGGTGTCCATCGGATTGAGATAAGCCGACCCCGGGAAGCCGAAGCCGATGATGTTCATAACAAGAATTCCGAGCACCGCGACGCCGCGAACGGTGTCGATGGTGCGGATGCGTTCGGTGGCGGGCATGCCCGGGCTCAACCGGCCGGCGCCGGAGCTTCCTCTTGCAGGGGCGCCAGCCCCTTCAGCCACTCGGTGACCCGGGCCTTGTTGACGCCGAGGTCGCTCTTGCCGAAGCGCGAGCGCGACAGGATCGCGAGGGCCGATCTTCCGTCCCCCAGGTCGACAGCCTTTACGGAGATATAGTCCGGATACTTCACAAGTTTGCTGCGCTGCACATAGGTGATGAGGCCTTCGTCCGGACTGCCGGCGAGCCGCACGGTTTCGGGCTGCGCCATTGCGATCCGATCGAACGCGGCGAGCAGTTCGGCCGGCGTTGCGCGGTAGACGGCGGAGGGCTGGCCCGCGCTTCCTCCCGAGCTATCTGGCGACTGCCCGGGCGGCGCGACGCGCCAGCTGTTGGGGGTGGTGGGAGTCGGCGCCGTCAGCGGGTCGACGTGCCAGGTGGCGATATCGTGCGGCGCCACCCGGACATAGATCAGCGCGCCCGCGATCATCAGCAGCAGCGCCAGAAAGATATACCCCAGAAGCTTGATCATTTCCGACCCCTTGCCCGGCAGTTGTCCGGCGAACCCGCTGGTCGGACAGAAGCCGATATGCCGCGCGGGTTCAACCCCCGGGCCGATCCGGCCGGAACAGGCACCAGGCAAGCCAGCTGCGCTGCACGACGGTGAGGAAGCACAGGCCCGCATAGGCGAACGCGATTGCCGGAAAGGCGTTCGGGAACAGGCACATCAGCACGAAGGCCAGGATCGTTTCGGCGCCTTCGGCCAGCCCGGTCGAGTAAAAGAAGCTTTTGCGGCCATGCGCCTCGGTTTCGATCTTCTGCGCTGCTGCGACGGCGGCAAAGGCCAGGAAACTGACCCCGGTCAGCGCGAAGCTTGCCATCAGCACCAGCGCGGGCGCCAGAAACGCCGGGTGCGACAGGCCGAACGCCAGCGGCACGGCGACGTAAAACAGAAAGTCGCCGACGATATCGAGATACCCGCCGAACGGCGTGAGCCGGGTGGCGCGAGCCACTGCCCCGTCGAGCCCGTCGAGCAGGCGGGACAGCAGGGTCAGCCCCAGCGCAAGCGGAAACAGCCCGAAATAGATGGCGAGCGCTGCGCAGAGCCCGGCTGTGATGCCGATGATCGAGACGGCATCGGCGCCCACACCTCGCGCGGCCAGCCATCGGCCCGCGCGGTTCAGTATCGGATCGATCAGCGGGCGGAGCTTCGCGTCTATCATGAGGCGGGACGCATCAGGCGGGTGTCACCAACCCGATCATGGCGCCCGTCATCGCGGTCGCCATGTTGCCCGCCAGCCAGGATCGCATGCCGAGGGCCGCGACATCGGCTCGGCGGCCGGGCGCGAGCGTGCCGATGGTGGAGACGATCAGCCCCACGCTCGCCAGATTGGCGACCCCGCACAGCGCATAGGTGGTGATGAGCGCGCCGCGCGCCGACAGGCTTCCCGCGGGCAGGGCGGCAAGTTCCAGATAGGCCACATATTCGTTCAGGATCGCCTTGGTGCCCATCAGCGCGCCGGCCGTCGGCGCCTCGGCCCAGGGCACGCCGATCGCCCACATCAGCGGCGCGAACACCCAGCCGAACAGGCGCTTCAGCGTGAGCGGTGCGCCGTCGATCAGGGGCAGCAGCCCCAGCGCGTCGTCCACAAGCGCCACCAACGCGAAGATCACGATGATGATGCCGATGACGGCGAGGAACAGCTGCACGCCGTCCATCGTACCTCGCACGATCGCGTCCATGCTGCCCCGATATTCGAGGTCGGCCTCGCCGATGGCCGCCTCGGTGGCGCTGTCGCCGGGCTGCATCAGCCGGGCGATCACCAGCGCGGCGGGAAGCGACAGCAGCGAGGCCGAGATCATGTGCCCCACGGCATCGGGCACCACCCGGCCGACGGTCTGCGCATAGAGGATCAGCAGTGCGCCCGAAATCGTTGCCATCGACAGCACCATGAGCGCGAACAGCTCGGCGCGGCTGACGCGCTGGAACCAGGCGCGGAGCACCAGTGGCGCCTCCACCACGCCCAGGAACAGGCTGACCCCGGCGCCGAGCCCCACCACGCCGGACACCCCCAGGGTGCGTCGGAGCGCCCACGACAGGCCCCGCGCCGCTGCCTGGAGGATGCCCCAGTGCCACGCCAGCGCGGAGAGCGCAGAGAATACGATTACCAGCGGCAGGATCTGGAACGCGATGACCAGCGGCGGCGCCTCGCCCGGCTTCAGCACGAATGGCATCGGCGCGCCGCCGGTATAGCCGAACATATAGGCCGAGCCCTTCAGGGTTGCCCGCTCGACCGCCGCCACGGCGCCGTTGGCGAGGCCGATCAAGCCCCACACGAAGGGCACCCGGACGATCACCAGCGCCAGCACCAGCTGCAGCGCGAGCGCGCCGGCGATGAAGCGCCACGGGATCGCGCTGGCCCGGTCGGCGCTGAGCAGCCGGGCGACGAGGATCAGGGCCGCGAGGCCAATCAACCCCTGGAACTGGAGCATCAGCCCCGCATCCAGCCATGATAGCGTTCGACCCAGCGCAGCAGGCCGGTGGGGGCGGTCGCGCGCCGCCATTCCCCGGCGGCCAGCTTCACGCCCTCGGCGAGCGTGGGATAGGCGTGGACGGCGCCCATGATCTGCTTCAGGCCCAGGCCGTGCTTCATCGCAAGCGCGACCTGCGCGATCAGTTCGCCGGCGTGCGGCCCGACGATGGTGGCGCCCAGCAGCCGGTCCTTGCCGCGCACCGTCAGCAGCTTGAGGAAGCCCTGCGTGCTGCCGTCGGCCCTGGCGCGGTCCAGCCGCGCGACGGGAAAGTGGGTGATGTCGAACGCCAGCCCCTGCTCGGTCGCTTGCGCCTCGGTGAGGCCGACGCGCGCCACTTCCGGGTCGGTGAAGGCGACCGCGGGAAGCACGCGATAGTCCACCTTGAAGCGGCGGAACCGGCCGAACAGTGCGTTGACGGCGGCGTGCCAGGCCTGGTGGGAGGCGGCATGGGTCAACTGGTAAGGCCCGGCGGCGTCCCCCACGGCGTAGATGTTCGGGTAGAGCGTTTCCAGCCAGGCATTGGTCTCGATCGCCTTGCCGGCCGGGATCCCCAGTTCCTCCAGCCCGAAACCTTCCGTGCGGGCGGTGCGGCCGACGGCGACGATGAGTTCGTCGAATGGGACCGTCCGGGCGCCGTCGGGTCCTTCCGCGACGAGGGCTTTGGGCCCTGACTCGATCCGGACGGCGCGGTGGCCGGCTAGAACGACTACCCCGTCCGCCGCCAGGGCGGTACCGACCAGCTCCGCCGCCTCGGGCTCCTCCTTCAACAGCAGGCGGGGCGCCGCCTCTACCAGCGTGACGGCCGATCCCAGGCGCTGGAACGCCTGCGCCAGCTCGCAACCGATGGGGCCGCCGCCCAGCACGACCAGCCGGCCGGGCGGCGACGCGCGCTGGACAAACGCATCCCACAGCGTCTCGCTGGTGAGAAACCCGGCTTCGGCAAGCCCGGGGATTTCGGGCACCACGGGGCGCGCGCCCGTTGCCAGCACGATGGCGCAGGTCGTCAGCCGCTGGGGCGCGCCGCCGTCCGGGGTGATCTCCACCGTCCAGGGATCGAGGATACGGGCATGGGCGATGCGCGCATCGACGCCGAGCCCCCGATATCGTTCCACGCTGTCGTGCGGCGCGATACCGTCGATCACGCTTCGAACTCGCTCCATCACAGCTTTAAAGTCGATGTCCAAATTGCTGGACGTTATGCCGAATTTTCCGGCGTTTCGGATCTCCGAGGCCAGCTTCGCGCTGCGGATCAGCGCCTTCGACGGCACGCAACCCGTATTCAGGCAGTCGCCCCCCATTGCGCTGTGTTCGACGAGCGTGACCTTCGCCTTCACGGCAGCTGCGATATAGGCCGTCACCAGCCCCGCCGCGCCGCCGCCGATTACGATCAGGTTGCGATCGAACCGCCTGGGCTGCGTGAAGCGCGCATAGATGCGGCGCTGCCGCAGCAGGCCGAGCAGCCACCGGGCGATCCACGGGAACAGACCCAGCAGCACGAACGAGCCGATCAGGCCGGGCGACAGGATGCCGGACAGGCTGTCCAGCTTCGCCAGCTCGGTTCCGGCATTCACGAACACGATGGTGCCCGCCAGCATGCCGATCTGGCTGACCCAGGCGAAGGTGCGGGCCGGTATGTTGCTGAGCCCCATCAGCAGGTTGACAAGGAAGAAGGGAAAGATCGGCACCAGTCGGAGCGTGAACAGGTAAAACGGCCCGTCGCGCGCCATGCCGGCATCGATTGCGCGCATCCGTTGCCCGAAGCGGGCGGCCACAGCATCGCGGAACAGGTAGCGCGAGGCCAGGAACGCCAGCGTCGCACCGATTGTGGAGGCAAACGAAGCGAGGATCGTGCCGGTGAAGAGCCCGAACAGCGCGCCTGCGGCGATCGTGAGAATGGCGGCGCCCGGAAGCGACAGCGCCGTGACCGCGACATAAAGCAGGAAGAACAGGCCCAGCACGCGCACCGGCCGGGCGGCATAGAGGAGGCTGAAATCGGCCTGGCGCGCCTTCAGGCTTTCCAGGGTCAGGGCATCGGCGAGGCCGAACCGGAAGGCGAGCACGATGCCGACCAGCAATGATCCCAGCAACAGCAGTTTCTTCACACGCGCCCTTCCCTGTTGGCCCCGTTGTGCCACTCGCAATGCGGCGTTGGAAGTGCGTCACTGCGGAACAGGCAACTAGCAGGGGTCGAGCTCCGTTGGACTGTCGGGGGAGCGGAGGTTTTCATGCGATACATGCCCATGGCAGTGCTGATCACGGCGGCGGCCCTTGCTGTCGCTGCGCGCAGGCGATCCAGGATGGCGCGCGACGACAGCAGGATCGACGGACGAACCTTTGTGGTCACCGGCGCATCGTCCGGCCTGGGCCGGGGGGTGGCGCATGAGCTCGGTCGGCGCGGCGGCAACCTGGTCCTTGCCGCAAGGCGGGTCGATGTGCTGCACGAAGTCTCGCGGGAGATCGAAGCTGCCGGCGGACGGGCTCTCGTCGTGCCCACCGACGTTTCCGATGCGGTGCAGGTCGAGCAGCTAGTGGCGGCGGCCGTTGCGCGCTTCGGCCGGGTGGACGGCTGGATCAACGCGGCCGGTGTCGGCGCCATCGGCCGGTTCGAGGAAATCCCGCTTTCCGATCATGCGAGGGTGATCGACATCAATCTGAAGGGCGCAATCAACGGCAGCCATGTCGCGATCGCCCTGTTCAAGCGGCAGGGCCTGGGCGTTCTTGTGAATGTCGGTTCTGTGGAAGGCAAGGTTCCGGTGCCGTACCATGCCAGCTACACTGCCTCGAAACATGGCGTGCTCGGGCTTGGAACCGCCTTGCATCAGGAACTTCGACTGGCCGGCCTGCTCGGGCCGATCCGGGTCTCCACCGTCATGCCATGGGCCGTCGACACCCCATATTGGGTGCACAGCGCAAACTACAGCGGCCGCCGCGCCCAAATGGTCCTGCTGGATCCCCCTCGAGCGGTGGTGGACGCCATCGTTCGCGCCGCAATCACGCCGCGAGAGCAGGTGGCCGTAGGGGCCAAGGCCAAGCTCGCTTGTGCCGGGCACCGGCTGGCCCCCCGCGTCGGCGAGCATTTTGCCGCCAATGTCGTGCATGCGGCGCAGATGGAACTTGCGCCCCCTGCCACCAATACGGCGGGCAATCTTTACCGGCCGGTCGTTGAAGGCCAGGGGGTGGACGGCGGGCTTCGGCAACGGATGCGCGCCGACCGGGGCACGTATCCGGGCGGCCTCAACCCTCGGCAGGCGCCGGCTTTGTTTCCCGATGCGCAACCGGGGGAGCGTGGCGCACCAGCAGCAGGTACATGACCGGCGTGACGATCCGGCTGAGGAACGTCGACGAGATCAGCCCGCCGATGATCACCCAGGCAAGCGGGGAGTAAAGCCCGGAACCCGACAGCGCCAGCGGCAGCAGCGCCAGCACCGCCGTCACGCTGGTAAGCAGCACCGGCAAGAAGCGCACTTCGCCGGCGCGTTCGATCGCCGGGCGAAGCTCCATCCCCTGCTGGCGCAGTTGCGTGGTGAAGTCGACCAGAAGGATCGAATTCTTGATTTCGATCCCAATCAGCGCAACGAATCCGATGATCGCAGTGAAGCTGATCGAATTGCCTGTCAGCCACAAGGCGATCAGCCCGCCGAACATGCCCAGCGGCACCACGCCCGCCACCACCACCGTCTCGCGGAAGCGGCCGAACTCCAGTACCAGCACGCCGAAGATGCCGAAGGCGGCAAGCAGGATCACCCCGCCCAGGCCGCCGAAACTTTCGGCCTGTTCCGCCGCCTCCCCGCCGAGCACGAAGGCGTATCCGGGCGGCAGCTTCATCGCGTTGAACTGCGCACCCACCTCCTCGTTCACCCGCGACGTCAGATAGCCGTCGGCGACATTGGAGGTAAGCCCCACGCTGCGCTGCTGGCCATAGCGGTTGATGGAGGCAGGCCCGCCGGTCAGCCGGGGCGAGGCGATCGCCGGCAGCGGCACGGCCTCGCCCGCCGACGTCGGTACATAGACCCGCGACAGGGCGTCCACATCCTGGATCGCGCCGAGCCGCTCGCCCGGCGCGACCCCGGTGAAGTCTGGCTGCGGCAGCCGCACCACGACGTCGTAGCTATCCCCCTCGGCATCGCGGAACCGGCCGGCCGGCTCCCCCGCGAGGGCGAGCCGGGTGACCCGCCGGGCGGCCGCCGGCGACACGCCCAGCAGCGCCGCCTTGTCGGCGTCCAGGCCCAGATCCAGGTCGAGCCGGTCGAAGGCGAGCGGGTTTCGCACATCCACCGTTCCCGGCACCGCGCGCATGAGAGCTTCGGCCTCCTTCGACAGGCGGCGCAGCACGTCGAGGTCGGGCCCGGTGAGGAACCAGGCGATCGGCGAATCGATGGGCGCCCCGTTCTGGAACGGAACCAGCTCGATCCGCGCCTCCGGGTAAGTCGCGAACCGTTCGCGCAGCCGGGTTACCAGCGCCGGACCTTCCTCGGGGTCCCATTGCTTCAGCGTTCCTGCCACCATTCCGAAATTGGACTGCTGGGTGACTTCGCGCTGATTGTAGAAAATCTGCGGATTGCCCCGACCCACGTTGGACATGCGTGTCGCCACCAGCGGCTCGGCGGCGAGAGTCCGGTCGACGAACGCGACGGCGCGAGCGGTGGCGCCCAGATCGCTGCCTTCCGATGCCTCAACCTCCACCTGGAAATAGGGCACGTCCGCCGGCGGGAACAGGCTGGTGCCCAGCACCGGGATCAGGCCGAGCGCTGCCACGCACAGGGCCATCGCGGCCAGAAACGCGGTCTTTGGCCGCTCCAGCGCGCGGTGCAGCAGCGGGGCGTAGAAACGGTGGATGCCGCCATCGACCGCGCGCAGGAACCGGTTGCCGTCCGGGTGCTCCTCTTTCGACAGCAGCCGCGACGCCAGGAACGGAATGATCGTGAGCGACACCAGCAGCGAGGCGGTGACGGTTGCGATCACGGCGATCGGCAGCCCGCGGGTGAACTTTCCCGCACCGCCCGGCAGCGCCGTCAGCGGCAGAAAGGCGAAGATGATGACCGCCGTGCAGCCCAGTACCGCGACTGCGATCTGCTGGGTGCCCGCCAGCGCCGCTGCGGTGCGCGAATAGCCCATCCGCAGGTGCCGGGCGATGTTTTCGACCACCACGATCGAATCGTCCACGAGGATGCCCAGCGCCACGATGAACCCGGTGATCACCAGCTGGTTCAGCGTATAGCCCAGCAGGTTCATCACCAGCACCCCGATGGCGAGGCTGAGCGGGATCGACACCATGACGACGAGCGACGCGCGCGGGCCCAGCGGCAGCAGGGTCAGCAGCACGAGCGCCAGCGCCAGCCCGAAATCCCGGGCGAGCAGCGCCAGCTTGCGCCGCACATCGTCGGACTGGTCGAATGCCAGCTCCAGCCGGGCGTCGGGCGGCAGCACCGTCCGATAGGCCTCGGCCGCTGCGGTCAGCCGCCGCTCCACGTCGAGCACGTTCACATTGTCCTTCTGGGTCGCGGTCACCCAGATCGCCCGCTTGCCGTTGAAGCGAGTGGCGTGGCTGCGCTCGGCGGTGGCCCACTGCACGTCGGCGACGTCGCCGACCCGGAGGACCCGTCCATTGCCGGCGCGAAGCGGCACCGCCTGGACTTCGGCCAGCGTGCGGAAAGCCCCGCCGGCCTTCAGGTTCAGCCGCTGGTCGCCCGACCTCAGCGGCCCGGGCGGCGTGTCGCTGCCGCCCACCCGCAGCGCATCGGTGACCTGCGTGACGGGGATGCCGAGCTGCGCCAGCCGGCCGAGATCGACCGAGACCCGCAGCTCCGGCCGGGGCACCCCCCATAGGGTCGCCGTCCGCACGCCGGGCTGGCGCTGGAAGGCCTCTTTCAGGTCTTTCCCCATCTTCTCCATGCGGCGCCACGACGCCGTTTCGGAGACGATGGCATATTGCACGACAACCGCCTCGGTGGTGCGGAACCGCCGATATTCCAGCCGCTGGATGCCCGACGGCAGTTGCGCCCGGATCGCATTCACCTCGCGAACGGCTTCATCGAAATTGCGGTCCGGGTCGGACTCCCAGGTGAATTCCGCGGTCACCACCGCCTGCCCGTCGGACGAGGAGGAGGCGAGTTCGGAGATATTGTCGAGACCGGCGAGCGCGTCCTCGATCGGCTTGGCGACGGTCTGCTCGATATCGGCCGGATCTGCGCCCGGAAGAATCGCGATGATCAGCACGAACGGCGCCTTGAAATGCGGATCGACCGATCGCGGGATCGACAGGAACGCCTGTGCGCCCAAGGCCGCGACCAGGCCGAACACAACCAGCGTCACCTGCCAGCGGTGGACGGCAAAGGCGATCAACCGGTTCAAATGTCCGGGCTCGCGCGCGGCTGCGTTGCCATCCCTACCGCGCCGCGCCGGCCGGTCGCACGGACTGGCCTTCGATCAGGCGGTCCACCCCGGCGCCGACGATGAATTCGCCGGCGCGGAGGCCGGATGCGACATCGACTCCGCCTGCGGAAACGGGGCCGAGCTTCACGAGCCGCGCGGCAACCTTTCCGGTTCGCGGGTCCAGCATCCAGACAAACCCTTCGTCGGCGCGAACCGCGAACAGGGCCGAGGCCGGAATTCGGAGCGCGCCGGCGCCTGCCGGGCGCGGCAGTTCCACATCGGCGATCAGCCCGGAGCGCAGGGCCGGATGCGCCGGCAATGCGAACTCGATCTGGAACGTGCCGGTGGCCTCGTCGGCTCTGCCGGCCATCTCGATGATCCGGGCCGCCATCGCGGGCGCTGCGCCATCGCGAAACCGGACCGTCGCCGCCTGGCCCCTCGCCAGGCCTGCGGCGTCGCCTGCGCCCAGCGGCACGCGGAGCACGAACCCGCTGCCGAATTCGACCAGGATGACGACGGGGGTACCGGCCGGCAGGGTCTGCCCCGGCTCTGCAAGCCGTGCCAGCACAACCCCGGCGGCGGGCGCGTTGATGCTGGCGAAGCGACGCGTGAACTGCGCGCCGCTGCGCTCCGCCTCTGCCGCGCGGGCGGTGGCCTCGGCGGCTTCGACCCGGGCCTTGGAAACCCACCCCGCGCGGTTCAGCTCGCGCTGGCGGCGCAGCTCCGCAGTGGCCTGACTGGCGCGGGCGTCGGCCGAAACGGCGGCGGCATCGATTGCCGTCCGGTCCAGACCGGCCAGCATCTGCCCGGCGCGGACAACATCCCCGGCACGCACTTCGATCGCCCGGATGCGGCCATCGCTGACGAAGGCCAGGGGCGTCTCGCGGCGCAGGCGGACGGTGCCCGTTGCCTGGAAGCGGCCGGGGCCGCCGGCGGTGACGCGGTGCAGGACAACTGGTGCGCCGGCGCCGGCCGACTTGTCGGCAGGAGCCTCCGGCGAACAGGCTTGGACGGCGAAGGCCGCTGCCAGGCCCAGCATCAGCGATCGGCCGCCAGCCGCCCGGTGCCGAGGCGAGGCGGCTGTGCGCGCATCGCTTCCAGGCAGCCTGGCCGCACCGCCCTGATCGACTTGCCGTTTGGACATACCCGCCCCAGAAACAGTCCCGCACCGATTTGGGCGCGACTCAATTCTAGCAAGCCTGCGCCGGTGCGCCAGTAGATTCTGAGCGCGCCTCAGATTGTGCCGCGGGAGACTGGATCAGGCTGCTGTCTACGTCGCTGGACTGAACATAGTTAACGGTTCGACCTGCCTATGGCACATCCTGTCGTCGTCATTTGCATAGCTGCCGATATCGTCTTGCGGATCACTCCTATTCCTCTATCGTCAGCGCTTCGATCTGAACGGCGAGGCCCATGTGTCCGTCCTGGTAAAATTCTTCTGTCTTCTGCGTCAGCTGCAGCTCCGCCACGAAGTGGCCCGGCAGCTCGATCGCCGGCTCGTCCAGCAACGACCGCAAGCGCCGATAGGCAGTCTCGACGTCCGGTGCAGGCCCGGAGAGGCGTATGTCCAGGCGGTGCCGCATGCCGCAGAACGTCAGGCTGGCCCAAGGTTCGCTGGCAAAATCCTCGATCACCAGAGATGGCGACGGAGACGGCCGGGACGCCGCGTCCGGAGCTTCGGACATCCACGGATCGAACCAGCTGTCGGCTGCGATCACCGCCCGCACACCGCGCAGCAACCGGATGTGGGCATCGGTCAACTGGTTCCGCATCAAAGGGTTCCCGCCAGGCCGCCGGCGGAGCCGGGCCGTATCCCGAACCGGCGGATGGCATTCCGCTTGCCCTCGCTTTCCGGCAGGGCGGCGATCGCGTCCGCAATATATCGCTTCACGCGCCGTTCCATCACGGGGCCGGGCTGGCGGCCGCGGCGCAGATCATGGACCAGCCGCGGGTCCTTCACGCTCTCACGTCCGAACCGGGATGCCGGCACATTGGTCAATCTCAGGCAGGTCTCGATGGCAAGCAACAGCGACATGGCGCGCGCACTCCTAAAAGCGACCCTGTTTCCACCTTTCGCGCGACGACCCCGACCGACTTCCCCCTGGCCGTCGCGCGACTCGAACGATAGGAAAGTTGGTAGGTATTTTCCTACTAGTCTAGGCGAATAATTATGGTAGAACGAGATCGTGGTGATCGGGAGAGGGGCGCCGCGGACATGGCTAACCTAGAGGCTCGGGCCAATCTTGAGGTTCGGGCCAATCTTGAGGTTCGGGAGCGGCTGGCGGAGCTGATCCGGAGTTCCGGAGAGGGCTATGCCGCGCTGTCGCGCCGCATCGGCCGCAATCCTGCCTATATCCAGCAGTTCATCAAACGCGGCGTGCCGCGCCGGCTGTCGGAAACCGATCGCCGCCTCCTCGCCCTGCACTTCGGAGTCAGCGAATCACTGCTCGGTGCCCCGGACGGCAATCACGACCTGCCCTCCCCGGCTGTCACCCTGGCGCCGGACGATGTCGTGCCGCCGACCAGCTGCTTTGCGGCAATCCCCTATCTTCCCTCGCGCTCGGCCCTGCCGGAACCGCTGATCATCGATCGGCAGTTCCTGCGCCGGGTCGGCGGCGGCCGCGGGCCTGCGCTCGCCGCGCACCTGGTGGAGGGAGACAGCATGGCACCGACCTTCGTCGCGGGGGACCAGATCCTGGTCGACACCCACGACAACCGATCGCCCCGCGACGGGCTCTATGTGATCGAAAGCGACGGTGCCCTGCTGGTGAAGCGGCTCTCGGTCAACCCGGTTACCCGGCGCATTGCGATCCTCTCCGACAATGCTGCCTACCCGTCGTTCCCGGATTGCGATCCGCAGCGGTTGCGACTGATCGGTCGCGTCTTCTGGGTTGGGCGAAGGCTGGCCTGAAAGCCGGTGCGCGACTCGGCCGGGATCAGCCCCGGGCGCGGAGGCGCAGCCCCAGGGCGACGAGACCGCCGATCCCGAGGCCGATGACGACGCCGGCCGAAGGCTCCCCCACTGCGATGCCGACGCCCAGCCCGACAAAAAGACCGAGCATCAGCAGAATTCCATAGCCGGTGTCGCGCATGCTGCCGGTGCCTATCCTGCAATACCATGATTTCCGGGCAAATTTCCCGGCGGCTGGGGCGACCGACGGGTCTTGAACCCGCGACCTCCGGTACCACAAACCGGCGCTCTAACCAACTGAGCTACGGTCGCCACACAGCCTCGATCGTTCCGAAGAACGGGAGGGGGGCCATAATCGCCGCAGGCCCGTTGCGTCAAGGAACTCCAGTCGGCGCCCGAGCGATCAGGCACCGGCATCGAACACGCTCACCAGGAACGAGCACAGCCGCCCGGCTGCCACGCCGGCCCCCTCGCGCGCCACCAGCGACGTTGTCATCACCGGCAGCGGCGGGAGCCCCTCTGCCGAGTTCAGCCGGTGCATCCCGGCAAGAAGGCTGCTCCTAGGCAGCACGCCGATGCCAAGCCCGGCACCGACCGCCGACTGCATGCCGGCGCGCGATCCCGTCTCGAACGTGATGCGATAGGGAATGGCCGACTTTTCCAGCGCGGCCACGGCCGCCTCGCGCACCGGGCACGGCGCGGTGGACAGTACCAGGCGCAAGGGCTCCGCAGCTGTCCCGGTGCTGACCTCGGGCTCGGCGCCATCGGCCACGCACCAAACCAGCGCTTCGCGGCTGAGTGCCTGCGCCGCCGCCGGCGTTGAAGGGGCGTCGTCCACTCCCGCCTCGATCAGAAGGTCGAGTTGACCGGCACCATAGGCCTGCCGCAACGGGTCGATCGCCCCGGTGCGGAGCGACAGCTTCACCTTGGGGAACGCGCGAGCGAACCGCGCAAGCACGGGCGCAAGATGTTCGGTCGAAAAGCCTTCTGGCGCGCCGATCGACACGCTGCCTTCCACCAGCGGCTCCGCCATTCGTCCGACAAGCTCATCGTTGGCGGCGAGGATCCGGCGCGCATAGCCCAGCAAAAGGGCGCCGGCCTCCGTCGGCTCCACGCCGCGCCCGCCGCGCTCGAACAGCCGGCAGGCAAGCTGCTCTTCCAGCCGCTTCATCTGCAGGCTTACCGCAGATTGCGTTCGCAGCAGGCGGTCGGCAGCGCGGGTGAAGCTTTTGACTTCGACGATGGTGACGAAACTGCGGAGAAGATCGATGTCGATGTTGCGCCGATGCGGCATAAGAACTCCGTTATGACGGCGGCGCCGTGTTGCAGACTTGACATATCTGGGTGCGACACCTTCCCGGCGCCAATCAGAAGCGGCAATGCCTGGCCGCCGGTGCAACGCGCCGGTCAGCGGCGGCACGCCCCACATCGTCTATCAGCCATGAGTGTTGATCATGCGCCTGTGGCGCAGCGTCGCAGCGCTCATTTAGCGACGTTATAGGCCAGGCTCGCATCGTCGAGCTGAAATCCGACCAGGATTTCGAAACTCGCCGCCCTGACCGCCGCCCGCACCTGCGGGTCCGCCAGGGGATCGACCAACGCATCGGGCTCCTCGGCCTTGCGCTCGCGCGTGATGCGCTGCTGGACATCGGCCGGCAATGTCACGGCCGAACGATGCACCTGGGCGCGCGCGCCGCCGCGCGCCTCGGTCCGATACGCACCTTCGGGAAACTGCAGCATCACGCCGGTCAGCTGCTTGGAGACCAGCACATTCCCGCCCTGGGCCAGCGCCACGAAGATCGGCAGATAGACTTCCTTGGCCGGCCCGGCCTGACGCCGCTGCGCCGTGACGGTGAAGGCCACGTCAGTCGCGAGATACTCCGGCCCTTCGATGCAGGTGCCGGTTACGTCGGTGATCTGCGCCGTCAGGTCGATCGCGTCCGCGTTGCGGCTTTGCGGCGGGTTGAACTGCGTGACCTGGCCGACATAGGTGGGGATCGCGACCGCCGGGCACGGCGAGCGTTTCACCAGCAGCGGGTTCCTGTTGCACCCGGCAAGCGCGAGCGCTGCCACGGCAACGCCCAACATGATGACAGCCTTCGACAACCATAGTCTCCTGATCCGGTCCGCGGCCCCCCTTAGGCTTGCGGCGATAGGATTGGGAAGGGGCTTCATGGCTGGTGAATGTTCGCTTAAAGGGGTGGGCATGACCGAACATTCCGTTGCTGCAACATTGCCTCCGCTTGCTGTTTCCGTTGCCGCGCCGCGCGGTTTCTGCGCCGGCGTGGAGCGCGCGATCCAGATCGTCGAGCTTGCGCTCAAGAAGCATGGCGCCCCCGTGTTCGTGCGGCACGAGATCGTGCACAACCGTTTCGTGGTGGACAGCCTGAAGGCCAAGGGCGCAGTGTTCGTGAAGGAACTGGACGAGGTGCCCGATGGGGCGCCGGTGATCTTTTCCGCCCACGGAGTCCCCAAGTCGGTGCCGGCCAGCGCCAGCGAGCGCGGGCTGGATTGGCTGGATGCCACCTGCCCGCTCGTCTCCAAGGTTCATCGCCAGGCCGAGCGGATGGTGGAACAGGGCCGGCACATCCTGTTCGTCGGCCATGCCGGGCATCCCGAAGTGATCGGCACGTTCGGCCAGGTACCCGACGGCGCGATGACGCTGATCGAGACCGTGGACGATGCAGGGGCCGTGTCCCCCCCGCAGGCGCCGCTGGGATTTCTCACCCAGACCACCCTTTCCGTCGACGATACGGCCGACATCGTCGCCACGTTGCAGCGCCGTTTTCCGGCGATCCAGGGCCCCAAGGGGGAGGACATCTGCTACGCCACGTCCAACCGCCAGACTGCGGTGAAGGCGATCGCTGCCGACTGCCAGCTGGTGCTGGTGATCGGCGCCGAGAACAGCAGCAATTCGCAGCGGTTGCGCGAAGTCGCCGCTCGCGAGGGCGCCCGTGCCCACCTGATCCAGCGCGCAACCTTCATCGACTGGGCCTGGTTCGAGGGCGTCACCCGGCTCGGCCTGACTGCCGGCGCGTCCGCCCCCGAAGTGCTGGTGCAGGAAGTGCTCGATGCGCTGCGGGCCCGCTTCGCCGTTACCATCCAGGAAGTGACCACCGCGACCGAGGAAGTCGTCTTCAAGCTGCCCCGCGCGCTCGCCGCGGCCTGAGCCCCCGGCGTGGCAGTTTATACGGCAGTTCCGGCCGAGGCATTGGAGCGCTTCCTCCAGCGCTACGAAACCGGCGCCCTGCTGTCGGCCAAGGGCATCGCCGAGGGCGTCTCCAACAGCAACTTCCTCGTTGAGACCGACACCGCCCGTTTCGTGCTCACGCTGTACGAACGCCGCATCGATGTCGCCGAGCTGCCCTTCTTCATCGCCCTGATGGAGCATCTGGCCGAGCGCGACATTCCCGTGCCGCGCCCGATCCGGGACAAGCAGGGCCAGGCGCTGCAGACGCTGGAGGGGAAGGCCGCCTGCCTGGTGCAATATCTGCCCGGGGTCTCGTTGACGGAGCCCACGCCGGCGCAGGCGCGCGCGGTGGGCGAGGCGCTGGCGCGCCTGCACCTTGCCGCTGCAGACTTCGCGCCTGTCCGTCGAAACGGCCTGGGCCTCGGCTGGTGGCAGGCCACCGCAGCCGAACTCGGCGCGCGGCTCGACGAGATCGCCCCGGGACTTTCCACGCAGGTGAGCGACAGGATCGCTGCCCTGTCCGCCGGCTGGCCGGCCGGGCTTCCCGTCGGCACCATCCACGCCGACCTGTTCCCCGACAATGTGCTGATGCTGGGCGACCGGATTGCCGGACTGATCGACTTCTACTTCGCCTGCACCGACATCCTCACCTATGATCTTGCCGTGCTGCATGCCGCCTGGGCCTTTCCCCCGGACGGGACCGCGCCGCTCCCGGCGCATGAAGCCGCGCTGTTCGAGGGCTATGATTCGGTGCGTCCGCGCCTTGCTGCCGAGCGCGCCGCGTTCCCGCTGCTGGCGCAGGGGGCGTCGCTTCGCTTCCTGCTGTCGCGCGCGCAGGACTGGCTTGCCCCGCATTCCGCCGCGCTGGTGCAGCGCAAGGACCCCCTGCCCTTCGCGCGTCGGCTGGACCATTATGCCCGCCTTGCCTGAGATGCGCATCACGACTGACGGCGGACCGGAGGTTCGCATAGCCACGGACGGTGCCTGCAAAGGCAATCCGGGCCCCGGCGGCTGGGCGGCCATCCTGACCTGGAACGGGACGGAGAAGATCCTGACCGGCGCCGAAGCCCATACGACCAACAACCGGATGGAAATGACCGCCGCCCTGAAGGCCCTGGAAGCGCTGAAGAAGCCTGCCGCCGTGACCCTGGTCACCGACAGTCGCTATCTGATGGACGGCATGATGAAGTGGCTTCCCGGCTGGAAGCGCAACGGCTGGCGCAATGCCGCAAAGGAGCCGGTGAAGAACGCCGACCTCTGGCTCGCGCTCGACGCCGCCGCCAGGCCGCACCGCATCCGCTGGGAGTGGGTGAAGGGCCACGCCGGCCATCCGATGAACGAACGCGCCGACGCGCTCGCCACGCAGGCCATCGCCTCGCTCCGCAACTCCAGCTAAGGCCGTTCGATGGCTTCAGGTCTCATTGCACTTCTCGACGACGTCGCCGCGATCGCCAAGGTCGCCGCCGCCTCGCTCGACGACATCGCCGCCGCGACCGCCCGGGCCGGCGCCAAATCGGCCGGCGTGGTGATCGACGATGCGGCCGTCACCCCCACCTATGTCACTGGCTTCACTCCCGAACGCGAACTGCCGATTATCTGGAAGATCGCCAAGGGGTCGCTTCGGAACAAGCTTCTGTTCCTGCTGCCGGGCTTCCTGCTGCTGGCGGCGTTCCTGCCGCAGGCGCTCACCCCGCTGCTGATGATCGGCGGCGCCTTTCTGTGCTTCGAGGCGGCCGAAAAAGTGATGGAGAAGATCGGGCTTCACGAAGACCACAGCAACGACGCGCCGGTGGTGATGGAGCCCGCCGAGCGCGAGGCGACCATGGTGGCGGGCGCCATCCGGACCGACCTCATCCTCTCCGCCGAGATCCTGGCGATCGCCCTGGGGGAGCTTGCCGCCCTTTCGCTCGTCACCACGGCCGCCGCGCTGGCAGGCGTGTCGCTCGCCGTCACGGTCCTGGTCTATGGCGCGGTCGCCTTGATCGTGAAGATGGACGATGTCGGCGTGAAGCTTGCGACCTACGACAGCGGCGCAAGCCAGGCGGTCGGCCGCGGGCTGGTGGCGGGCATGCCGAAGCTCCTGGCCGCGCTCAGCATCATCGGCACTGCCGCCATGGCGTGGGTCGGCGGCGGGATCGTCCTTCACGGCATGGAGGAACTGGGGATCGCGGAAGTGCTGCCTCGGCTGTTCCACGACTGGTCGCATGCCGTTGGAACCGCTCTGCCGGCAGCGCAGGCCGCCGTGGAATGGATCGTCTACGCCGCGCTCGCCGGCCTGTTCGGGGTCGCGATCGGCTTGGTCATCGCCTTCATCGTCGATCGTTTGAAACGCCTGCGTAAACACACCCGGCCGTCGGCCTGACGCGGCGCCTGTTTCGCATCCGATATCGTACACAGCATGGAAGCTCTGGGGAGACCGATGATGACCACCAGCCGCGAAATCCGCCTGAACAGCCGCCCGGTCGGCACGCCGTCGGCCGAGCATTTCGAGCTCGCCACCACAACGCTTGCCGTGCCCGGCACCGGTGACGTGCTGGTGCGGAACCGCTTCATGTCGGTCGATCCCTATATGCGCGGCCGGATGTACGATCGCCCCAGCTATGTCCCGCCGTTCCAGATCGGGGAGGCGCTGCAAGGCGGTGCCGTCGGCGAAATCGTCGCCTCCAACGATCCGGGTTTCGCCCCGGGCGACCTGGTGAACTCGATGTTCGGCTGGCGCGAAGCCTATGTGGCGCCGGCGGCCGCGCTGCAGAAACTCCCCGCGCTCGACCGGGTGCCGCCCCAGGCGTTTCTCGGCGTGCTCGGCATGCCCGGCCTTACCGGATATGCGGGGCTGTTGCAGATCGGCGACCCCAAGCCCGGCGAAACGGTGTTCGTTTCCGGTGGGGCCGGTGCCGTGGGATCGGTGGTCGCCCAGATCGCGAAGATCAAGGGCTGCACCGTCGTGGCGACAGCTGGCAGCGACGAGAAATGCGCCTGGCTGAAGGCCGCCGGCGTCGACCATGCGATCAACTACAAGACGTGCGGCAGCTTGATCGAAGCCGTCCGCGCCGCGGTGCCGAAGGGCATCGACATTTATTTCGACAATGTCGGCGGCGAACATCTGGAAGTCGCGATCGAACTCGCCCGCCCCTTCGGTCGGCTGGTGGAATGCGGCATGATCGCCAACTATAACGCGACCGAACCTGCCCCGGGCCCTAGCAACATCATCATGGTGATCGGCAAATCCCTGAAGATGCAGGGCTTCATCGTGACCCAGTTCGCCCAGTTGCAACCGCAGTTCCTGGCCGACATGGGGGGCTGGATCGCCGAAGGCAAAGTCCGCTGGGAAGAGACCATCTTCGACGGGATCGAGAAGGCACCCGATGCGTTCATCGGCCTGTTTTCGGGCGGCAACACCGGCAAGATGCTGGTCAGGCTCTGACGAACCTGCGCGGGAACGAGGGCGATCGCCGCTCGTTCCCGCTTCATGCTGGTCCCTGCCGTGCGTCGCGTCCTCACTTTCCTGCTGCTCACCGGCACGCTGGCCGTGCTGGTGGCCTCCTGCGCGGGCAGCCTGCGCACGCCGTTGCTCGGCCCGCCCGATCTTGCCGCGCCGACCGACCGGACCACCGGCGCCCGGCTGGCGCTGCTGGCGAGGGATCCCGCCCTCTGCCGTGAAATCCTGCGCACCGGCGCGGTCGCGCATACGCCGCTCCCCCCGTTGCAGAACGGCCGCTGCGGCTACTCCGATGCGGTGCGGCTGCAACCCGGCCGGAGCGCCATTGCCTTTCGTCCGGACAGCCCCGGCATGTCGTGCGCGATGGCGGCCGCCACCCATCTCTGGCTGCGCGATATCGTGCAGCCTGCCGCGCAGGTGCATTTCGGCGCCCGTGTCATCGCAATCGACCATTTCGGCACCTACGCCTGCCGCAACACCTATGGCCGGTCCGATACCGAGCTGTCGGAACATGCCCGCGCCAACGCGCTCGACGTTGCCGGCTTCCGCCTTGTCGACGGCCGCCAGGTGGCGATTGCCCGGCACTGGAACGGCAGCCCGGCCGAGCAGGCCTTTCTGCGCGAGGTCCGGGACGGGGCGTGCCGCCTCTATGGCACCACGCTTTCGCCCGATTACAATGCCGCCCATGCCGATCATTTCCACCTCGACATGTCGCAGCGCGGCAGCGGGCTGTTCGGTGGCTATTGCCGCTGACCGCCGGCGGCTGCGTTGCCCCGGCCCCGGGAACCCGCTATGCCCTTGGTTCAATCACCCAAGGAAACAAGAAACATGTCCCGCCGCCGCCAGATCTACGAGGGCAAGGCCAAGATCCTCTATGAGGGTCCGGAGCCCGGCACGCTGATCCAGTATTTCAAGGACGACGCGACCGCCTTCAACGCCCAGAAAAAGGGGACGATTTCCGGCAAGGGCGTGCTGAACAACCGCATTTCGGAACATCTGTTCACATTGCTCGGGACGATCGGCATCCCCACTCACTTCATTCGTCGCCTTAACATGCGGGAGCAACTGGTTCGGCAGGTTGAGATTATCCCGCTGGAAGTCGTGGTTCGCAATGTCGCCGCGGGGTCGCTGGCGAAGCGCTTGGGCATCGAAGAGGGCGTGCAGCTGCCCCGGACCATCCTGGAGTATTACTACAAGGACGACGCTCTCGGGGACCCGCTCGTGACCGAGGAGCATGTCGCCTGCTTCGGCTGGGCCGGGCAGGACGAGCTTGCCGACATGGTCGACATGGCGATCCGCACCAACGATTTCCTCACGGGCCTGTTCGCCGGCATCGGGATCCGCCTGGTCGACTTCAAGCTGGAGTTCGGGCGTTTGTGGGAAGATGATTTCAGCCGGGTGATCCTGGCCGACGAGATCAGCCCCGACGGCTGCCGGCTCTGGGATATGAAGACCAACGAAAAGCTCGACAAGGACAGGTTCCGCCGCGATCTCGGTGGGGAGGTTGAGGCTTACCAGGAAGTCGCGCGGCGCCTGGGCCTGCTGCCCGAAGGCAGCGACAACGCCGTGCTGGACCTGAACGAAGCGCGCAAAGCCCGCACGAGCAAGTGAGCAAGGCCAAGTGAGCATTAGCTGGCGCCAGACGTTGCTGTTGAATGCCGTGGCGGTCATCCTGCTGCCTCTGGCGGCGCCGGCGCTGGCGCAGCCTGCGGGCCCCCCGCCTTTGCCCCGGCTGATGACACCGCGCAGTATCGCGTCGGCGCCGGCGGCGACGCCCGACCAGGTGCTTGGCTACGGCGAGGCCGAAGTCCAGAAGGCCGAGCTGTTCCTGCCGCGACCGGACCCGGCGAACCCGGATGCGCTGCGCCCCGTGGTCGTCACCATTCATGGCGGCTGCTGGGTGGCGTCCACCGCGGGCCGCGAACAGATGCGGGCGGCCGCGGCCAGTTTCCTCGACAAGGGCTTTGCCGTCTGGAACATCGGCTATCGCCGCGTTGACGAACCGGGCGGCGGTTATCCCGGGACGTTCCAGGATGTGGCCAAGGCGCTGGATCTGCTCCGCGAGCAGGCCGAGGCGAACAAGCTGGACCTGCAACGCGTCATACTGTTCGGCCACTCGGCTGGCGCGCATCTGGCGCTCTGGGCGGCCGGCCGCGCCAAGCTGCCTGCCGACAGCGTGCTGCGGAGCGACACCCCGCTGAAGCCGCGCGGCGTGGTCGGCGTGGGCAGCATCGGCGACCTGAAGTGGTTCGCGGACCAGGTGGACCCGATCTGCGCGCCCGGCACGCTGGCGAAGCTGGTGGGACTGCCTGCTGCTGCGGAGGCTGTCGCCCCGGCTGCGGCCGAAGCGGCTGCCGAGGGCGCGACGGTTCCCGCCGAAGCCGCTGCACCGATCCCGCGCGCCGATCCTTTTGCCGATACATCGCCGGCCGCACTTTTGCCGACCGGGGTGCCGATTGTGCTGCTTCACGGCGTTTACGATTCGGTGACCTACCCCTATGTCGGCCTGCAATTTGCCATGGCGGCGCGCAAGGCGGGGGACCGCGCCGATATCCAGATCGCGCCCATGGCCGGTCACTTCGAAGTGGTGGTGCCAGGCACGCCCGCCTTTGCCCAGGCGCTTGCCGCAGTGGAGCGGTTGGCCAGATAGGGCCGGTCAGGTTGACGTGACGGGCGCCCATTCCACCGGCGCGATCCGCGGCACGCCGAACGCGAAGACCAGCGCGCCGCTGACGCTGATCGCAGCCGTCAGCGCGAAGGCAGGGCCATAGCCCAGCGAGTCGACGATCAGCCCTGTTGCAACGGGCCCCGTAATCCCCGCCAGATTGCCAAAGCTGCTCTGCACCCCCATCCACCTGCCCGCCGACCCGACGCCCGCCAATGTCTGCCCGGTGGCGAACAGCATCGCGCCCACCGGGCCAAACCCGATTGCCGTTACAACCAACGCCCCGATCAGAGACGCCAGCCCGCCGGACAGCGGGATCAGCAGGATGCCGGCGCTTGCCACCGCCGTCGACGCCAGCATCTGTGCACGGCGAACGGCCGAGGCACTTCGCCCGCCCGCGATCAGACGGTCGCTTATCAGCGTCACGGCCGTCCCGCTCAGCGCCTGCACCAGATAGAACAGGCCCGTCAGCAGCGCCATCTGCCCGATATCGTATCCGCGCACGCCGACCAGATAGAGCGGCATCCAGGCGATCACGAAATACAGCGCATAGCTGGTGGAAAAATGCACCAGCGACATCAGCCAGAGCGACCGGCAGGCCATGAGCTCCGGGTAGCGCACGGCCGGCATGGTGGCATGGGCCGTCGCTTCCGAGGGCCGCACGCGGGCCCAAGGAATCAACCAGAGCAAGGTCATGACGCCGAAGATCAGGAACATGGCCCGCCAGCCCAGGTGCGTGAGAATGAGCCCGCCCAGCAGCGTGCCGGCGAGCGGCCCGACGGCGAGCGGCAAGGCCAGAGCGATGTTCGCGGTGCCTCGCTTCGCTTCCGGAACTGCGGCCAGCATCCTCGAGCCGCACGGAAAGGCGACGCCCTCGCCGACCCCCATCAGCAGCCGGAACAGGATGAGCCCCAGCAAGCCGCCGGCAAAGCCTGTCAGCAAGGTGGCGACTGCCCAGATGGCAACGCCGGCCGCCATCAGCCGATGCACCGACACCCGGTCTGCCAGCCACCCGGCGGCGATCAGCGCTGGCACATAGGTCCAGAAAAAGGCGGACACCACGAGGCCGTAGCCTGTGGCAGAAAGGCCCAACTCGTCCCGGATCAGTGGCGCCGCAACGGAAACCGCGCCGCGATCGATATAGTTGAGCCCGATGGCAACGCCGACCATGATGATCAGCCAGCGCGACGGGGCTGTCATGACCCGACCCCTGCTACGGCTGAGTTGAAGATATGTCCCCCCATGTGCCGATAGTGGACGGCGCAATCGGGTCGGTCAATTGCCCTACTTCCCTTGACCGATCCGTTGTCGCATAGGCTCGCGCATGAAAGCCCGAGTCACCGTTTCGCTGAAGCCCGGGGTGCTGGACCCGCAGGGACGCGCCATCCATCATGCGCTGGAGGGGCTGGGGTTCGGCCAGGTCGCCGATGTTCGCGTCGGAAAGGTGATCGAGCTGGACGTGGCAGACGGCACCACCGAGGCCGAGGTCGGCGAGATGGCGCGAAAGCTGCTGGCCAATATGGTCATCGAGAATTTCCGGGTCGAGCTGGCGTGAAGGCTGCGGCGTGAAAACGGCAGTTGTCGTCTTCCCGGGCTCGAACTGCGACCGGGATCTGATGGTGGCGCTGGAGCGTGTCACCGGGCAGGCGCCGCTTGCGTTGTGGCATGATACGAGCAGTCTGCCGGAAGGCCTTGATCTTATAGCGCTCCCTGGCGGCTTCAGCCACGGGGACTATCTTCGCTCGGGTGCGATTGCCGCGCGAGCGCCCATCATGCGGGAAGTGGTAACGGCAGCCGGGCGGGGTACGCCGGTGCTGGGCATCTGCAACGGCTTTCAGGTGCTTACCGAAACCGGCCTGCTGCCCGGCGCCTTGATGCGAAATGCGGGCCTCGATTTCGTCTGCCGCGACGTTCGCCTGGAGGTTGTCACCACCGCTACCCCCTTCACCCGGGCCTATGCACCGGGGGAAATCATCGGCATCCCCGTCGCCCATCATGACGGCAATTTCCAGGCCGATGCGGAAACGCTCGACCGGCTGGAGCAGCAAGGCCAGGTGGCATTCCGCTACGCCGAGCCCGTCAATGGATCGGCACGCGACATTGCCGGCGTGGTGAACGACCGCCGCAATGTGCTGGGGCTTATGCCGCATCCCGAGCGAGTGGTAGAAGCGGCCCATGGCGGGACCGATGGCCGCAAGCTGTTCGAGAGCCTCCTCATGATACTTGCCTGAGCGCCTGCCGCAGTCGTTCACGCATCCTTATCGAGCCCCGTTGCGCCCATCAGCAGCAGCTTGGTATCCTGCAATCCCCTCAGATTACACCCGGGTCCGGAACGGCGTGAAGTCGGTTTCCCGGTCGTATACGTCCAGGCCCTCGGCGCGTTTGAAGCCGGCGACGACGTGGTACGTGACCGGGGTCAGCAGCACTTCCCAGCCCACCTTCAGCAGATAGTTTGTTATCATCACGGTTACAATAAGGCCGGGTTCCCAGATGCCCCAGAAGGCGAGCGGGTAGAAGATGAGGGTGTCGACGCCCTGCCCCACCACGGTAGAGCCGATGGTGCGGGTCCAGAGATATCTGCCGCCCGTCCAGAGCTTCATGCGGGCCAGCACAAAGGCGTTGGCGAACTCGCCGGCCCAGAAAGCCAGGATCGAGGCGGCGAAGATGCGGGGCGCCTGGCCGAGCACCGTTGCCAGCGCGTCCTGGCCGTTCCAGTCGGCCGCCGGCGGCATTGCGACCACGACTGCCGCCATCCCGGCGGCGAAAACGCTGGCCGCAAAGCCGACCCAAACAACGCGCCGGGCCCGGGCATAGCCATAAACCTCAGTAAGAACATCGCCCAGCACATAGCTCAACGGAAAGAATAATATCCCGGCACCGAACGTGACGGCTCCGATCAGCGGCAGGCTTACGGTCGCCACTTTCCCCGCGCCGATCAGGTTGGAGCAGATCAGGATGGCCACGAACGCTGCCATGCAATAATCATAATAGCGCAGGCGCTTGCCTTGGATATCGCCGGCCTCGACAGCCCGGATCCCGTCCGCTCCTGGCGCCGCGATGTCGTCTGGTGCCGCCATGCCTTCCCCCTCCAAACTACCGCGGATCATGGCCGAGGCGCTTCCCTTGCGCAACTGTTCCTGTTATGTTCTCTGTCATGTTCGGCGCTCGCCCCCTCCGATGGCTGTATCTGGATTTGAACAGCTATTTTGCGAGCGTCGAACAGCAGCTGGATCCGGCCCTTCGCGGCAAGGCGGTTGCCGTCGGGCCGGAGCGGGTCGATTCGGGCACCATCATCGCGGCCAGCTATGAAGCCAAGGCGTTCGGCATCAAGACGGGCATGCGCGTGGGGGAGGCCAAGCGGCTGTGCCCTCACCTGATCTTCACCGGCGGGGACCATAGCCGGTACGCCGAATTCCACGAGCGGATCGTTGCCGAAGTCTGGCGGCATATCCCCGTCACCCATGTCTGTTCGATCGACGAAGTCGCCTGCCGGCTGCTGGACAACGAAAACGGTCTCGAGCGGGCGATCGACCTGGCGCGGCGGATCAAGGCGGGTATCCGCGCCAATGTGGGGGATTGCCTGACCGCCTCGGTCGGGATTGCGCCTTCGCGGCTGCTGGCCAAGATCGCCGCCGACATGCAGAAGCCCGATGGGCTGACCGTGCTGCAGGCCGGCGACCTGCCCGACGCGCTGCATCCACTGCCGCTGCGCGACATTCCAGGCATCGGTGCGAAAATGGAGGCGCGCCTTTCCGCTCGGGGTATTCGGACCATGGCCGATCTTCTGGCGCAGGACCCGACCGCAGCCGGGAGCGCCTGGGGATCTGTGGTGGGATCGCGCCTGTGGTACGCGTTGCACGGGGCCGATCTTCCCGAGCGGCCGCAGCAGAGCCGATCTATCGGGCACAGCCATGTGCTGGCGCCCCAGGCCCGCGATGCCGACACCGCGCGAGAGACGGCCCGTCGCCTGTTGCTGAAGGCGGCCAGCCGCCTGCGCCGCGCGGAATGTGTCGCCCGCCATGTAACGCTCCACGCCAGGCTGGAATCCAGGCAGGGCTGGCACGCCACGCGCCGGGTCGCGCCGACCGACGACAGCTTTCCGCTGCTGGACGCGCTTGCCGAATTATGGCCTCGGCTTGCCGGCACGCTGGGGCAAGACCGAATCCGCACCATCGGTGTCACGCTGGACGATATCCGCCCTGCCTTGGGCACCCAGCTGAGCCTGTTCGAGCGGCCCACCCGACCCACGCTGAACATCGCCCGCGCGATGGACGTGATCAACAGTCGTTTCGGGCGCAACGCGGTGACGCTGGGCCCGATCGCCACCGGACGCGCCGGCCTGATCGGCACCAAGATCGCGTTCGGTCGCATCCCGGAAGCAGCCGAGTTTCACGAGTGAGGCGCAGCCTGGTGAAGGAGCCACCCTCCCCGAACGACGCCGCGACTTTCCTCAGCTGGCGGGCGCCATTGCAGCCATGCGGCGGTCGATCTCCTCGTTGGAGACGTCCTCCACGTGCGTCGCGATGGTCCAGCGGTGGCCGAACGGGTCGGTGACCTGGGCCGAGCGGTCTCCCCAGGGTTTGGTTTCGAGCGGAAAATCCTGCGTTGCGCCTTCGGCCATGACGCGGGCGTGGGCGGCATCGGCGTCGGACACATAGACCAGCATCGAAACGCTGGTGCCGCCGCGGCTGGCGGGCGACAGATGGCCCATGTCGGGAAACTCCTCGGCGAGCATGAAGTGGCCGCCGGCAAGCGACAGCTCGGCATGGCCGATCTTGCCGCCCCACTGCATCTTGTAGAGGCATTCGGCGCCGAACGCGCGTTCGTACCAGGCGATTGCCGCAGCGGCGTCCTTCACGACGAGATAAGGGGTGACACCGGTGTAACCGGGCGGGGGATTCTGGACGGTCATCATCTGGTTCCTCTTCCGAAGAATGAGGAACATATCAGGAACGAGTGACCTGGGCAACCGGTTTGCCCAATCGAGAACGATACGGGGGTCCCGAGCGGCCGGCAGCAGAGCTGCCGAGCCCGAGTGATAGGAAAAGGAAGGCGCGAAGGTTGCGGGCATAGCCCGGTCGTCGGACGTGTCGGTGGCCGCTGCCACCGCACGCCGGCCGGGCCTTCGGCGAGTCTGCGACCCTGTGCTGTGCACTGATCGCAGCCGCCTTCGGCACGGATGACTTGCTCCCGCGCTTTCGCTAGGAGCCCGGGATGACCGCAATCACTGCCGAAACCGTGGCCGAGCACGGCCTTTCCCCGGACGAATATGCCCGCATCCTGAAAGCGCTGGGACGAGAGCCCAACCTGCTGGAACTCGGCATTTTTTCGGTTATGTGGTCGGAGCATTGCAGCTACAAGTCTTCCCGAATCCATCTGGCCAAGCTGCCGACAACGGCGCCATGGGTGATCCAGGGGCCGGGCGAGAATGCCGGCGTGATCGACATCGGCGACGGCGACGCCGCCATCTTCAAGATGGAAAGCCACAATCACCCGAGCTTCATCGAGCCTTATCAGGGTGCGGCCACGGGCGTCGGCGGGATCATGCGCGATGTGTTCACCATGGGGGCGAGGCCGGTCGCGAACCTGAACGCGCTTCGCTTCGGGGCGATCGACCATCCGAAAACCAGGGCGCTGCTGCGCGGGGTCGTTGCCGGCATCGGGGGCTATGGCAATTGCGTGGGCGTGCCGACGGTGGGCGGGGAAGTAAACTTCCACCCGGCCTACAACGGCAATATCCTGGTGAATGCGATGACGGTGGGCATCGCGAAGACCGACAAGATCTTCTATTCGGCGGCCGCCGGGATCGGCAACCCGGTGGTCTATGTCGGTTCGAAAACAGGGCGCGACGGCATCCATGGCGCGACCATGGCGTCGGCCGAGTTCGATGCCGACAGCGAGGACAAGCGCCCGACCGTGCAGGTGGGCGACCCGTTCATGGAAAAACTGCTGATCGAAGCGTGCCTGGAGCTGATGGCGACCGACGCGATCGTCGCGATCCAGGACATGGGGGCCGCCGGCCTCACCTCCTCGTCGGTGGAAATGGCGTCCAAGGGCGGTGTCGGGCTGAAGCTGGTGATGGACCAGGTGCCGTGCCGCGAAACCGGGATGACGCCCTATGAGATGATGCTGTCGGAATCCCAGGAGCGCATGCTGATGGTGCTGAAGCCCGGCGCCGAGCCGGTGGCCGAGGCGATCTTCCGCAAATGGGCGCTGGATTTCGCCGTGATCGGCGAGGTGACGGACAGCGGGCGGCTGCAGCTGGAATGGCGGGGCGAGCTGGTGGCCGACCTGCCGCTGGCCCCGATCGGGGACGACGCGCCGAAGTACGACCGGCCCTGGGTGCCGACGCCACGCCGAGCTGCGCTGGACAATGTGCCGAACAGCAGTGATTTACTAGACGATCTTTTGAAACTGCTTGAATGCCCCGACCTTGCTTCGCGGCGCTGGGTTTGGGAGCAGTACGACCATATGGTGGGCGCCGACACGGTGCAGCGACCCGGGGGCGATGCCGCTGTCGTTCGGGTCCATGGCAGCCGGAAGGCGCTTGCCATCACTGCCGACTGCACGCCGCGCTATTGCTTTGCCGACCCGATGGAGGGCGGCAAGCAGGCGATTGCCGAGACCTGGCGCAACCTGACGGCAGTGGGCGCGACTCCGCTCGCGGTCACGGACTGCATGAATTTCGCGGCGCCCACCCGCCCCGAGGTGATGGGGCAGTTCGTCGGCTGCATCGAGGGAATGGCCGAGGCCTGCCGCGCGCTCGATTATCCGGTCGTTTCGGGGAATGTGAGCCTTTACAATGAGACCGAGGGCCAGGGTATCCTGCCAACTCCGGCAATTGGCGGGGTCGGTATCCTCGCGGATTACAGCAAGGCCGCGACCGTTGCATTCAAGGGCGCCGGCGAGGAGATCTGGCTGGTGGGGGAAACCCGCGGGCATCTGGGCCAGTCGCTCTGGCTGCGCGAGCTGCACGGGCGGGAGGACGGACCGCCGCCGCCAGTCGATCTGGCAGCCGAGCGGGCTGCCGGAGACTGGGTCCGCGAGCTGATCCTGGCGGGGACGGCAACCGCGGTTCACGACTGTGCGGACGGCGGGCTGCTGGTGGCGATTGCGGAGATGGCGATGGCGGGCGGGGTTGGTGCCGCCGTGGCGCTGCCGCCGGGCGCTGCGCAGGCCTTCGGCGAAGATCAGGGACGCTATGTGTTCACGGCGGCGGCGGGAACTCAGCTTCCGCCCTGCCCCGTTCCGCTCACGCGGCTGGGAATGACGGGGGGGGCGATGCTCGCGCTGGAGGGCGCCGGTGTGCGGTCCGTGGGCGAGCTTCGCCGCGGCCATGAGGCGCTGCTGCCCGAGTTGATGGCGCGGTAGACCCGCAATGGAGAAAAGCCGGCGCGTCACCGCGCCGGCCTTCCCCAACCCCCTCTCGCTGGCCCCTCTCGGAAGTTTATTCAGGCGGTGACAAGCGCCGGGCGGCGGTCCGCCGAGCGGCGACGCCGTGCGGCCATCCCGACCATGCCGAAGCCGCTGATCAGGAGCGCCCATGTGGCGGGTTCCGGAACGGCGGAGGCTGCGATGTCGTCGAACTCGAAGGCGACTCCGGTGGACCGGAAGGTCAGCCCGCCGATGGCAGAGCCGGTTCCGTCCCAGCTGATGAAGACGCGCCGGTTGGTCGACGGGATGAACTGGTCGCCGCCCTGCTGCGGCAGGTGGTTGCCCGTAATGGTGAGCAGGACGTTACCGCCGGTATCCAGCACGTCGAGACTGTTATAGTCGTCGACAGAGCCCCAGTAGAAGCTGATCGACTTCAGCGACGGGGTGGTGAGCGTGGCGCTGTTCGGCATGAACGCGCTGGAGACCACGCCATATTGGGTGGTGTCGAGCGCCGGCGTCGCCCAGTTGCCGGGCGAGGTGCCAAGCTTCACGGCGAGGCCGCCGGTCCAGCTGTAGCCGGCCGCATCGGGATTGTCGAAATCGACAACGATGGCCTCGCCCATCGCCGGCCCGGGGTCCGGGGCTCCGGGGGACGAGGTGAAGGAAATGGCGGCGTTTGCCGAAGTCGACAGGAATGTTGCCGCGAGGGCCGCGAGCAGAATGTTGGTGCGCATGCTGTTACTCCTCCACATGCCGGGCCGACACCCGACAGGAGTAGTTCAGCAAAAAGCGTGCCAATCTGGTGTGTAAGGGGCAACAGGCATCGAACTCGACCCGCCGCTGGGGGTCTCTGTCAAATCTGCCGACACGCCTCGTGCCTATTAACCATTAACTTCGCGCTTTGTCGTCTGGCGCGCTCCATTCGTTTCAGAACAATTGGAGGGTTGCCCGAACGATCATCGTGCCCAGAGCAACCCAGCTGAGCGCGAACAGCACGAATCGGAGCGCGACTTTGTTCACCGTCGCCTGCACCAGGCTGTGGAGCACCCTGAGCCCGAGATAGGCGTAAGCCGCCATCGCATGCACCGGGTCCGCAAGGCCGGCCACCACGATCATCAGCGCCATGGCGTAAAAGAGGGTCGGGGCTTCGAACAGGTGGTTGTAGTTGTCCGCGACGCGCCGCACCTCGCTGGGGATGCGATCGTGGTAGGAGCCCGGGTGCATGGCCTCCTGCGGGTCGAGCCTGGCCTTGCGGAATGCCGGCAGCCGCGTGGCATACATCCAGAGGAACATGACCAGCGACAGGAGGCCCATGCCGGCCACTGCCTTCAGGATGTCGAGCTCGTTCGGTGTCATCGCGTCCCTCCCCTTTTGACGTGACTGTTTGGGCGCTGGGGCACGCAACGGCAATCAGTTCAAAGTGGCAGGCGGGCAGGCCCGAAAGAATGAAAGGGCCGGCAAGGTATCCCCTGCCGGCCCGAACATTGCAGTTGGCAACGGCAGCGTGCTGCCATGCCCCCAGTCAGCGAATGGCGGCTGACCCGATGGACATGATCCGCGCCTGCTGTTGATGGATGCAATGAGACACTGGATCACCTCCTTTCGCTTGTTGAAACTCCCCCGAACATGCCACAGCCGGCGCAAAAGGAAAGCCCCATGCCGACACCGCGCCTGATCGAGCTTCGCACCGGGCATGCCCGCCGGATCGGGGGCTACCTGACCGCCTATTCCAAGGCACCTCGCGACGGCCCGGTGCAGGCGCATATGCTGGGGCTGCAAGGCGACGAGGTCGCCAACACCCGGGTCCATGGCGGGCCGGAGAAGGCGGTCTATGCCTATGGGGTCGGCAACTATTCGCTGTGGCTGGCGGACCATCCGCAGCATGCTGAAAAGCTGGTGCCGGGCGGCTTCGGCGAGAATCTGGTGGTGGAGGGGCTGGACGAAGCGAGTGTGCATGTCGGCGAGCGCTGGCGCATCGGCAGCGCGCTGGTGGAGGTGTGCCAGCCGCGCCAGCCCTGTGCCACGCTGGGGCGCTGGTTCGACGATCCGCGGATGGTGAAGGCCATGGTCCGCAACGGCCGCTCGGGCTGGTATCTGCGCGTGGTCGAGGATGGCGCCATGGCGGCCGGCGACGACCTGGTGCTCGAGCATCGGCCTGACGGCGCCTGGACGATCGCCGAGGTGCTGGCGGCTTCGTATCGGAGCCCGCCGCAGACGGACGAGTTGGCGAAGTTGGCGCTGGCACCCGGGCTGGCGACCGGCTGGGCGGCCTGGGCCGGGCGGACGGCGGTGTCGGGGAGGCCGCAGGCAAAGCGGGTTTAGGGGCACGATGCCGAGCGATACGCTTCCTTGAATAGCGGCCGCAGGCAAAGCCTGCGAGTCCGCCTGCCTTTGCAGACAGACGAACAAGGAAGGCGTGGGCAGAGCCCACGTCGTCGAACCTGTCGATTGCGGTCTTACCGCAATCGCAGGCCGGCCGCATCAATTCGGAGTCGCGGATTTGCGCTGCGCGCAGACCGTCGCCCGAATTGATGGTGGGCCCGGCAGGACTCGAACCCGCGACCTAGCCGTTATGAGCGGCCAGCTCTAACCAACTGAGCTACAGGCCCCACGGGCAGCGATTAGCCGGGTGTGGGGCGGATGGGAAGCCGGGTATCCGACGGGGAATTTGACTGCGCCAAGGCCGCAGCCGCCTCCGGCACAAAAGTTGGGCCAGGGGAGCAAGCTCAACCCTGGCCCAGATTGTGGTCGACCTCCGAGGGAGGGAGGGAGGGTGGTGGTCGACCGAACCGGGAGCCTCGGGGAGGAGTGAGGGGTCCCGGTTGCGCTGCAATGCAGCAACCCCACCCATCTATGTTGTCCGGACTTATTGTGCAAGTGCGAAGGGATTTTGGCAGCCATGCAAGCCATGCATGGGATTTATCTCCGGTTCACCGCGTGCCGTCTCCCAGGTTTGCCGGTGTCATCCGGCTGATCAGGAAATCCCGCAGCGCGGCGACCCGAACCGATCCTTTCAGCTCGGCGGAATAGACGAAATAGGTCTGGAACACCGCGCCTTGCAGCTCCGGCAGCAGCACCTTCACCTTGCCCGAGTGGCGGATCAGATAGGAGGGCAACGCCGCGATCCCCGCGCCGGCCTCTACCGCCTGCAACACGCCGAAACTGTTGTTCACGCTGAGCGCCGGCTCGCGGGGGGGGCCCTCATGCCCCAGCTCCAGGGCCCAGTTGATCGAGCGCAGATAGGAAGGCGCTTCGGGGCCATAGGCGATCATCCGGTGCTTCATCAGGTCTGCGGGCGTCTGCGGTTCGCCGTGCGCCTCCAAATAGGCGGGCGATGCGCACAGGCGGTGCCGGATCGTCGCCAGCGGACGCTGGATGAGGTCGGCCTGGTGCGGCTTGTGGAAACGAACCGCGCAGTCGGCCTCGTGCCGGGCGAGATCGCGCTCCTCGTCGGACAGGATCAGGCTGATCCGGATGTCCGGGTACATGTCCAGGAAGTCTCGCAGCTGCCCCGGCAGCCAGCTCGACCCGAAGCTAACGGTCGTGGTGAGCTTGATGTCGCCCGTGGGCCGGTTGCGAGTCGCCTCGATCGAGCTTCGCGTTCGCTCGATTTCGTCTGCCATATGGCTGGTGGTGCGGCGCAGCTGCTCGCCCTCGTTGGTGAGCGCCAGGCCCCGGGCGTGGCGGTGGAATAGTTTGGCGCCGAGCGACTCTTCCAGTGCGATGATCTGGCGCGAAAGTGCCGGCTGCGACAGCTTCAGACGCCGCGCGCCCTCGGTGAAGCTTCCCGCCGACGCCACGGCGTGAAACAGCCGCAGCTTGTCCCAATCGATTGCCACTCCCCTGCCCCCGCCCGGCCGTCAGGCCGCTTCGAGCGCAGCTGGATGCTCGGCGTGGGCCAGCAGCCGCTCGGCTTCCAGCGCGGCCATGCAGCCCATCCCGGCCGCCGTCACGGCCTGGCGGTAGAGCTTGTCCTTCACGTCGCCGGCCGCGAACACGCCGGGCACGCTGGTGGCCGTGCTGTCGGGCGCGGTGAGGATATAGCCCTCGTCGTCCATCGCGACCTGGCCGCGGAACAGCGCGGTTGCCGGATCGTGGCCGATCGCCACGAACAGCCCGTCCACCGCGAGCGGCCGGGTCGCCCCGGTCTGGGTATCGACCAGCACGATGCCGGTCACGCCGTCCTCGCCGGTCACCTCGCTGACGCTGGCGTTCCACACCATCTCGACCTTGGGGTTGGCGAACAGCCGGGCCTGGTTGGTCTTGTCGGCGCGGAGTTCGTGCCGGCGATGGATGAGGGTTACCTTGCTGGCAAAATTGGTCAGGAACATCGCCTCCTCGACCGCAGTGTTGCCGCCGCCGACCACGGCGACATGCTTGCCGCGGAAGAAGAAGCCGTCGCAGGTTGCACAGGCCGACACGCCGCGCCCGCGCAGCCTTGTCTCGCTGTCGAGCCCAAGCCAGCGCGCACTGGCCCCGGTCGCGATCACGACGGTATCGGCGTGGATCACCATGCCGCTATCCGCCACAGCCACGAACGGGCGGCGGGAAAAATCGACCGACGCGATGATGTCCGATACGATATCGGTCCCGACATGTTCGGCCTGCGCCCTCATCTTCGCCATCAGGTCGGGGCCCATGATCTCGGTTTCGCCGGGCCAGTTCTCGACATCGGTGGTGATCGTCAGCTGGCCGCCCGGTTGCAGCCCCTCCACGAGGATCGGGGCCAGCATCGCGCGCGCGCCGTAGACGGCCGCAGTATAGCCGGCCGGGCCGGAGCCGATGATCAACAATTTCGTGCGCCGCACCTCACCCATGCCCCATCCTTTCGCGAGCTCGAATTAGGGACTGGCATGAGGGTGCGCAAGCACACGTTGGAGCCGCGACCTGGGCCAGGTCCTTCTGCCCGTCGCAAGAGGCTTGCGCCTGTGCGCAACAATCCTATAGCGGCGACACCTCTCGGAGTGCTTTCCTGCCAATGAGCCGCCCCCATCATCTCGACCAGATCGACCGCGACATCCTGGACCTGCTCCAGGCCGACGGCCGCATGACCAATGTAGATCTCGCCCACAAGGTGGGGCTTACGGCACCGCCCTGCCTGCGCCGGGTGCGGACGCTGGAGGAAGGCGGGGTGATCAAGGGTTATCATGCCGATCTCAGCCCCGAGGCGCTGGGCTGGCCGATCACCGTGTTCGCGATGGTGAGCCTGAAGAGCCAGGCCGAGGCGGACCTGCAGGCGTTCGAGGCGCATGTCGCGGCCCTGCCCCAGGTGCGCGAATGCCATATGCTGAACGGCGAGATCGACTTCATCCTGAAGCTGGTGGCGCGCGACCTGCCGACCTTCCAGAGCTTTCTCACCGAAAAGCTGACCAGCGCGCCGAATGTGGCCAGCGTGAAGACCTCGCTGACGATCCGCACGTCGAAATCGACGATCGGCGTGCCGGTTCATGGCTGAACGGCGTGGCCCGGGGGCGCCCGGAGGCCCGGCGGGACGGGGCCCCGGCCGGGGGGCACCGGCGGCAAAGGCCGAGCCGAAAAGGACCGGCGGACGACGCGCCGCCCGCACGGCGATCGCAGCCCAGGCGGCAACGGGCGCCAGGCCGAGCGGCAAGGGCGACCGGATCGCCAAGCTGCTGGCGCGGGCCGGCGTCGGCTCTCGGCGCGATATCGAGCGTATGATTGCCGAGGGCCGGGTGGCGCTCAACGGAAAGCTGCTGGAGACGCCCGCCACCATCCTCACCTCCCTGGAGGGCTTGACCGTGGACGGCAAGCCGGTGGCCGAGGCGCAGGCGACGCGGCTGTTCCTGTTTCACAAGCCCGCCGGCGTGCTGACCGCCGCGCGCGACCCGGGCGGGCGACCCACCATCTACGACGTGCTGCCCGAAGGCCTGCCGCGCCTGGTGCCGGTCGGCCGGCTGGACATGAACACCGAGGGGCTGCTGATCCTCACCAACGACGGCGAACTGAAGCGGCTGCTGGAGCTGCCGGCGACGGGAGTTCCGCGCACCTATCGAATCCGCGCCATGGGGCAGCCGCGTCAGCAGGATCTGGAGGCGCTGGCGCTCGGCGTTACGCTGGAGGGGGTGCGCTATGGCCCGGTCGACGCCTCGGTCGATCGGCGTGCCAATGCGGGCGGGGCGAATATCTGGCTGACCATGACGCTGACCGAAGGCAAGAACCGCGAAGTGCGCAAGCTGTGCGAGGCGATGGGCCTGAAGGTGAGCCGGCTGATCCGGACCGCCTATGGGCCGTTCGGGCTGCATGACATTCCGGTTCGCGGCATTGCCGAAGCGCCGGCAACTGCAGTTACGCAGCTTCAGAGATCATTGAGCCAACGGGTACAACCTCAAGCAAAATCATGAGAATTATTTCCGGACAATGGCGCTCGCGCCCGCTGGTCGCGCCGCCGGGGGATGGCACGCGCCCCACGGCCGATCGAGCCCGGGAAACCTTGTTTTCGATGCTGGCAAGCCGGCTGGGCAGCTTCGAGGGACTGACGGTGCTCGACCTGTTCGCCGGTTCCGGGGCGTTGGCGCTGGAAGCGCTGTCGCGCGGGGCAGCGCAGGCCTTTCTGGTGGAGCGGGCGCCGGATGCCCGCCGCGCGATCGAGGCCAATGTCGCGAAGTTGGGCGCCAATGCCAGGCTGCTGGGCCACGACGCCACCGCCCTGCCCAGGGCGCAGGCACCCGCCGACCTCATTTTCATGGATCCGCCCTACGGTGAACGGTTGGCCGAAAAGGCACTTGCCTCGGCTCTGGCCGCCGGCTGGGTTGCGCCGCACGCCTGGATCAGCGTCGAAACCGGGCGCGACGAACCGGTCGAAGCGCCCGGCTATACCGTCGACACAAGGCGACCCACCGGCAAGGCGTGCCTTACCCTGTTGCGCGTATCGACGTCCTGATCACTCCACCGCAGAGATATGGGTGTGTACATTCTGCCAGCGTCCGCCCTGCCTCGCATAGACGCGCGTAATCTTGCTGTTGGTCGGGTTCGTAGTGCCATCCTTGCGCAGGTTGAGGCCAGCCGCGTTGTAGGTCAGAATTGCGGTATCGCCATAGGTCTGCACCCGCGGATTCAGAATCTCCGTCTGCAGATTGCGGGTGCCGCCAAGCTCGGTGCCGGTGTTGAATCCCATGACTGCCGTCTTGCCATCGACACGCGTGACATAGTTTGGATTGAAGAGCGTATAGTCGTCCGAAGCGGCCGCCATCCGTTCGGCGACCGGCTTGCCCGCCACCGTGGCCGCGATCTGCGCCTTGGCGAGCGCAAGGACCTCGGCCGTTACCTTGGGGTCATCTGCGGCGCGGCCGGGTGCCGCGACCAGCACAGATAGCGCGACCGCGAGAACAAGGTTCTTCATCGTCATCTCCCCTCGATGGACCATCCTCAATCGGCGGCGACATCCACCTGCCAGTTGCGCGCAAGGACATGTTTCGTCAATCTATGTGCAATAAGATTTCGGAGCACGGGCCTTGCCGCACAGGACGGAGGTTCGCTATCTGTTCCGGATGGCCTCCCTCCCCGCCGAAGATCCGCCCTGGTTGCAGGGGCTGAACCCGCCGCAGCGCGAGGCTGCGACGTTGCTGGATGGCGCGGTCCTGGTACTGGCGGGGGCGGGGACGGGCAAGACCCGGGCGCTGACCGCACGGCTGGCCGAAATCCTGGCGCGAAAGCGCGCCTGGCCGAGCGAAATTCTTTCCGTCACTTTCACCAACAAGGCCGCGGCCGAGATGCGGCACCGGCTGGTCGCGATGATCGGCCCCGGCGCCGAAGGCAAGACCTTCGTCGGCACCATCCACACGATCGCCGCACGCAAGCTTCGGCGCCATGCCGAACTGGTGGGGCTTCGGTCCAACTTTACCATCCTGGATACCGACGATGTGCTTCGGTTGCTGAAGCGGATCATCGTAGAGGCCGGGATCGACGAGAAGCGCTGGCCGGCGCGGCAGCTTTCCGGGCTGATAGATCGGTGGAAGAACAGGGGGCAAACGGCTGAGGAGGTTCCGAACGGCGAATCCTTTGCTTTTGCCGATGGACGCGGTGCCGAGCTTTACGCCGCCTATCAGGCGCAGCTCAAGGCGCTGAACGCGGCCGATTTCGGCGACCTGCTGCTCCACATGATCCGGATCTTCGTTGCCCATCCCGACGTGCTGGGTGAATGGCAACGGCGGTTCCGCTATGTGCTGGTCGACGAGTATCAGGACACCAATGCCGCGCAATATCGCTGGCTGACGCTGCTGGCGGCGCGCTCGCTGGGGGGCCAGGGCAACATCTGCTGCGTGGGCGACGACGACCAGTCAATCTATTCCTGGCGCGGCGCCGAAGTCGCCAACATCCTTCGGTTCGAGCATGACTTTCCCGACGCACGCATCATCCGGCTGGAGCAGAATTATCGCTCCACTCCGCATATCCTGGCAGCTGCCGCGCATGTGATCGCCCACAACAAGGGTCGGCTCGGCAAGACCTTGTGGACCGAGCGCAACGCCGGGGAGAAGGTGGCGAGCATCGCGATTTGGGATGGGCCGGAAGAAGCGCGGCTGGTCGGCGAACGGATCGAGCGGCTGCTGCGCGAGGGGGCGAGCCCGACCGAGATTGCGATCCTGGTTCGTGCCTCGTACCAGACCCGCGAATTCGAGGACCGGTTCATCGCGATCGGCCTGCCCTATCGGATCGTGGGGGGGTTCCGCTTCTACGAGCGGGCCGAGGTGCGTGATGCGCTGGCCTATCTGCGGATCGTGGCGCAGCCCGACGATGCCCTGGCCTTCGAGCGGATCGTGAACACCCCCAAGCGCGGGCTCGGCGACAAGAGCCTGGCGAAGGTCGCGGCGCATGCACGGGGCACCGGGCTGACTCTGCCGCTGGCAGCGCAGATGCTGGTGGAGACGGACGAGCTGCCCCCGGCGGCGCGGCGATCGCTGGCCGAGCTGCTGGCGGCGATCCGGCGCTGGCGGGACCAGATGGCGCAGCTGGACCAAAGCGCGCTGATGCAGACCATTTTGGAGGAGGCCGGCTATATCGCCATGCTGGAAGCCGACCGCAGCGCTGAGGCTGCGGGGCGGCTGGACAATCTGGCCGAGCTGGTGCGGGCGATGGAGGGCTTTACCGATCTGCAGGCCTTTTTGGAGCATGTGGCACTGGTGATGGAGAATGATCGCACCGACGCGGAGGCCAAGGTGACGATGATGACCCTGCACGCGGCGAAAGGGCTGGAGTTCGACCATGTGTTCCTGCCCGGCTGGGAGGAAGGCCTGTTCCCGAGCCAGCGGGCGCTGGACGAGAACGGCAATGCGGCGCTGGAGGAAGAGCGGCGGCTGGCCTATGTCGGGATCACCCGGGCGCGGCGGCGGGCGACCATTCTGCACGCCGCGAACCGGCGGGTCTATGGCCAGTGGACCAGCGCCATCCCGTCGCGATTCATCGGCGAGCTGCCGCCGGAGCATGTGGAGAGCGAAACCACGTTGTCGGGGGGCGCGAGCCTGTGGCGAGCGGCGCTGGACGAGAGCGACCCGTTCGCCCATCTGGAACGCGGCGCCGGGCGCGGACCCGGCTGGGAGCGGGCCAGCGCCCGGGGGGGGCTGCAGCCACAGCGGACCATCGAGGCGCGCGCCTTGTCCTCGACGGTCGGCGGGCGGCCTCGCGATGATCTGGATGTCGGCGCCCGCGTGTTCCACGCCAAGTTCGGCATGGGCACCGTGAAGGGGCAGGAGGGCAACAAGCTGGAAATCGACTTCGACCAGGCGGGCGTGAAGATGGTGCTCGACAGTTTCGTGGCGCCTGCCACCGGTGGCCAGGTCTAGGGCGGCAGGGAACTTCGCCGGAAGCGGGCGATTGACCCTGAACACCCCCTGTTCAGGAGCGACCCACCATGCCCTATGTGACAACACGCGACGGGACCCGGCTGTACGTGAAAGTCTGGGGCGAAGGCCGGCCGGTGGTGCTGATCCACGGCTGGCCGCTGAATGCGGACAGCTGGGATGTGCAGGCGCTGGGCCTGGCGGAAGCCGGGTTCCGGGCCATTGCCTACGACCGGCGCGGGTTCGGCCGCTCCGACCAGCCCTGGTCCGGCTATGACTATGACGGGTTCGCCGACGATCTTGCCGATGTGATGGCCGCAACCGGCGCCACCGACGGCGTGACGCTCGCCGGCTTTTCGATGGGTGGCGGCGAGGTGGCGCGCTACCTGTCGCGACACGGCGGCAGGGCGGTGACGGCGGCTGCGTTGGTGGCGGCGGTGGTGCCGTCGCTCGCCCGGGCACCGGACAATCCAGACGGCGTGCCGGCGGAAGCGCTGGCCGAGATGGTGGAGGGCGTACGGGCCGATCGGGCTGCGTTCATGGCGTCTTTCATCAAGGAGTTTTACGGGGCCGGAGCCGGGGTTGGCACGGCCGTGAAGGACATGTTGGGAATGCCGCCGAAGGCGGATGCGCTGAGCGCAGAGGTGCTCCAGCAGACCCATCGCTGGGCCATGATGGCAGGGCTGTGGCCGACGCTGGCGGCGATGAAGGCGTTCGGCCAGACCGACTTCCGGCCCGACCTGTCGGCGTTTCCGCCCGAAACGCTCGTGATCCACGGCACAGCCGACAAGGTGGTGCCGATCGATGCGACCGGCCGCAGGGCGGCCGCAGGCATCGCCGGCGCCCGGCTGCTGGAATATGAGGGCGCACCGCACGGGCTGGGCGTGACGCACGCATCGAGATTGACGGCCGACCTGGTGGCGCTGGCGAGCGGCTGAACGATCTCGCGCCGGGGCGCCGCAGCGGGTCGGCCGCATGGGAAAGTGTTTTGCGCCGGCCCGGCAAATCCTCTAGCCAGCTTGCCTTGGCGTGGGGGAGCATGACGTGCCGGCAATCCGACTTCTTTCGACACTTGTTCTCTACTACGCGTTGATGGCGGGTGCGCTTCTGGTCGTGCTCTGGATCGACCCCGCGCTTCAGGAAAGCCTGCCGATCGGCCGGGTGCAGGGCCTTCTTGCCCAGGCCGGGGAGCTGGCGCCGACCGTAGACGGCATTGCCGAGCTGGCCCGGGCCGCGCCCGCGGCGGCCGGCAGCACGCCTTCGTTCCTGGGGAGCCTGGTCTGGCTCGCCGTTGCGATCCTCGGCGCGCTGCTGGCCTCGCTCCCGGTCAGCTGGGTTTATATGAACATCCGCGACCCGCACGAATATGACCAGTCGCTGGTGGACACCATCGTGATGCTGCCGCTGGTCGTCACCAGCATCGTCGTCATCGTCCAGCATTCCCTGGCGCTCGCCTTCTCGCTGGCCGGGATCGCCGGGGCGGCGCGGTATCGCAACACGCTGAAGAGCTCGGGCGATCTTCTGTTCATCCTGCTGTCGATCAGCATCGGGCTTGCGGCCGGAATCGGCGCGGTCGAGCTCGCCATGCTGAGTTCCGCGGCGTTCAACCTGTGCTTCGTGATGCTGTGGCTGCTTCGCTATGGCGAGCGAAGCGACATGAAGCGCTACCTCGTGGAGGTGGACCATCCGAACGGCAAGGGTCCGCGGCACGGCAAGGAGGGCACGCCCGCGACCGTGGAGATCGAGAATGCGACGATTATCGTGGATGACACGAGCACGCCCGCAGCGCGCGGAAGGCCGGACCCTGCGGGGGTCGACTAGCCGTTTTCAGCTGGCGGGAACCGTGACCACCTTCACGCAGGTCTTCAGGAGCTTTGCCTCGATCGCATCGGGCGTTGCGATCCGCTCGAAGAAATCCTCGAGGTAGGAGGTCGCCTTCTTTCGCGTGCCGGCATCCATCAGCGGCACCTCCGCGATTACCTTCAACAGACTGGCCCGTTTTGCCTGGAAGGTCTCCGCCATGGGCGCGACCCCGGCATTGTGCGAGCAGAAACCGCGATAGCGCCGCACCTTCACCCCGGCGCTCTGGATTTCGGCGGGAGACACCGCATAGGGCGCGTCGACGAGCCCGGAATAATCGAAGTCGTAGGGGATCGGGGCGAAGCCGGATGTCGCATCCGCCTTCGCGGCGACAAGCCGGGCGTTGTGGCAGCAGGTCTCGCCCGCCGGCCCGCCGTTCATGCCCCAATCCAGATTGCCGATCATGTCCTGGAACAAGGCGAAGCGAACGGACGCCCTGGGATCGAGCTGGGTGGACGGGATGCGGCCTTTCGGCTTCATCTGGTGCAGGCCGTGGCGGTCGGCCATGTCGCCCACATCCTCGATGAAGAAGCCCAGCCTGGACGTGATCGGCTGGCCCTTGTCGTTGACATAATCGATCTGTGCCAGCCGCACGGCGAAGCTGGTGGGCGACAGCTCGCTGAACAGGCGATAGGCGGCATATTCCAGCAGCACATTCTGCTGGAACCCGGGGTCTCGGCGGCAGTGGGTGACGAGCTTCAGCTTGTCCTGCCCCTGGAACAGCGATCCTTTCGGCGGTTTTGCGGGGAACTCGACTCGAAGCGGCGGGAAGGCGCAGGTCTCGCGCTTGCGCCGGGTGATCCCGCGCAGCTGCAGCGTGACAGGCAGGGTCTCGGGCGCGGCGCCCTGAACGCTCAACGTTCCGTCGACGACGGCGTCCGGCTTGCTGGCGGGAAGCGCGACGATCGGGCCCTTGATGGTGAGCCGGATGACCTCGCTGTCGGCGAACAGCGGCTTTGGCGCCTTTGCCGTTGCGGGAGAGACCAGAAGCAGCGCCGTGACGGCGACGAATAGCTGTTTCAGCATCACTTCCCCTTTTCACTCGCCGGCGCCGACCTGGCGACGACATGCGGGACCAGCCTGCCGTCGACGATCTCCAGCCAGGTGAGGGTACCGCCGTAGACCGCCGAAATACCGGTATCGATCCGCACCAGCCGGCCTTCGTTCAGGATGGCAATGCCGGGCAAATTCGGGGTGTGGCCGATCACCATTCGATCGGCGCCGAAGGCGGCAAGCACCTTGGCCAATTCCTCCTCCACCGACAACAGCGGCACCGGCGCCTTGCCGTCTTCCGGGGCGGTCTCGGCCGGGGCGCCCGGCTTGCGCGCGAGCCCGCGATACCAGAGCGGCCCGGCCTGGTCGTTGA
This sequence comes from Sandaracinobacter sp., assembly GCA_031425455.1. Lineage (GTDB taxonomy): Bacteria > Pseudomonadota > Alphaproteobacteria > Sphingomonadales > Sphingomonadaceae > Sandaracinobacteroides. The sequence goes on along the minus strand of JANPJJ010000152.1, from coordinate 26,727 downwards.
TGATCGAGCTATCGGCGGTGTCGCGGGCCTTCAGCGCAGCAGCGATGCGGCGGTTCATGTCATCGATCGAGCGCCCGATGTAGGCCGCGCTGAGGCCGCCGTGCACGAACAGGGTGCCGCCCAGCAGCACCACGCCGGGGTTGCCGATCGCCCAGCGGCCGATCTCGCCATTGGGTCTCCAGGCGAGCTGATGCTCGACCAGGCCGAGCGGCGTTCGGGCGTTCCAGGCCGCCTGGATGTCGCGGCCCGACATGCCTGGCTTGGCCTTGCGATAGGCCGACTCGATGGTCGCGCGGTTGGTATCGAACACCTTGGCGCGGCGGCGTTCCGAATTGCTGTCGACAAAGGCCGCATATTCGCCGGCGGAGACATAGCGGAGGTCGCCGGTGACGTTCATCGCCTCATGGTTGCCGACCATGGCGATCACCCGGCCGCCGCTGCGCGGGGCCTCGCGCTGCAGGCGCATCAGGTCCTGAACGATTTTCAGCGTATCGGGGCCGCGATCGGGGACGTCGCCGGTCTGCACCAGGACGGTGCTGCCGCCGGTCCAGCTGCCGTTCGCATCCACCAGCCCGGCGTCGCGTGCGATGTCGCGCCAGGCCGACCAGTCCCCATGCAGATCGCCGATTGCGACGATCCGCCCCGGCGCCGGCCGTGCCGCATCGCCGGCTTCGGCCGCGATCCCGGCGCCGGCCATACCGATCATCGCTGCCAGCAGCGTCCCGCACCGCCTGCCCCACCTCCAGATCATGTCCGGCCTCCCCGCTTTTGGGGATTGGACACGCGAGCCCTATTCATGTCAACGCGCCGCCATGCCGAAGATCATGATCATTCGCCACGCCGAAAAGCCGGTGCACGGCGGGCCGGACCGGAGCGTGTGCATCGATGGCTTCCACGCCAAGCACGAGCTCACGGTGAGGGGCTGGCAGCGCGCTGCGGCCCTGGTGCACTTCTTCGCACCGCGAAACGGCGAGCCGCATCACGCCGGCATCCTGCCGCCGCGCGCCATTTTCGCCGCCGCCGCCACCGAGCTGAGCCCGAGCCTGAGGTCGCAGCGAACCGTGGAGCCGCTTTCGCACGCCCTGGGGCTGCCTATCGATGCGAGCCATGCCGAGGGCGAGGAGCCGGCCGTTGCGGCCGCCGCGCTGCTGGCGCCGTCGCCGGTGCTGATCGCCTGGCACCATCACCAGATTGCGCGACTGGCGCGGCTGATTGCAGGGGGCGTTTCATGCCCCGAGGACTGGCCGGACGACCGCTATGACATGGTGTGGGTGCTGGACCGGCCGGTGCCGACGGACAGCTGGACGCTGACCCAGGTTCCGCAGCTGCTGTTCCCGCACGACCGGGAAGATCGTTTCTGACCTGGCTTCCCTGATGCGTCACGGGCCTGCTAGGCCGCCGGCGTGACGTCCGTCGACACCCTTCCCGCCTCGCCGTTCGCCTTCCCCAGGTTCCGGGCCTTTTTCGTGGCGAAGTTCTGCTCGACGCTGGCGCAGATGCTGATGGTGATCGTGATCGGCTGGCAGGTGTACGACCTGGCGCGGGCGACCCTGCCGATCCGCGAGGCCGCGTTCCTGCTGGGGCTGGTCGGCCTGGCGCAGTTCCTTCCGGTGCTGGGCCTCAGCCTGGTGGTGGGCGTGATCGCCGACCGGCTGGACCGGCGCCACATTGCGCGGGGAGCGGTCCTGCTGGAGCTGCTCTGTGCCGCCGTGCTGGCGGGCCTCGCTTTTGCGGGGTCGACCCTGCTCTGGCCGTTGTTTGCTGTCGCTGTCGTGCTGGGGGTGGCGCGGGCCTTCGCCGCGCCCTCGCTCTCGGCGCTGGCGCCGAACCTGGTGCCCCCGGACGTGCTCCCGACGGCGATCGCCTGGAACTCGATCGGGTGGCAGACGGGTGCGGTGCTGGGGCCGGTCGTCGGCGGCCTGGCCTATGATGTCAGCCCGCCGCTGCCGTATTCGATCGCGGTGGTGCTGCTGGCGGCGTCGCTGGTTGCGCTGTTCCGAATTCCGCCGGTGCCGCGGCCGCCGCGGAGCGACGCCAGCGGTCTCGAATCGGTGAAGCAGGGCCTGGCCTATGTGCGCGGCAACCAGATCGTGCTGGGCGCGATCTCGCTCGACATGTTCGCCGTGATCCTGGGCGGGGCGACCGCGATGCTGCCGATCTATGCGCGCGACATCCTGATGGTGGGGCCGGGGGGCCTCGGCCTGCTCCGCGCCGCGCCGGCGTTCGGCGCCGGTCTGGTGGCGCTGTGGCTCACGCGCAATCCGCTCGGGCGGCGGGTGGGCGTGAAGATGTTCGTAAATGTCGGGATCTTCGCGCTGGCAACGATCCTGTTCGGGCTTTCCACCACCGTCTGGGTATCGATCGCAGCGCTGGTCGTGCTGGGCGCGGCCGACATGGTTTCGGTCTATGTCCGGTCTTCGCTGATCCAGCTGCACACGCCCGACGCGATGCGGGGCCGGGTTTCGTCGGTGTCGATGCTGTTCGTCAGTGCGTCGAACGAGCTGGGTGAATTCCGCGCCGGAACGACGGCGGCGCTGTTTGGCGCGGTGGAGGCGACGGTGATCGGCGGCTTGCTTGCGCTGGGGGTGACTGTGCTATGGGCGCGGCTGTTCCCGGAGCTGCGGGACGCCGACCGGCTAGACCTGCCGCAGGCGATGAGACCCGAACCGGCCCCGCCCCGCCCGCTCGCCTGAAGGAGGCTTCGATGCTTGCTGCCAACATCCTGGAAACGATCGGAAACACACCGCATATCAGGTTGAGCCGGCTGTTCCCGGGTGCCGAGGTGTGGTCGAAATCCGAACGGTCGAACCCGGGCGGGTCGATCAAGGACCGGATCGCGCTTGCCATGGTAGAGGATGCAGAACGATCGGGGGCGTTGCAGCCGGGGGGCACCATCATCGAACCGACCAGCGGCAACACCGGGATCGGGCTGGCGATGGTGGCGGCGGTGAAGGGCTACCGCATCGTGCTGGTAATGCCCGAGAGCATGAGCCTGGAGCGGCGCCGGCTGATGCTGGCCTATGGTGCGAGTTTCGACCTCACGCCGCGCGAAATGGGCATGAAGGGGGCGATTGCCCGGGCGCAGGAGCTGGTGGACGCGACCCCGGGTGCGTGGATGCCGCAGCAGTTCGACAATCCCGCCAATATCGACGTGCATGTGCGCACCACCGCGCAGGAAATCCTGGCGGATTTCGCCGAGGCGCCGCTGAACGCCATCGTGACCGGCGTGGGCACCGGCGGCCACATCACCGGGGTGGCGCAGGTGCTGAAGGCCGAATGGCCGGGCCTGAGAGTGTTTGCGGTCGAGCCGACCTTGTCGCCGGTGATTTCGGGCGGCCAGCCCGCGCCGCACCCGATCCAGGGGATCGGCGCGGGGTTCATCCCGGCCAACCTGCACACCCAGCTGCTGGACGGTGTGATCCAGGTGGCGCCGGAGGATGCCAAGACCTGGGCAAGGCGCGCGGCGAGCGAGGAAGGCATGCTGGTCGGCATTTCGTCCGGCGCGACGCTGGCGGCGATTGCGCAGAAGCTGCCCGAGCTGGGCGCGGGCGCGAAGGTGCTTGGGTTCAACTATGATACCGGCGAGCGCTATCTCAGCGTGCCGGATTTCCTGCCGGTGGAGTAGAGCGTCAAGACGACGATCTCCGGTGGGACGCCGTAGCGGAGCGGCACGAAGGTCGTCCCGAGGCCGGAGGTTACATACACCGGCCATTGGTTGATGCTGCAGAGTCCGCGCCAACACTGGTCGCGGCCCAGCAACAGAGCCCCTGGGCGGCCGATCAGCGGAAGCACGATCTGGCCACCGTGGGTGTGACCTGCAAGCGCGAGTACGGCCGGGTTTGGCGGCAAGGCCAAACGGGCCAGCAGTTCAGGCTCGTGCAGGAGCAGAAGAAGGGGTTTTCCAACCGGCGCACCGGCGATTGCCTGCTCGTAGTCCGATGCATGCCTCATTGAGTCGAGCCCGGCGAGCACGACCGGGCCGAGATCGACATGGCTGTTGACCAGCAGCTTCGGGCGGACCTGCAGCGCCATGATTCGCGGCGTCCAGCGCGGCTCGTCGTGGTTGCCCATCACCGCATAGACGCCCAGCGGAGCCTTGAGGGCTGCCAGCGGCGGCAGCGCCTGCTCGAGGCGCACCTTGGGCCAATCGATAAGCTTGCCGCCGATATAGTCGCCAGCGAGCAGGATTAGGTCGGGCTGTTGAGCGTTGGCAGCGGCTGCAATGGAGAGAAGCCGGCCGGTTCCCATATCCGGGTGGCTAAAATGGGTGTCGCTGATGAGCAGCACCTTCAGGCGGGTGCCGGGCGGCAGGCCGTCGAGCGGCAACGAGGCGCGAACAATGACCGGCGGGCGGGTCGCGTTCCACAGGCCGACGCCGAGGAACAGGATCGCGAGGACGCCGACCAGCCCCGCTACGCGCAGCAGCAGCCTCATCGCCTGTCGGCTTTCGCTTCGCCTCGTTCCACCCGTCGCTCCTTCATTTCGGGGATTGCCCTTGGCTGCAACCGCCGCATTGTGGAAGCCGAAACTTGGGGCAGGAGAGAAGCGATGCGCTGGAAGCTGATGATGGCGGGGACCGCGCTGGCGATGGCACAGGCCGCGACTGCCGGACCGATGGACTATTCCAGGCCGGAAAGCTGGTTGTGCCGTCCCGACGCGACCGGCCCCTGCGACACCGACCTGTCGCTGACCGACATTTCGGCCGGCGGCGCGCTGGTGGTGCCGCCACCACCTGCGATGCCGGCCCGGTTCGACTGCTTCTATGTCTACCCCACGGTTTCGCGCCAGCCGACCGGAAACAGCGACGGCATGGCGACCGACGAGGAGCGCTATGTGGTGCAGCAGCAGTTCGCTCGCTTCGGCGAGATCTGCCGCCGCTTCGCGCCACTGTATCGCCAGACCACATTGGCGACGATTCCGGGAACGGTGAAGGGCGACCGCGAGCTGGCCTATACCGATGTGAAGGCCGCTTGGGAGCGGTATCTAGCCGCCGACAATGCCGGCCGCGGCGTGGTGCTGATCGGGCACAGCCAGGGCGCGCGGCACCTGGCGCGGCTGGTTTCCGAGGAGATCGCGGACAAGCCGGTGGCAGCGCGGGTGGTTGCCGCCCATGTGATCGGCTATCCGGTGCCCGTCGCCGAGCCGGGGTCGACGGCCGTGGCGCCCCCGGGGCTGCCGCTCTGCACGCGCGCCAACGACACCGGCTGCACCGTCGCCTATGTCACCTATGCGGGGAGCCGGCCGCCGGTGGCCGGCAACCGCTTCGCCGGCCGTCCGGGGCCGGGGCTGATGGTGGCTTGCACCGATCCCGCTGCAATCCTGGACACGCCCTATCTGGCGCCAATCTTCCCGGCAAGGCCGCGCCCGGGCCTGACGCCGGCGATCGGCAGCCTGGCGCCGGTTCCGGTGGAGACTGCATCGTTCCGCCTGTCGGGGATGGTGCGCGGGGCGTGCACTCGGGGGGCAGACGGCACAAGTTACCTGGCGGCCTCCAGCGACGCGCCGAGGTTGCAAGCCGCATTCGAGCGGCTCGACACGGCGATGCCCGGCTGGGGGCTGCACATGGTGGACATGAATATCGCATTGGGCAATCTGATCGGGCTGGCGCGGCGGCAAGGGGAAGCCTGGCTTGCGAAGCAATCTCGGCCGCGTTGACGAGTGGGCGGCACAACATTACGATCTTGCCGACTTCGACGGCACCGCGATCCAGGCGCTGCGGGATGCCGGGGCGCCGATAATGTTCTTCACGGGTGGGCTCGCGGTGGGATCTGCGCCCTACGCCGCCTCCTACGGCGCGGCCTTGGGTCAATGTCGCTACGACCGGCTCAAACCAGCTGGACAGGAGCTACGAGGCCAGATGAGCTGCCGGGCTATTTGTCCTTCAGGTCGAGCCCGTTTTTCAGCAGCATCGGCATCTGGGCGACGGCAAACGCAAAGGTGAGCAGCGTGTCGCCCCAGACCTTGAAATGCACCCATATGTCGGTCGAGAACAGGCGCCAGAAGATTTCGTTGAGGACCGCCAACACGACGAAGAACAGCGCCCAGCGCCAGGCCAGAAGGTGCCAGCCGCGTTCGGACAGGCCGGTGAAAGCACTGCCGAGCAGGTTCCTGAGATAGTTGCGCCCGGTCGCGATCCCGAAGAACAGCACGCCGGCGAAGATCAGGTAGACGATGGTGGGCTTCATCTTGATGAAAGTCTCGTCCTGGAGCCACAGGGTGAGCCCGCCGAACACGCCGACGAGCACGGCCGAGAACCAGGTGATCGGCGGAATGTGGCGGGTGAGTGCCCAGGATACCGCCATCGCGACGGCGGTCGCGGCCATGAAGGCGCCGGTGGCGACGAACATGTCGAAGCGGTTGTAAGCGACGAAGAAGATGACAAGCGGGCCGAGATCTACGGCGAGCTTCTTCCAGCCGGCAAGCTCCTTCCTGGCAGGTGTTTCGGCTTCGCTCACCGGTCGGCGCCCGTCAGCGCCGAGGCAAAGGCCTTGGCATCGAACGGCCGCAGATCGCCCAGCTTCTCGCCGACTCCGATGGCATGGATCGGCAGGCCGAACTTCTCGGCGGCTGCGACCAGCACGCCGCCTCGCGCGGTGCCGTCGAGTTTCGTCATCACAAGACCGGTCACCCCGGACACCTCCTTGAAAATTTCGATCTGGCTCAGCGCATTCTGGCCGGTGGTCGCATCCAGCACCAGGATCGTGTCGTGCGGCGCGCCGGGCGCCTGCTTCCCCAGCACGCGTCGCACCTTGGCGAGCTCGTCCATCAACCCGGCCTTGTTCTGCAGCCGGCCCGCCGTGTCCACAAGCAGCACGTCGCGGCCCGACGCGCGGGCCTGCTCCATCGCGGTGAAGGCGAGGCCCGCGGCGTCGGCATCCTGCCGGCCCGAGATCACGGGCACGCCCAGGCGCGAGCCCCAGACCTTCAGCTGCTCGACGGCGGCGGCACGGAACGTGTCTCCCGCGGCCATCAGCACGGCATAATCGTCTTCCTGGTACAGATGCGCGAGCTTGGCGATGGTGGTGGTCTTCCCGGTTCCGTTCACGCCCACCACCAGGATCGTGTGTGGTCGGGGAAAGGCCGTGATCAGCAGCGGCCTTGCCAGCGGCGCGAGGATCCCCTCGATCTCGTCGGCGGCGACCTGGCGAACACGTGCCATGTCGATATCGCCGGCGAGCCGGGCTTCGGCCAGCCTCGCCGTGATCCGCGCGGCCACCACCGGGCCGAGGTCGGCTGCGATCAGCGCTTCCTCGATATTGTCGAGGTCCTCGGCCTCGATCCGGCCGCCGCCGACCAGGAAGGTGAGGTTCTGGGCGAGCTTCTCTGACGAGCGCGACAGGCCGGAGCGCATCCGCGCCAGCCAGCTGGTCTTTTCGGTGATGTCCGGCAGAGCGTCGTTCATTCGGCAAACCGCCCCTCGACGACGGCGCGCAGATCGGCGGCAACGCGCGCGCCGCGAGGATGCGGATCGCGGTAGCGCAGCTTGAAGCCGTGCGGCGTGATGCCCTGATCGCCTTCGCTTACCGTATCGACATTCATCGACAACATGCTCTGCATGATCCTCTTCGTTCTGTCTGCGCCCAGGCTGCGCAGCTCTGCCGCGCGCATCCTGCCGGCTTCGGCATGAACCTGCGGCATCCGCGCCGCCGCGGTGCCCGGGCGCGGCGAATAGGGAAAGACATGGACGTGGGCGATGTCGCAATCCGCCAGCAGCGCCAGCGAGTTTCGATGCGCGGGTTCGCCTTCGGTCGGGAAACCGGCGATCAGGTCGGCGCCTATGGCGATATCGGCGCGCGCCGCCTTCAGCCGGGCCACCAGCCGGACCGCATCGGCCCGGCTGTGGCGCCGCTTCATCCGTTTCAGGATCAGATCGTCGCCGGACTGCAGGCTGAGATGGGCATGCGGCATCAGCCGGAGGTCGGAGAATGCTTCCACCAGCGCCGGATCGGCTTCGGCCGCGTCCATTGAAGACAGGCGCAGCCGCGGCAGGCCCGGCACATCGCGCAGGATGGCCTGGACCAGCTGGCCCAGCGCCGGGCGGCCGGGAAGGTCCGCCCCATAGCTGGTGGTATCGATTCCGGTGAGCACCACTTCGTTCACCCCGGCATCGGCCAGGGCGCGAACCCGCGACACGACGTCAGCCACCGGTACCGACCGTGCAGGACCCCGCGCCAGCCGGGTGACGCAGAAGGTGCAATCATGGTCGCAGCCGTCTTGAACGGTGACGAAGCCCCGGCTCTGGCGGGTGACCGGCGGCGGGGCGGAGGCCTGCCCCCACCAGGCCGGGTCCAGCTTGGAGGCGTTGGGCAGCAGTTGCACGCCGAGGTCGGCAAAACGCTCGGGCGAGATCGTGGCGGCGCAGCCCGTTACCACGACCGGGCCCAAGCGGGCCGCCGCCTTTGCCGCCGCGCGGGCATCGCGGACCGCCCCCGCCGTCACGGCGCAGCTGTTCAGGACCGTGGTGCCGGCGGGCGCCAGCGCGGCCAGCGCATCGCGCTCGGCGAGGTTCGAGCGGCAGCCATGGGTTAGAACCTTCAAAGGTCGGTCTCGCCGCGAAAAGCCGTGGCAACCGGGCCGGTCATCTCCAGCGTGCCGGTCGCTGTTTCAGCGATCTTTAGATCGCCGCCGGGCAACGCGACCGTGGCGACGGGATCGACCAGGCCGCGCCGGCGGGCGGCCGCGAAGGTAGCACAAGCGCCCGAGCCGCAGGCGAGCGTCAGCCCGGCGGCACGCTCCCACACGCGGAGCCTGAGGCGCCCCCGGCTCTCGATGCTGGCGACATTCACGTTGACACGCTCAGGGAACAGCGGGTCCAGCTCGATTTCCGGGCCGAGCTGTGCCAGCGCGACGGCGTCACAGTCGGTCACGAAGAACACAACATGGGGGTTGCCCATCGACACCCCCACCGGCCGTTCCAGATCGCCCCAGCCGACCGGCATGTCGGCGGTATCCATCGCATAGGCCAGCGGGACCTCGGCCCAGCCGAATTGTGGCGCGCCCATGTCGATCGTCACGCCCGCGCCGGCCGATGCCGCCGTCAGCAGGCCGCCCCGCGTTTCGATGGTGGCACTGCCGCCCAGCAGCTGGGCGACGCAGCGGGTGGCATTGCCGCAGGATTCGGCCTCGCTTCCATCCGGGTTGAAGATGCGCATGAACACGTCGGCGCGCGTGGAGGGTTCCATCACGATGAGCTGGTCGCAGCCGATCCCGCGCCGCCGGTCGGCCAGTCGCCGGGCACGCTCCACCGGCATGGCGAGCGCCACCTCGCGCGCATCGAAGATGGCGAAATCATTGCCGAGGCCGTGCATCTTGAGGAAAGGCGTGGACATGAGGCCCGCGCTTCTATGGGTCCCACCCCGTGGATGCAATGGTAGCGCAATGGTGGCCGCTCCGAACGTCCGCCCCGATGGCGCACGTTGCAATGATCGTCCGCCGGGGCTATGCGCTCGCGCCTTCGGCCCGCCGCTTGCCTCGCGGGCGCCTTTGGGACCCTTGCCGCATGGCCAGCCTTTCGATCGCGCCTTCTCCCCTTATCGCCGACGTTGCCGCCCTGCTCGGCGAAGCCCTGGTGCTGGCGCCGGGCGTGACGGCGTCTCTGGTGCGCGAGACGCCGCTGTTCGGTAACCTGCCCGAGCTGGACAGCATGGCAGTGGCGACCGTGCTGACGGCGCTGGAAGACCGGTTCGGCATCCTGATCGACGACGGCGAAATCAGCGGTGAGATTTTCGTAACAGTGGGCGCGCTGGCGGATTTCGTGGCAGGGAAGCTGGCGGAGGTGCGGAGACGCTGACGCCATGAGGGTTGGATTTGCGGGCGGCTGGGATGACGGCGTCTTTTGTTCAAGGTTAAACTTCGGGCGCTTTGTAACAATTTTCTGCTTTACATGGGGGGTCGGGATCCCCATATGCGCGCTCCGCTGCCCCATGGGACTTCCACCGCAAGGCTGTCGTTTGTTGAAACAACTCCCCGGAGGTCCCTTGAATTGCACCAGCATCATAACGCGCTTCGGGTAGCGCGCGCGCTGCAACCGGCAGCGCCCGTTACCCTTGTCCGCCCGGAAGCTGCGCTCGACGCGGCCCGCTTCTTCGTCTCGGCATTTCCGGGCAAGAGCTTCTATGCGGTGAAGGCCAACCCGAGCCCGCATCTCATCGAGCTGCTGTGGCAGGGCGGCATCCGGCATTTCGATGTCGCGTCGATCGCCGAGGCGCGGCTGATCCGCGGGCTGTTTGCCGACGCGGTGCTGGCGTTCATGCATCCGGTGAAGGCCGAGGAGGCGATCGTCGAGGCATATCACGGCCTGGGCGTTCGTATCTTCTCGCTCGACAGCCATGAGGAGCTGGCGAAGATCGTTCGCGGCTGTTCGACCGACGGCGTGCCGGCTGACGACCTCACTTTGTGCGTGCGGCTGAAAGTGTCTTCGGCGCACAGCAAGCTCAGCCTCGCGGCCAAGTTCGGGATCGGCGTGGCCGACGCCCCTGCCCTGCTGCTGGCGGCCCGCCAGGCGGCCGATGCGCTCGGCATCTGCTTCCATGTGGGATCGCAGGCGATGAGCCCGGCGGCTTATGCCGATGCGTTCGCGTTCGTTCGCGCCGCGATCGTGGAGGCCGGCGTGACCGTCGACGTGATCGACGTCGGCGGCGGCTTCCCGTCGCGCTACCCCGGCATGGAGCCGCCGAGCCTGGAGACCTATTTTGCGGTGATCGAGCGCGCCTATGAGGCGCTGCCGATCTCCTACTCTGCCGAACTGTGGTGCGAGCCCGGGCGGGCGCTTTCGGCCGACTATGCCAGCGTGCTGGTGCGGGTCGAGCGGCGGCGCGGCGAGGAGCTTTACATCAATGACGGCGCCTATGGGTCGCTGTTCGATGCGGCGCATGTGGAGTGGCGCTATCCGACCCGGCTGATCCGGGAGGATGCCTCGTCGGCCGAGCCGGTGGACTTCGCCTTTTATGGCCCCACTTGCGACGACATGGACCATATGAAGGGTCCGTTCGCGCTGCCGGGCGACGTGAAGGCGGGCGACTATATCGAGATCGGCCAGCTGGGTGCCTATGGCCAGGCGATGCGAACCGGGTTCAACGGCTTCGGCACCGGCGAGACGGTGATCGTGTCCGACCCGCCGATGCTGTCGCTGATCCCGGCGGGAGGCGAATCGGCCGTGCCGGACAATGTGCTGGCGCTGCCGGTGGTGCGTTTCGCGCGGCCCTGACCCTTTCGGGGCCAGGCCTCACCCAATGTTCGTCATGCCAGCGCAGGCTGGCATTCCCCAACATCGTTTATTCGGCGAGGCGGGAGATCCCAGCCTTCGCTGGGATGACGGGTCGTGGGAATGTAGTATTTCAATGCCAGACGGTGCGCGGATGCGCGCGAAGCTATGGAGACCGACATGACCGAACAGATCGACCAAAGCCATGCTGGTGCGCAGATCGATGCGCAACGAAAGGCCGAGCTTCTCTCGAAGAAGGTCGAGCATATCGACATCCGGAGCTTCGATGCGCGACCGATCATCGACCAGATGGCGAACATGAGCTTTACCAGCCGCGACCTTGCGCGCGCGACCGGCATCTACAACCAGATGCTGGCCGACAAGGATTGCACCGTGTGCCTGGTGATCGCCGGCTCGACCTCTGCGGGCGGCTGCATGGACCTTTATGCCGAGCTGATCCGCTCCAACATGGTGGACGTGGTGATCGCCACGGGCGCCACCATCGTCGACATGGATTTCTTCGAAGGGCTTGGCCACAACCACTATCAGGCGCTTGAAATCCCTCATGATGATACGCTGCGCTCGCTCTATATCGATCGCATTTACGACACCTATATCGATGAGGAGCAGTTGCAGGACTGCGACTTCACGATCAACCGTATCGCCAACGAGCTGGAGGCCCGGCCTTATTCAAGCCGCGCCTTCATCCGCGAAATGGGGAAGTATCTTGCCGAGCATGGCAAGAAGGACAACAGCCTCGTCAAGCTCGCCTATGAGCATGACGTGCCGATCTTCTGCCCGGCGTTCGTCGATTCGTCGGCGGGCTTCGGGCTGGTGAAGCACCAGGTGGACCGGATGAAGGCCGGCCAGCCTTATATGGTGCTGGATGCCATCGCCGACTTCCGCGAGCTGACCGAGATCAAGATCCAGGCGGGAACCACCGGCCTCCTGATGATCGGAGGCGGCGTGCCGAAGAACTTCATCCAGGATACCGTCGTCTGCGCCGAGATCCTCGGCCATCATGATGTCGAGGTGCACAAATATGCGGTGCAGATCACCGTCGCCGATGTGCGCGACGGGGCCTGTTCGTCGTCGACGCTGCAGGAAGCGGCGAGCTGGGGCAAGGTGAACACGGGGATCGAGCAGATGGTGTTCGCCGAGGCCGGTTCGGTGATGCCGCTGCTGGCGTCCGACGCGTTCCACCGCGGCCACTGGAAGGATCGGCCGAAGCGCGGCTGGGCGAAGCTTTTCGGCTGAGGCGAAGGGCTGCCGTCGCGGGTCCGGCGGGGTGCTCCTGTCCTACGGCAGCCCCGGGCATCGGGGCTGTGGTCAGGCCGGCAGCAACACTCCGCCCTGCCGGCGACGAATCGCAAAGCCGACCATTCCGAACCCGGTGATCATCAGCGCCCAGGTCGCGGCCTCCGGCACGGCGCCCGAACTGCCGCTGACCAAGAGGTCGGAGACGCCCCAGCCCTCGTCGCCGAGCCCCTGGGCGCCACCGCTGTAGCCGAGCGTCAGCGTATTGGTGCCAGCGACCAGGGCCAGCGGAACCTGGAACAGGCCGGTGCCGCCCTGCCAGAGACCAGGCGTCGAAACCGAAATGCTGCTGCCCGCCGGCGCGTAGAAGGTGACGTCGTCGCCGCCGCCGCCCAGATTGTAGCTACCGGACAGGATGTCGACGCCGTTCAGCGACAAGGTGAACGTGTCGCCCCATGGGTTGACACCGTCCAGCGAGGCGAATCCGTTCAGCGTGAAGCTGGTAAGGCCCGCACCGGCACCAGCCTCGAACAGGAAGCTGACCGATCCGGGGCTTTCCAGCGGGCCGGTGGCGGTACCCTGGGTGAACAGCGTGGCAGCCGACCCGGAGGTGGCGACAGTGAGAGCGGCCAGGGCCAGAAGCGATGCAATTTTCACGATGGTCTCCAGACTTGTTGCGCCGTCCGATACGGGATCTGCAGCGCGCCGTCTGTTAACGACTGTTTCGTGCCGCCTTGCAGCTTAGCGGCGGAATTCGGCGACAAGCTCGACATGGGTGGACCAGCGGAACTGCGCAACGGGCCAGAGTCGGCCGAGACGGTAGCCCCCGGCCACCAGGATCGCGGCGTCGCGCGCGAAGGTGGCGGGGTTGCAGCTGACGGCGGCCACCACCGGCACCCGGCTGCGGGCAATTTCGCCGACCTGTACCAAAGCGCCGGCGCGCGGCGGATCGATGACGATCATGTCGAAGCCGTCCAGCTCGGCGGCGCTCATGGGCTTGCGAAACAGGTCGCGGTGCTGGGCGGAGATCGGCCGGCCGGCGCGCCGGGCCGCCTCTCCCAATGCCCGGATCGCCGGGCCTGCCGCATCGACCGCCAGCACGGTTGCGGTCCGTGATAGCGGAAGTGCGAAGGTGCCGCTGCCGGCGAACAGGTCCGCCACGCTGCGCGCCTGCCCCGCCACCGCCGACACTGCCGCCACCAGGGCCGTTTCGCCGTCTGCCGTTGCCTGGAGAAAGGCGGCCGGCGGCAGCGTCACGGCGACGCTCCCCATGGTGACGAAGGGATCGCTGCGCGCGACCAGTGTCTCCACCCCCATCGGCCCTTCCAGCGACAGCCGTGCCAGCCCCATCGCCCCGGCGAAATCGGTGAGCCCCTGGATCACCGGAAGGCTGTTGGCCTGCAGGTTGGACAGCAGCAGGTCCACGCCTGCATCGGTCAGCGTCATGGTGATGCCGATCGCCGATCGCTCCGCCAGATACGGGCCCAGCAGCTTTCGCAAGGGCGCCACCAGCCGGAAGAGGTCGGGGTGGAGCACTGGGCATTGCGCAACGTCGATCAGGCTGTGGGCGCCCTCGGCATTGAAGCCCAGCCGGACCTGGCCCTTCGTTCGCGTGGCCCGGAGCGCGGCGCGGCGTCGGCTGGCGGGGGGCGACATGTGCGTCGCCATCAGCTCTGCGGGGACGATCCCGGCGCGTGCCAGCGGCTCCAGCATGCGGCTGCGCGCAAACTCGGCGATCGTTGCGTCGGACACATGCTGCAGCTGGCAGCCGCCGCAGGTTCCGAAATGCCGACACGGCGGTACGGCGCGGTTCGGGCCGGGCCGTATCGAGCCATCCGGCGCCACCATGTCGCCGGGAACCGCACCCGCCAGGAATCGCCCGTCGGCCGTGACCCCATCGCCGCGTGCGGCCATCCGCACGACGAGCCCGGGGGGGCCGGAACCGGTCGGCCAGGCAGGCAAAAGGGCCGTTTCCGCAGCTTTTTCGCTTTCGTTCATTTGTCCGACAGGTTTAGGGGGCATTGCAGGGGCGACATTGCATCAATAAGGTTAACGAAGTTGCACATCGAGTTTTCTGCCCGGTCCATCCTGCTGCTGGCCCCGATCCTGGTTGCAGCCTGTGCCCCTGCTCCGCTTTACCTGGCGTCCGTCAAGCACAAAGGCGCAGTGACGGGCGGCGAGATCCCCAGGGACGCGCGCGGCGAACCGGTCTGGAGCGCGATCAGGCAACCCCCGGCGTTGCCGGGAGCGGAAGCCGACGGGCCCAATGCGCCGGGAGCCACCCAAGAAGGCGATGCCGAAGATGGCCCCAGGCCGCCGAGAGCATGACGAGAAAGCTGCCGAGGATCAGCGCGGTAAACCCGAACCCGGCAGCCACCTGCCCTGCCTCGAACAGGCCTTGCAGCGCGTAGAGCACATAGGCCAGCGCCGATACCAGCAGGGCCCGACGATCGATCGCCAGCGCCACGAATGTGAGCCCGGCATAGACCAGAAGGACCAGCAGGGTCGCGGCAGCGCCGGCGCCTTGCTCTGCCAGGCCGCTGAGCGCGAAGATCGGGTGCACGATCAGCGGCGCGGCGAGCAGGTGCAGCCAGAAGGCGATGTCGGTGTTGCGGGTGATCCGCTCCCGGTCTGTCATGTCGTAACGCATGGCGAGCGCGAAGATGCCGAGCCCACCCGCCAGCATCGCCAGCAGCAGCGGCGTGCGGCCCGGCACCACCGCGCCGACGACGGCAGCCAGCAGGACGGCAAGGCCCGCCGCCCCGGCCGCAAGCGTGATGGGCACGCGAAAGCGGCGCCAGTGCAGCGCCGCCGCCGCTGCCGCAACCCCGCCGGCCACGGCGATCGGCGCCCAGAGCGCCGCGACCTGGCCGGTGGAATAGGCCTGCCGCGCCGCAAGGCTCCAGTGCTCGGCACCGGACAACAGCTGCACCGTGAGCGCGAACACCGAGCCGACGAACGCGAGCAGCAGCAGGATGGAGGGCAGCGCCATCCGCCTTCGAGCCGTGAAATACTCCGCCAGCGCCCAGCTGAGCGCGGCGATGCCCGC
Organism: Sandaracinobacter sp.; assembly: GCA_031425455.1. Lineage (GTDB taxonomy): Bacteria > Pseudomonadota > Alphaproteobacteria > Sphingomonadales > Sphingomonadaceae > Sandaracinobacteroides. Next base: position 11,218 of record JANPJJ010000152.1, on the reverse strand, counting down.
CGTCGCAACGATACCCGGCAGCAGGCTGGCCACCGCCACCAACAGCAGCACGCAGGCCAGCGTCACGAAGATATCGTTGAATCCCGTCAGCAGGCGAAAACTCTCGTTGTCGGGGCCGGCCGCGCCTTCGGTACGGTGGGCCACGAAGGCCAGCAACCGGTCGCGCGTCCCGGTGTCGATGATACCGGCCTGCACGGCGGCCTCCAGATCGTCGCGGCGCATCTCCATCCGGGGAGTCTTCCCGCCGGCCGCCATCGAGTCAACTGCGCCGCATTGCAGTTTCGCAATTGAGCGCTAAGCCCAGACTGACTTTTCGAGGAGTATCGCATGCAGTTCCTGAAGGGCGTCTGGACCTTCCTCGTCGGCGTCAAGGATGCGCTGGTGCTGATGTTCATGCTCCTGCTGTTCGCCGGGCTGTGGGCCGCGCTGTCCAGCGGCTCGCCCCGCATCAGCGTGCCCGAAGGCGGCGCGCTGGAGATCGACCTGGACGGCGTGCTGGTGGACCAGGGCACCGAGCGATCGCCGCTGTCGCTGGTGTCAGGCGACACGATCATTCCCGAGACCGTGACGGCAGACCTGGTGCGCACCATCGACCTGGCCGCCGACGACCCGGCGATCCGGATGATCACGCTGGATCTGGATGGCTTCATGGGCGGCGGGCTGGCCAATCTGGAAAGCGTCGGCATGGCGCTTGCCAGGTTCCGCGCCAAGGGGAAGCCGGTGGAGGCCTGGGCCACGGCCTATGGCGACGATGGCTATTATCTGGCGGCACATGCCAGCAAGGTCGGGCTCTCGCCGATGGGCGCGGTACTGATCAGCGGCCCGGGCGGCACCAACCTCTATTTCAAGGATGCGCTCGACAAGCTGAAAGTCGATGTCGAGGTGTTCCGCGTGGGGACCTACAAGAGCTTCGTTGAGCCCTTTACCCGGAACGAAAGCTCGCCCGAGGCACGTGCCGCGGACCAGCAGCTCGCCGACGATCTGTGGGCGGGATGGCGCGCCGGGGTGGAAAAGCAGCGCCCCAGGCTGGACATGGCGGCGACCGTCGCCAGCTGGCCGGCGCGCGTGGCCGGGGCCAATCAGGACCAGGCCGAGCTTGCCCGAAGCGCCGGCCTGGTGGACGTGGTGCTGAGCGACACCGCCTGGCGCGCGGCGCTGCGCGAGAAGCTGGGCGAGGGCGAGGAAGAAGATCTGCCGGGCGACTATAGGCGGATCAACGCGCGGGATTATTTCGCCGCCCGCCAACCGATCGCCGAAACCGGACCGGCAGTTGCTGTCGTCCATGTCAGCGGGAACATCGTCGACGGCGAAGCGCCCGCGGGCCAGGCCGGCGGCGACACCGTCGCCAGGCTGATCGAAGATGCGGTGGCCGACCAGGATGCGCGCGCGCTGGTGGTGCGCGTGGATTCTGGCGGCGGCTCGGCCCTGGCTTCGGAACGGATTCGGCTTGCGATGCAGCAGGCGCGAGACGCCAAGATGCCGGTGATCGCCAGTTTCGGGCCGGTGGCGGCCAGCGGCGGATACTGGGTGGGCGCCGGCGCCGATGCGATCTTTGCCAGCCGCAACACGGTGACGGGCTCGATCGGCGTGTTCGGCATCATCCCCACGTTCCAGCGCACCTTGAAGGACCTGGGGGTTTCAGCCGACGGGATCGCCACCACGCCGTTTTCCGGCCAGCCCGACATCGTGGGCGGCCTGAATGACCCCACCCGGGCCCTGATCCAGGGCGGCGTGGCCGACACCTATGCGAAGTTCCTGGCGCTGGTGGCGGGCGCGCGCAAAATGCCGGTCGCCGAGGTCGAGAAGGTGGCGGAGGGCCGCGTCTGGTCCGGCGCGCGGGCGAAGGAGCTGAAGCTGATCGACAGCTTCGGCGATCTGGACGCCGCCGTGGCGGAGGCCGGGCGGCGCGCCGGGATCGAGGGCAAGCCGCGCGTCAAGGTGATGCAGCCGCCGCTGCCCTGGCTGGTCAAGCTGCTGGCCCAAATGGAAGGCAGCGAGGCGCCGGCGCAGGACGCACTTGCCCGCTCGGTGACGGTATCGCGAATGCGTGCCGTGGCGCAGGTGGAGGCGGCGATTGCGATCGGGAAGGGCCCGACGATCCAGGCGCATTGCTTCACGTGCATGGCCTATGCCGTGCCGCTGGGAAGCACCCGGCGGCCGGAAACGCTGCTGGCGGCCTTGAAGACACGCCTTGTCGACTAGCACAGGCCGGCTGGGGCGCCGGGCGGGCAGCCGAACATAGGACCGTCGGCCATCGCACAGGCGGGGCCGGGCACGAGCCTGCGTCGGGCGATCGGACCGTTCGCGGTCGCCGTGCTGGCGTTCAACGGAATCGTCGGCGCGGGCATCTTCGTGCTGCCGGGGGTGGTGTTCAAGGAGTTCGGGGCGTTCGGCCCCTGGATGTTTCCGCTGTTCGGGCTGCTGATGCTGGTAATCGTGGCGCCGCTGGCCGCGGTCTCGGCCCGGTTCGACATCACGGGCGGGCCGGTCGCCTATGTAACCCGCGCGTTCGGGCCGTTCGCCGGATTTCAGGCCGGGTGGCTCAACTATATCGCGAAGCTCACCTCGATCGCGGCCAATGTGACGGTGTTCGCCGCCTATGCCGGGGGGCTGTTCCCGGCGCTGGAGGGCGGCCTGGCGCGGGGCATCATCATCGTGGCCGTGCTGGGCGCGCTGACGTGGGCGAACTATGTCGGCGTGCGGCGGGCCGTGGCGGTCTTGAACATCGCATCGATGTTCAAGGTGCTGCCTCTGATCCTGTTCGCGGTCGCCGGGCTCTGGATGTTCGGCCCGTCGCTGTCGTTGCCCACCGCCTTGCCGGCCTTCACCACCGTCGAAACCAACGCGCTCCTCATCCTCTATGCCTTCGTCGGGTTCGAGCATGTGATGGTGTCTGCCGGCGAGACGGTCGATGCGCGCCGATCGGTGCCGCGCGCGATGATCTGGACCGTCGCCTTCTCCGCGCTGTTCTATTTTCTGATCCAGCTTGCCTATACGGCGGTGGCACCGGCCGGCAGCGAGGAGGCGCCGCTGATCGCATTCGGGGCGGCCATTGCCGGCGGCACCGGGGCTGCGATCATGACGCTAACGGCGCTCGCCTCGCTGACAGGCAATCTGCACGGCAACATGCTGACTTCGCCTCGCATCACCTATGCCATGGCGGTGCAGGGTACGCTGCCGCGCTGGCTGGGGCATGTGCATGGCCGGTTCGCCACGCCATCCCGGTCGATCCTGGTTTATGGCGGGCTGGCGATGGCGCTGGCGCTGTCGGGCAGTTTCGTGTGGCTTGCGGTGCTTGGAACGCTGGCCCGGCTGTTCCTGTATGGGCTGGTGTTCACGTCGCTGCCCAAGCTTCGTCGGGATGACGGAGAGCCCACCCTGCCCGGGTTCCCGATGCTGCTGGCGCTGGCGGCAGGTTCCGCCATCCTGTTCTGGGCGATGCTGCAATCCAAGCCCGATGCCTGGGGAATGCTGGTGGGCGCGGTGATTGCGGGGACGACGCTGTACGCCGTGGCCCGACGAAGGACCTGATCCGTCAGCCCGGGTGGATGGGCAGTTTCCAATCCCGCAGCAGGGCGCCGGCGCGGATTGCAAAGGCGCTCGCGGCGCCGAGACCGCCTGCGATCCAGCCATTCAGCCCGAAGCCGGCCGACAGCAGAACGGTGACACCGGCGCCGGCGATCGCCGCGGTCACATAGATTTCGCGCGCCAGCAGGATCGAAGGCCGGCCGGCCACGACGTCGCGCAGAACGCCGCCGAATGTCGCGGTAATCACCCCCATCAGCAGCGCCGGGACCGGGCTGATCCCGAAACTCAACGCCTTCAGCGCCCCGAAGGCGCAATAGGCCGACAATCCGACCGCATCGAGCCAGCGCAGCGGCTTGCCCGGCCAGCGCTCGGTCCGGAGCAGCCAGACCGCGAAAGTGGCTGCGAGGCAGACGCCGACAAACCACTCCTCCCCGATCCAGAACACCGGGGCGCCAATGAGCAGGTCGCGGATCGTGCCGCCGCCCATCCCCGTCATCCCGGCAAAGAAGGCGCAGGTTACGAAATCCTGCCGTGCCCGTGCAGCGACAAGCGCGCCGGTGACAGCGAAGATGGCGACGCCGACATAATCCAGCGCGACGAACAGGCGGCGCAGCTGGTCGAGGGCGTCTGGGTCCAAGCCGGTTTCACATGTGAATGGGTTTGCCCGCCACCGCCATCGCCGCTTCCTTCAGCGCCTCGGGATGGGTCGGGTGGGCGTGGCAGGTGTAGGCGATATCCTCGCTGGAGGCGCCGAATTCCATGGCCTGCGCGGCCTGCGCGATCATGGTTCCGGCCATGCGGCCGATGATGTGTACACCGAGCACCCGGTCGGTCGCTCCGTCGGCGATGACCTTCACGAAGCCGGCCGTGTCGCGATTGGTCTTGGCCCGGCTGTTGGCCAGGAACGGGAACTTGCCGACTTTGACGGGCCCCCTTGCCTTCGCTTCCGCTTCGGTAAGCCCGACGCTCGCCACTTCGGGCTGGGTATAGACGACTGCAGGGATCACCCCGTGGTTCAGCGGCCGCTTCAGCCCGGCGATCGCCTCGGCCACGGCCACCCCTTCGTCTTCGGCCTTGTGCGCCAGCATCGGGCCGGTCGTGACATCACCGATCGCCCAGAGGCCGGGGACGCTGGTGGAGAGATCGGCATTCGTCGGGATGCGACCCTTGCCGTCGAGCGCCAGACCGGTAGCCTCGAGATTCAGATTATCGGTATTGGGCCGGCGGCCGACCGACAGCAGCACGATATCGGCCTCGATCGTCTCGGCCGTGCCGCCGGCGGCGGGCTCCACGGCGACGACAGCCGAACTGCCCTTGCGCTCAATCCCTGTCACCTTCGTGGCCGTTTTTAGCACCAGGCCCTGTTTTGTGAGGATCTTCGCGAACTCGGCGACGATCTCCGTGTCCATGGCGGGTGTGATCGTCGGCATATATTCAACGACCGTCACCTCGGCCCCCAGGCGGCGCCAGACACTACCCATCTCGAGCCCGATATAGCCGCCGCCGACCACGACGAGATGCTTCGGCACGGCTGTCAGGTCGAGCGCTTCGGTCGAAGTGACGATTACCTCGCCATCGGGCGCAAGCCCGGGCGGAAAGGCGACCTCCGATCCGGTCGCGATCACGAAGTTGGCGGCGCTGACATTCTTGCCGGCCACTTCAATCGTTTTCGCATCCACGAACCGTGCCTCGCCCTTCAGCCAGGCCACCTTGTTCTTTTTGAACAGGAACTCGACGCCCGACGTCAGCTCCTTCACCGCCTGGTCCTTTTCGGCCCGCATTCGCGCCAAATCGAACGTCACTTCGCCGTAGCCGATGCCGAACTTGGCATGTTCCCCGTGCGCTGCCTCTGCATAGAGCTCGGAGGCGTGCAGAAGCGCCTTCGACGGGATGCAGCCGACGTTGAGGCAGGTGCCTCCGAGCGTTTCGCGCTTTTCGACACAGGCGGTTTTCAGCCCGAGCTGGGCGGCGCGGATCGCGGCGACATAGCCCCCCGGGCCGGCGCCGATCACGATGACATCATAGTCGGGCATAGGCTTGTCTCCGGCGAGCGAGTGTTTGCGGAGGGCGGGGAGATCCCAGCCTTCGCTGGGATGGCGGAAAGTTCCGGGGCGGCTAGAGGTCGATGAGGAGGCGGACCGGGTCTTCCAGCGCCTCCTTCACGCGGACGAGGTAGGTGACGGCTTCGCGGCCGTCGATCAGGCGGTGATCGTAGCTGAGCGCCAGGTACATCATCGGGCGGATCACGATCGCGCCTTTCACCACCACGGGGCGCTCCTCGATCCGGTGCATGCCGAGCACGCCCGATTGCGGCGGGTTCAGGATCGGCGTGCTCATCAGGCTGCCGAATACGCCGCCGTTGGAGATAGTGAAGGTGCCGCCCTGAAGCTCCTCGATTTTCAGCTGGCCGTCTCGGGCGCGCTTGCCGAAATCGGCGATCTCCAGCTCGATCCGGGCGAAGCCCTTCGCCTGGGCATCCTTAAGGATCGGGACGACGAGACCGCCGGGGCCCGATACCGCAACGCCCACATCCATGTAATCGTGGAAGACGATCTCGTCCCCGTCCAGCCTCGCGTTGACGCTGGGGACGTCCTTCGCCGCCAGTACGCAGGCCTTCACGAAGAAGGACATGAAGCCGAGCCGCACGCCGTGCTTCTTCTCGAAACTGTCCTTGTAGCGGTTTCGCGCCTCCATCACCGCGGTCATGTCGACGTCGTTGAATGTCGTCAGCATCGCGGCCGTGTTCTGCGCTTCCTTCAGGCGCCGGGCGATGGTCTGGCGCAGGCGGGTCATGCGGACGCGTTCTTCATGGCGGGTGGTGTTCGCTGCCGGTGACGCACCCGCGGCCCCTCCCTTCTCCAGTTGACCTCCGGTTGCCTGCGGCCCGTGGGAGGGAGGGGAGATTGGTGTTCCTTCTGCCGCCTTGCGGCGCGCGGCCGGGCCGGTTGTGGGGACGGCTTGGGCGGCGGGCGGCGTGCTGCCGGTCGCCGCCGTATTGGCGTTCGCCGGGACGACTTCGGGTGTCGGCTTCGGGCCTTCCCCTGTTGCAGGCCCGGCCTCGCCGTCCGGCGCGTGCGCGGCGGCCGGGGTTCCCGGGGCGACGGGCACTGCGGTCGGCTTCAGCGCGGCGCCGGGCGAGGCCGCCGGATCGACCCGGGCAATGGCGGCGCCTACCGTCACGGTGTCGCCTTCCTTGAACAGCTGCTCGGTCAGCACCCCGTCGGCCGGCGCATTCACTTCGACTGCGACCTTGTCGGTCTCCAGGCTGACGATCGCCTCGTCGGCTTTCACGGCGTCGCCCGGGGCCTTCAGCCACTGGCCGATCGTGGCCTCGGTCACGCTCTCGCCGAGCGCCGGAATGATGACATCCATAGGTCCCCTCAGGCGGCCCGCTGCCGCGCGCTAGATTTCAGGCTGGAGCGGATCGCCGCCCGCACTTCGGATTTCGGCGCGCCGAGCGCCTCGGCGATCAGCTTCGCCTGCTCGGCTGCATGGCGCCGCGCCAGGCCGGTGGCCGTGGAGGCGGCCGCCGCCCGCCCGGCATAGACCGGCCGCTTGCCGAGCGCCTCCTCAAGCAGCGGATCGACGAAGAACCAAGCCCCGGCATTCCTTGGCTCTTCCTGGCACCAGACCACCGACTCCAGACCGGGGAACCTGGCAGCATATTCGGCGACCACATCGGTCGGGAACGGGTAAAGCTGCTCGACCCGCAGGATATAGACATCGTCGCGACCTTCTTCGTCGCGGGCGTCGGCCAGGTCATAATAGACCTTGCCGGAGCACAGGATCAGGCGCCGCACCTTGTCGGCCGGAGGCTCTGCGAGGTCGTCCAGGCAGCGGTGGAAGCTGGAGCCCGCCGCCATGTCGGCGAGCGTCGACACTGCCCGCTTGTGTCGCAGCAGCGACTTTGGCGTCATGATGATAAGCGGCTTCCGGAACGGCCGCAGCATCTGCCGGCGCAGGATGTGGAAATAGTTGGCGGGGGTGGTGCAGTTGGCGACCTGGAGATTGTCCTCGGCGCAGAGCTGCAGGAATCGCTCCAGCCGGGCCGAACTGTGCTCGGGACCCTGCCCTTCATATCCGTGTGGAAGAAGCATCACCAAACCATTGGCGCGTAACCATTTTGCTTCACCAGCCGCAATGAACTGGTCGATCATGACCTGGGCGCCGTTGGCGAAATCGCCGAATTGGGCCTCCCACAGCACCAGCGTTTTCGGATCGGCGCCGGCGTAGCCATATTCGAAGCCGAGCACGCCGAATTCCGACAGCGGACTGTCGAACACTTCGAAGAAGCTGCCGAGGTTGGCGAGCGGGGCATATTTGGCGCCGGTCTGCTGATCCACCCAGACGGCGTGGCGCTGCGAAAAGGTCCCTCGCCCGCTGTCCTGGCCGGACAATCGTACGCCGGACGGCTCGGGCGTGTCCGTCAGCAGGGTCGCAAAGGCGAGGCTTTCCGCCGTCGCCCAATCGATCCCCTCGCCGGCTTCCACGGCGGCACCCCGCGCCTGGATCACGCGAGCCAGCGTCTTGTGCAGGTTGAACCCTGCGGGCGCGGCGTGAAGTTTCGCGGCGATCGCCCGGAGCTTTTCGGCCGGCACGCCGGTCTCGGCGCTTCGTCTTGCTGTGACGGGGTCGGCAGGTTGCGCCAGGCCCTGCCAGCGGCCGCCGAACCACTCCGCCTTGTTCGGGCGGAAGCCGGTCGCTGCCTCGAAATCGGCTTCCAGCCCGTCGATGAAGGCCTGTTCCATCGCTTTCACATCGTCGGCCGTGATCAGCCCCTCACGCTGCAACCGGTCAGCGTAGAGCGTCGCCACCGACGGATGGTTGCGGATTCTGGCGTACATCAGCGGCTGGGTGAACGCCGGCTCGTCGGACTCGTTGTGGCCGAAGCGGCGATAGCACCACATGTCGATCACGACGTCGCGCTTGAACTTCTGGCGGAACTCGGTCGCGACCTTGGTGGCGAAGGTGACCGCTTCGGGATCGTCGCCGTTCACATGGAAGATCGGCGCCTGCACGATCTTCGCCACATCGCTGGGATAGGGACTGGACCGGGCGAAGGCGGGGCTGGTGGTGAAGCCGACCTGGTTGTTGACGACGAAATGCAGCGTGCCGCCCGTGTTGTAGCCGGGCACGCCGGAGAAGCCGAAGCATTCGGCGACAATCCCCTGGCCGGCAAAGGCCGCGTCGCCGTGCATCAGGATCGGCAGCACCTGTTCCCGGGTACGGTCCTCCCGGGTGCGCTGGATCGCTCGGACCTTGCCCAGCACGACGGGGTTCACGGCCTCCAGGTGCGACGGGTTGGGCGTGAGCGACAGGTGGACGATATTGCCGTCGAACTCGCGGTCGGTGGATGTGCCGAGGTGATATTTCACGTCGCCCGAGCCGCCGACATCGTCCGGGTTCGAGCTGCCGCCGGAGAATTCATGGAAGATCGCGCGGAACGGTTTCTGCATCACGTTCGCCAGCACGTTCAGCCGGCCGCGGTGGGGCATCCCGATCACGATCTCCCGGGCGCCGTTCGCGCCGCCGACCTTGATGATGCTTTCGAGCGCTGGAACGGCGGACTCGGCGCCTTCCAGGCCGAAACGCTTGGTGCCGACGAACTTGCGCGCGAGGAACTTCTCGAAATGCTCGGCTTCGATCAGCTTGTTCAGGATCGCCTTCTTGCCCAGCGCGGTAAAGGCGATTTCCTTGTCGCGTCCCTCGATCTTGTCCTGCAGGAAGCGGCGCTCCTCCACATCGTTGATGTGCATATACTCGATGCCGACGGGGCCGCAGTAGTTGCGGCGCAGGATCGCCACCAGCTCGGCCACGGTCACGGTTTCCAGGCCGCCGAAGATGCCGCCGATATAGACCGTCTTCTCCGGGTCGGTGAGGCCGTGATACTCGGGCGTCAAGTCGGCAGGCAGCGGCCGCTCGGCAAGGCCCAGCGGGTCGAGCACGGCGGCCAGATGCCCGCGCACCCGGTAGGTGCGGATCAGCATCGTGGCGCAGACAGTATCCTGTGCCGCGTTTCGGACCCGGTCGGCATCCGGGGCAGGCTTGCCACCCGCCTTTGCGATGGCCGCGGCGGCCCGGCCGGGAAGTCCGGCGTCCAGCGCGAGTGTCAGCTCGTCGTCGGGCAGGGGGGGCCAGCTCGGCCGGGCCCAGCTGGGGCCCGGCTGGAGATCGGGAAGGCCCATGTCGTCAGTCATCATGATCCTCAAAACGCACGGTCGGCCCGGCGTCTAGCCGGTAAGCCCCTCCGCCTCAACCGCCGAAGGGCCCGTTATTGCTGCTATGCGTCAAACGGCGGCCGCTTCGATCAGTTGCGCGCGCTAATCGCTCCGGAAGTTCAGCTCCAGCAGCACGCCGTTCGGCTCGGTCACGAAAATCTGCCGCAGTCCCAGCCCCTCGATTTTCCGGCTGCGGTGCGGATGGCCCAGCCGGTCGAGCCGGGCGATCATTGCGTCATGGCCCTCGCACTCGAACGCGACATGGTTGAAGGCGCCGGTATCGCGGCCGACCGCGCGGTCGGCATCTTCGGCAAAGGTGGTGCCGGGTACGTTCAGGTGAACCAGCGGGCGGCCGGCGGCATCGAACATCCAGACCATCCGCTCGGTGCCGGCGCCGGGAAACGGCTCGCGCGGTTCCAGTTCGAGCACGTCGGCGAAGAAGCGCGCGGTGCCCGCGAGGTCTGGCGTGTGAATGTTGACGTGATCGAGCGCCTTCACCGTCGGCACGGCAACCTCCTAGCCGTTGAGCAATGCCTTCAACGTCGTTCCCAATTCCGACGGGCTGGGGCTGACGCGGATACCTGCGGCTTCCATCGCTGCGATCTTGTCTTCGGCCTTGCCCTGCCCACCCGATACGATGGCGCCGGCATGGCCCATGCGGCGGCCAGGCGGCGCCGACGTCCCGGCGATGAAGCCGACCATCGGCTTGCGGCGCCCGGCCCTCGCCTCGTCGGCGATAAACTGCGCCGCTTCCTCTTCGGCGCTGCCGCCGATCTCACCGATCATGATGATGGAATGCGTGGCGTCGTCGGCCATGAACATCTCCAGCACGTCGATGAAGTTGGTGCCGTTCACGGGATCGCCGCCGATCCCGACTGCCGTGGTCTGGCCCAGCCCCTCGTTGCTGGTCTGGAACACGGCCTCGTAGGTGAGCGTGCCTGAGCGCGAGACGACACCGACCGAGCCCTTGGAGAAAATGGACCCGGGCATAATCCCGATCTTGCACTCGCCGGGCGTCAGCACGCCGGGGCAGTTCGGCCCGATCAGCCGTGACTTGGAGCCGACGAGCGCGCGTTTCACCGGCACCATGTCGAGCACCGGAATGCCTTCGGTGATACATACGATCAGCGGGATTTCGGCGGCGATCGCCTCCAGGATGGCGTCGGCCGCGCCGAACGGCGGGACGTAGACGACGCTGGCGTCGGCGCCGGTCGCTTCCTTGGCCTGCAACACGGTGTCGAACACGGGCAGGTTCAGGTGGGTTGACCCGCCCTTCCCCGGCGCGACGCCGCCGACCATCCTGGTGCCATAAGCGATGGCGCCTTCGGAGTGGAAGGTGCCCTGTTTGCCGGTGAAGCCCTGGCAGATGACCTTGGTGTTTGCGTGCACGAGAATCGACATCAGGCGGCCTTCTTCACTTCGGCGACAATCTTGCGGGCGGCGTCGCCGAGGTCGTTGGCGCTGACGATCGG
>JANPJJ010000151.1:0-31217 GCA_031425455.1 Sandaracinobacter sp. | reverse complement strand
CGACCTGAACGGGGTGAAGGAGCGCGGCGGCCTGTCCAGCACGGGCTTCGCACTGGCCGACCCGGACCAGGTGCAGCGGCTGCTTCCCGCAGCCCATGACGACGCCAGGCTGTTGATTGCGCGCGACGGCGGCCTGGAAGGGCCGCGCGGCGCCCCGGCGCGCAACCTTCTCTATCTGTTTGAAAAAGACGCTGCCGTCGCCACGCTTCGAAGCGGCTGAAATGCTACGCCGTGCGCCAAACCGAGCGCCCGGCAGATCGGATGCTTGGCCCGGCAAGCCGATTGGGCTATCTGCGGGGCGATGTATTCCTGCCGAACAGTTCTGGCGGCCGGCTTCGCCCTCCTGGCAGCAGTTCCCGCCGCTTCCGTGGCTGCCCCTGCAGCCGTACCTTCGGCCCCCGGCAAGCTGCCCGCGGTTGCCACGCCCGATCTCCTGAAGGCCGGCCTCGCTGCGTTCCGGCGCGGCGACCACGCCACCGCCCGCGGCCTGTTCCGCCAGCTCTCCCAGCGCGACGTCGCCGCTGCCGAAACGCTGCTGGGCACCATGGCCGCCAAGGGCCAGGGCGCCCCGGCCGACCCTGCAGTCGCCGCCGCCTGGTTCATGCGCGCCGCCCGCCGGGGGTATGCCCCGGCCCAGCTCGCCCTCGCCGACGCCTTCGCCCGCGGCCGGGGCGTTCCCCAGGACAAGACCCGCGCCCTCGCCCTCGCCCGTGCCGCCGCGATCCAGGGCCAACCCGGCGCGGCCCAGCTCGTCGCCCGACACTCGCCGACGCAACTGGCGCTGGTCGATACGTCCGGGCGCTGACTTGGGGGGTGCAGGGGCACAGCCCCTGCGTTCTCTCACCCCACGATCAGCGCATGGCGTTTTCGGCCCAGCGACAGTTTCGCTGGCGTGGTGAGGGCGAGAGTCGGGTCGCTCGCGGGGGAGCCGTCGATGCGGACGGCGTTTTCGGCGAGTTTGCGCCGGGCTTCGCCTTTGGACGCGGCGAGGCCGGTGGCGACCAGGGCGTCGGCGAGCTGAATCGGGAAGGCGACCTGGGTTTGCGGGAGGGCATCGCCGCTGCCGCCTTCGGCGAATGTGGTGCGGGCGGTGGTTTCGGCGCGTTCGGCGGCGTCGGCGCCGCGGCAGAGCGTGGTGGCAGCGTTGGCAAGGGCGATCTTGGCGTCGTTGATCTCGGCGCCTTGCAGCGACTCCAGGCGGGCGATGTCGTCGTCGGGCATGTCGGTGAACAGGCGCAGGAAACGGCCGACGTCGCGGTCGTCAACGTTGCGCCAGAACTGCCAATAATCCCAGTCGGGCAGTTGTTCGGCGTTCAGCCAGACTGCGCCGGCGGCGGTTTTCCCCATCTTGGAGCCGTCGGCGTTGGTGATGAGCGGGGTGGTGAGGCCGTGGAGGTCAGCGCCAAGCACACGGCGGCCGAGGTCGGTTCCCTGGGTGATGTTGCCCCATTGGTCGGAGCCGCCCATCTGCATGACGCAGCCATGGCGACGGTGCAGCTCGACGAAATCATAGGCCTGGAAGACCATGTAGTTGAACTCGATGAAGGACAGCGGCTGTTCCCGTTCGAGGCGGAGGCGGACGGAATCCATCGAGAGCATGCGGTTGACGGAGACGTGCCGGCCGTAGTCGCGCAGGAAATCGATGTAGTTCAGCTGTTCCAGCCAGTCGGCATTGTCGGCCATGATCGCGTCGGAAGGGCCATCGCCGAACGTGAGGAAGCGTTCGAACACGCGGCGGATGCTGGCCTTGTTGGCGGCGATCGTGGAATCGTCGAGCAGGACGCGGGCCGAATCCTTCCCGCTGGGGTCGCCGATCTTCGTGGTACCTCCGCCCATCAGCGCGATCGGCTTGCCGCCATGCTGCTGCAGGCGGCGCAGCATCATGATCGACATCAGATGGCCGATGTGGAGCGACGGACCGGTGAGATCGAAGCCTACATAGGCGGTGAGGCCGGGCTTTTGCGCCAGCGTGTCGATGGCGGCGGCGTCGGTCAGCTGGTGCAGATAGCCACGACGTTCCAGCGTTTGCAGGTAGGAGGACTTGTAGGTCATGATGGCGGCACGCTCTACAGGGTGTTCCGGCGATGGCAAACCGCTTCGCGGGACGGGTCGGGGTGAGTGAATGGCGGCTGAGACATATCTGGTGGTCGGGCTGATGTCTGGCACGTCGGTGGATGCGGTGGATGCCGCGTTGATCGAGACGGACGGGGAAGCGTTGGTTCGGGCCGTGGCGTTTGTCGACCGGCCCTACAGCGATGCCGAGCGGGCGGTGATCCGCCGGGCGGCGGCAGCGGCGCTGGCAATGCCGGAGCCGGGCGAGCACCCGGACATCGCAGCGGCCGAGCGGCTGCTGACGCTGGCGCATGCCGAGGCGGTGGCGCGGCTGCCGGGGGGCGCGGCCGCCACGCTGATCGGGTTTCATGGCCAGACGGTGGCGCACCGGCCACCGGGTTCGGGGCATTCCCGGCCGTTCACCTGGCAGATCGGCGATGCGGCGCTGCTGGCGCAGCTGACCGGCCGGCCGGTGGTGCATGATTTCCGCCGTGCCGACGTGGCGGCGGGCGGCCAGGGGGCCCCGCTGGCGCCGGGCTATCACCGGGCGCTGGCGAGCGGCTTGTCGGCGCCGGTGGGGCCGATCGGCGTGCTGAACCTGGGCGGCGTGGGCAATCTGACCTGGTTGTCCGGAGAGGAATGGGGCGCATTCGACACCGGGCCCGGCAACGGCCTGATCGACGACTGGGTCGCGCAGCATGACGGCGGGCGGTATGATGCAGGGGGGGCGCTGGCGGTGGCGGGGACCGTGCGCGAGGACGTGCTGACGGGGATGGCCGATCTGGGGTTCTTCGATGCGACTGGGCCGAAGTCGCTGGACCGGGATGACTTTTCGATCGCGGCGGCTCGCGGCCTGGGGTTGGAGGATGGGGCAGCCACCCTGACGGCGTTCACGGCGGAGACGGTCCGACTGGCGCTGGCGGGGCTGCCGGTGCGATTGCAGCGCCTGCTGGTGACGGGGGGCGGGCGGCACAACCCGACGCTGATGGCGATGATCGCCGCGCGCACGGCTGTGCCGACGGAGGCGGTGGAAGCCGTGGGCTGGAATGGCGATGCGCTGGAAGCGCAGGCATTCGGCTGGCTCGCCGTGCGCCATCTGAAGGGCCTGCCGCTGAGCTGGCCCGAGACGACGGGCGTGCCCGCCCCGATGCCGGGCGGACGGCTGGCCCACCCCTGATGCCGCCATTTCACCTGACCCTGCTGGGCGACATGCGGGTGCGCGATTCGGCCGGCGCCGATATCACGCCGCGCGGCCGCAAGATGCGGGCGCTGATCGGGTATCTGGCGCGGCTGCCGGCCCATGCCGCCGGCCGCGAGCGACTGGTGGGGCTGTTGTGGAGCGACCGGGGCGAGGCGCAGGCGCGTGCCAGCCTGCGCCAGGCGCTGGCCGACCTGAAGGACCAGGCGCCGGCTGCCGCGCCGCTGGTCGTCGCCACGCGGCAGGATGTGGCGCTTGCGACCGGGGCCTGGCGTGCCGACACGATGGACCTGGACGCAGCGCTGGACGGCGCCGATGCCGCGACGCTGGCCGCGCGGTTGTCCGCGCTCGATGGTGCGCTGCTGGCCGATCTGGACGGGCTCTCTCCGGCGTTCGACGACTGGCTCCGCGGCGAGCGTGCCCGCTTCGGTGCGCGGCTCTCAACCGCAGCCCTGGCCGTGGCGGAGGCGTGCCCAGACCGCGAGCCGGCGCGGACGATCGCAACGGCGCTGCAGCGCCTCGCCGACGACCCCGAGGCAGCCGTGCGGCTCGGCATGCGGCTCGACCATGCCGTCGGCGACCTTGCCTCGATGCACCGCCGCTATCGCCTGCTGGAGGCGCAGCTGGCGCGGGATTTCGATGCTGAGCCGTCGTCGGCCACCCGCCTGCTGCTGATCGATCTGTCGGCAACGCCGCCGGCCCCCGCAGCGGCCACGACAGCGTCCGATGCGGGGTTTGCGGACGGCGGCGGTGCGGCGGGCGGCGGTGCGGCGGGCGGCGGGGCCCCGGTCATCGTGGTGTCGCCATTCGCCGTGCTGGATGGCGACGGCGATGCACAGGCGCTGTCGCGGGTGCTGCTGAACGATATCGAAGCGGCGCTGAACCGGCTGCCCGACATCCGCGTGTTGTCGCTTTCGCACCCGACGTCGGAACGGCTGGAGCGCGTCAGCCGCCGCGCTATCGCGAGCTATTCCCTGTCTGGCAGCATCCGCCCCGGCGCCCTCGGCCGCCGGGTCAATCTGCGGCTGGTCGAGCTTGGGGAGGAGCGGGTGGTGTGGAGCCACCAGATCGATGCCGGCCCCGACCAGATCGGCGCCGTGCTGGACGATGTGGTCGATCGGGTGGCGGGCGCCATGCTCCCCACCGTGGAGCGAGACCTGATCGCATCGCGCCGGCTGGAGGCGGCGGCGCCGGCGGCCTATGCGCTCTATCTGCGCGGCCGGGTTGGGGTGCTCACCGCCCGGACACTGGCCGAGGCGCAAGGGGCGGCGGCGCATCTGGAACAGGCGCTGCTGCTCGATCCCGGGTTCGTCAATGCGCGGCTGCACCTGGTACTGTGCTACAATAGCGATTTCCTGCAGCGCATCGCCGGGCACGATCCGGCGCCGTGGCGCGCCCGCGCACTGAAGCTGGCGCAGGAGGCCGTCCAGCTGGAGCCGCACAACGCCGACGCCCGGGCCCGGCTGGGCTGGTGCCACCTGCGCCACGGCCAGTGGGACCGGGCCGAGGCGCTGCTTCGAGAGGCGCTGGCGCTGGGCCCGAACCATGCCGACAATGTCGAGCAATGCGGGCTGGCGCTGACGCTGATCGGGCATGCTTCGGAAGGTCGCCGCTGCATCCAGCGCGCTTTCGAACTCAATCCATTTCCCCGCAGCGACTATTTTGCCGATGTCGCCCTGAGCCACGCCCTGGAGGGCAATCCCACAGCGGCGCTGGAGCAGTTCGAACTGGGATCCGACCCTTCGCCGCAATATCTCGCAATCGAAACGGCCTGCCTGGGCCTGCTTCAGCGTCAGGCTGCCCCGGCCCGGGCCGCCGAACTGCGGGAAGGATTGCTGGCGATCTGGCAAGGGCCCAGGCCGTTCCACGACGGCGACATTCCCGAGGCGATCTTCAAATATCTGCCGCTCCGTGACCCGTCGCACCGGGCGATCGTCGTCGACGGGCTTCGCGCGGCGGGGCTTCAGGTGGAGCACCGCCTGTCACACAGCCTGTTGTAGTGGGGGGTCCTGACAAGCCGGGCAGGGTGCTGCGGCATAGGTGCTGCGATCGGCTGCCCAAGTCTTGCCAGCAATGCCTCGGCGTCTTGTCGCTTCTGGCTGAAGCCATGCCGGCGCAGGAGGGGGCCGAGGCGCTGGCCTCTCTCGATGGCCGCAAGCATGCCCGGCCAGGTGCGCTCCGCGTAGGGCGTTCGACGCGCGACGCGAAGCAGCGCGGCTCGGTCTTCCACAGCCAGTGGCGCCCGTTGCAGGGCCGCTTCGGCGTCCACCAGCGCAACGCTGAGGGGGCGCCAGCCGAGCTCGGCAGGTGCGTGCGCGACGAGCACCGCGTCGTCGCGCACGATCTGCCCGTCGCGGCAGGCCTCGAACACGCGGCCCACGCCTTCCATGCCGAAGCGGCACAGCTCCGCCGCCCGCAATGCCCCGAGGCTTGCTGCCCCCAGCACCGGGATGCCGCAATCGAGCGCGTCGAGGATCTCCTTGTGCCAGACGGAAGGCGCCGTTCCGAATACGCCGTCGATCAGGGCGATCGCTTGGGGCCGGGCGGCGATGGCGCGGCGGACATCCCCGGCGGCGGCCGGTGGACAGCGCATTACGCCGGGCGGCAGGGGCATGCTGCTGCCCCAGAGCGTCGGGCCGACGAAGAGGATCATCATCAACGTCTCTCTCCGTCGGGAACGCCGGGGGCCACCGCCTTGACGAAATCGAGCGGTCCCGGATGCTCGGCAAGGCTTGCCACGGCGATCGCCGCCGCCCCGCTCGCCTCCAGCGCCGCCAGCAGGCCGTCCTGCGCGGCTTCGAGGCTGGTCGGCGGTGGGGGACAGGCTGCGGGGGCCACCCGAGCCGCGCCGAGGCTGAGCGAGCCCAGCAGCAGGCGCATGGTTCGCCCGGCGGGGTCGGCATAGTCCTGCGGAAGGATGTCGTCGCGGGCACCGGCGAGGAGCGTTACGCGGGCCTGCGCCGCCTCCGCCAGGGCGCCGAAGTTTGCCGAAGCGGCGCCGATCCCGCAGCTGATTCCCAGCGCAGGCGCCAGTCGTGGCAACCCCGGGCCGGCCAGGATCACGGCGAGTCGTATCGGGAACGCCTCTCCCGGGGCCAGGTCCCAGACCCTGAGCCCGAGCCCCGCCCGGGCGATCCGCGCGGTCGCCCATCGGGCCTCGCGCCCTTCCAGCGCGGTCGCACAGACTTCCCAGCTGCGCCGGGTGCGGGGATCGGCCTGCTGGAACCGGAACAGCGCCTCGCGCTCGCGTATCTCGGCAAGGGCAGTGACCACTGCTTCGGCGCGGTTGTTGCCGCCGGCGATTCCGGTGGAGACCGCGCCCATGCCGGAGGCGCCCGGCGCGGGGTCGAACGGTTCGGCGCAATTCAGCGACACCATCCAGAGCGGGATCCGGCAGGCTCGGCCCGTAAGCAGGTTCCGGCCTTCCAGCCACGGGATCGATTCGCCGGGAAAGCCGGCTCCGTTGCGGAGGTGTTCTTGCCAAAGCGCCTTCTCGTCCGGCTGGGCCGGGCCCGCTAAGTCCGCCGTGCGGCGCTCTGCGGCGTCCAGCTCCAGCGCTTCCATCAGGGCCGAAACGGAGGCCGCCAGCCGCGAGCGCCCCTTGCCTTGGCTGACACTCAGCGACCTCGACCGGGGCCGAATGGCCTGCATCACCGGAATGCCGACGAGGTCGAATCCGGTTACCTCGGCCAGCCGGGTGACACCGACGGCATCGGCGGCGGCGCGCGCTCGCTTCAGTGTGAGCGATGCGGGCTGGCTGCGCCGGACCGCCATGGCCGGACTTACTCTTCGTTGCCGGTGGCCAGGAACCGGGTTGCGAGGAACCGGAACGCATCTTCCATGCCGGGCCCGGGCGGGCCGGACTGCAACATCCTCGTTTGCATCGGTTGCGGGACGGAGAACTGCCGGTCCAGCTCGGCGAGCACGTCGTTGTTCACCGGATCGGCGGAGAGGTCGCTCCATTTGAAGCGGGCGACTTCGGCGCTGTAGATATATTCGACGATGTTCCCGCCTTCGTCTCTGACGCAGGTGAGGAAAAGGACGGACGAGGCGGCGGGATCCGGGGAATCGGACATACCAATCTCCTGTTTGGCGCACGATCGGACAAGTGTTCGGCTGATCGACGGTATATCAACGGCCGCTACTTTGCGACGGCCTGTGTCGGCGGCATGGAATCACCGCCGGAGCGGGTGCTCCGGCGATGAGGCCCGGCCTGTTCACCGCGCGGCGAGTTCCAGGTTGCGGCGCTGGCTGGCAGCGAACACGGCAGCGTCCACCTTTGCCGCGACGGTCTCGGCGGTCTTGCGGCGGCATTGTGCGTTGCTGTGGACGGCAATGCTCGGCCCGCGGCAGACCTTGCGCACGGCGGCGGCGATCCGGCGCTGCAGCGTTGCTTCCCCGCCGTCGCTGGCCAGGTCGAGGTCGCCGTGGAACACCTTGACGCTCGGGGGGGCATAAGGGTCCGACCCGGCGTTGGCGGCGAACGGCGCGCTGGCGATGCTGGCAACGAGCCCGGCGAGCCAGGCGATCTTGGCGAACTTGTTCATGTGACGTCTCCTGTTGTCGACCCGGGCCAGATCCACCTTGGAACAGGGCCGGTTCGATGGGGACGTTGTGCCATGCGGCCCGCAAGCCCAGCGTGAGGCTGGCGTGAGACGGGCGTCAGAAGTGCGTCAGAAATGCGAGTATCGGCGTGAGAAACGAATCTCAGCGTCGAGCGCCCAGTGCGGAAGCGTAGACGGGCAGGGGGTCGATCGGCACGCTGTTGTCGGGCTTGAGCAGATTCGCGCCGAGGAGCGTGGTTGCCAGCAGGACATGGCCCAGGATCAGTCGCAGCATAGTCACCCTCCTGTCGGGGTACCGCGATCGGCACCTTCAGGGGATAATTACGCGCGGGGCGTCAAGCGGCCGCGTATCCCGCTGTGAAAAGGGCGTGAAAACGGGTTCGCACTTATGAGTTTACGTCCTAGGAACTCGGCGCGAACCCGGATGCCGATGTTATAGCCCGGCGGTGCGGGTGGCGCGGGCGCGGTTGGCCCGTACGGCGGCGCCGACCTGGTCGCCGATCGCCGCAGCGGTCTCGGCTTCGCAGCGGGCCTGTTCGTCGGCGACGGCCTGGCTGGGCGCAACGGGGCTGACGGCGCAAAGCGACTTGACGGCGCGGTCGAGCCGCCGTTCGAGCGTGGCGCGCCCGGCATCGCTTTCGAGGTTCAGGTCGGCAAAATGCACCTGGCGCACGGCAGCCGGACTATCGCCGATCGGTTCCGCCGCCATGGCCGGGCTTGCCAGCGCGGCGGCTGCGACAAGGATGAGAAAGGTCTTTGTCGTCATCACAATCATGCTCCTTCATCAACGCGAAGGGCGCACCATGTTGCCGGTACTGGTCCGATGGTCCTCCAACCGCGCCGGACCGGGCAACGGGTTCCCTCGAGAGCAAGCTATGCCTATGTCGCAAATGTGTCAATGAGCTGTCATAAAACCGCAACCAAATTCGTTATAGTATTCCCCCCGCATCAGGGCGCGCTCCTCGCGAGCCCACAAAAAAGCCCGGCCGAAGCCGGGCTTTTTCGTTTTATATCAAACCGTTGAAGCTATCGACCGCTGGCTAGTCGTCGGTCAAGATAGGCCTCCACCGTGCCCATCATTTCATCCATTTCTCCGGCGAAGAAGTGATTCGCGCCCTCCACCTTCTCGTAATCGATGGTGATATGACGCTGGGTCTTCAGCTTGTCGACGAGCTTCTGCACCGCTGGCTCGGTCACGACCTCGTCACCGGTTCCCTGCACGATGATGCCGCTGGAAGGGCAGGGCGCCAGGAAGCCGAAATCATAGAGGTTGGCCGGCGGTGCGATCGAGATGAAGCCCTTCACTTCGGGCCGCCGCATCAGGAGCTGCATGCCGATCCAGGCGCCGAAGCTGTAGCCGGCAACCCAGGTTCCCGCGCTTTCCGGGTTCATCGCCTGCAGCCAGTCGAGCGCGGAGGCGGCATCGGACAGTTCGCCGACGCCATTGTCGAACACGCCCTCGGACCGGCCGACGCCGCGGAAGTTGAAGCGAAGCGTTGCAAAGCCGCGTTTCACGAACATCTGGTAGAGCGCCAGCGTGATCGCGTTGTTCATGGTCCCGCCCGACTGCGGGTGCGGGTGCAGCACGATGGCGACGGGCGGGCGGGGCTTCCCCACCGGCTGATACCGCCCTTGCAGGCGCCCCTCGGGTCCTGGAAAGATGACTTCCGGCACGAATAGGTCCTTAGCGCTGGTCGTTGGGCTGAATGGCCAGGGCCGGCCGGTGGCCGGGCGTGGCACGGATGAAAGAGCGCGGCTATAAGGAGGTGGCCATGAAAATTGCAAGCATGATGACGGGGCGCCGGTGAGCCCGGCCTATCTGGACTGGGCTGCGACCGCGCCGTTGCACCCCGCCGCCGCGGCTGCGATGGCCGCCGCCGCCGCGCGGCTCGGCAGCGGCGAATGGGCCAACCCTTCTTCGGTGCACGGGCCGGGCCGGGCCGCGCGCCGGGCGCTGAACAAGGCACGCGAGACCGTTGCCGGCTTCTTCCAGGTGCCGGCTGATTCGATCGTCTTCACCAGCGGCGGCACCGAGGCGCTGGCGCTGGCGCTGAACGGGGCGCAAGCGAGCGCGCGATTTGTGGGCGCGACCGAGCATGCCGCCGTGCTGGAGGCGGCGCCCGGCGCCGTCCGGATGACGGTCGATGCGGAGGGCCGGGTGCAGCTGCCCGGCCTTGCTGATGGCGGGCTTGTCGCGGTGCAGCACGCCAACAACGAAACCGGGGTAGTGCAGGACCTCGGCACCATCGCACGCACCGTCCATGCGGCGGGCGGGCGGCTGGTTGCCGATTGCGTGCAGTCTGCCGGCAAGCTGGCGCTTCCAGCCGGCGCCGATTTCGCCGCGGTTTCCGCGCACAAGCTGGGCGGCCCCGCCGGCGTGGGCGCCCTGATCGTGCGCTGCAAGGACCGGTTCCACGCCGCGCAGCGCGGCGGCGGGCAGGAAGCGGGCTGGCGCGCGGGGACCGAGAATCTGCTGGGCGTGTTGGGGTTTGCCGCCGCGCTCGATGCCTGGGATGTCGGCTTTCCCGAGCGGGCGGCCGCGTTGCAGGCCCGGCTGGAATCGGCGGCGTTGGCAGCGGGAGCGCGGGTGAACGGGGCAGGCGCGGCGCGGCTTCCCACGATCACCAGCCTGCATCTGCCGGGGCTCCCCGCCGCCACCCAGCTGATGGCACTCGACCTGGCGGGGGTTGCCGTCAGCCAGGGGGCGGCTTGTTCGTCGGGCACGCTGAAGCCGTCGCCGACGCTTGCGGCGATGGGATTGACCGGGGCAGCTGGGGAGTCGCTCAGGATTTCGACCGGCTGGTCCACGACGGCGGCCGACATCGACCGGTTCCTGGCAGCATGGCTGCCGCTGACGGCGCGCGCCCGTGCTGCCTAGATCTGGGCCCGCTGGATCGGGGTTGCCCGAGTTGATCGATCTCGACGCGCAGGCGACGACGCCGCTTGCCCCCGAAGCGCTGGCAGCGATGCTGCCCTGGCTCGAGCAGGGCCACTGGAACCCGCACAGCGCCCACCGCGGCGGGCGGCGGGCGAAGGCGGCGCTGGAGGCGGCACGGACCCTGGTGGCAGGGCGGCTGGGCGAGGCGCCCGAGGGCCTGCTTTTCACCTCCGGGGCGACCGAGGCCAACAATCTTGCGCTGAAAGGGGCAATGGCGGCGAGCGACCGGCCGCGCCTCGTTACCTTCGCCACCGAGCACAGCTGCGTGCTGGAGACCGCGCGCCATCTGGAGCGCGGCGGCGCCCCGGTTACGATCCTGCCGGTCACGCCCGAAGGCCTGCCCAATCTGGACGCCTATGCCGAGACGCTGGGCCCCGATGTGGCGCTGGTGTCGGCGATGCGCGTGAACAACGAGATCGGGAGCCTCTGGCCGATCGGGGAGCTTGCCGCCATGGCCCATGCCCATGGGGCGCTGTTCCACAGCGATGCAGCGCAGGCGTTCGGCAAGATCGACTGCGGCGGCATGGGCGCCGACCTTGTCAGCCTGTCGGCGCACAAGCTGCACGGCCCCAAGGGCATCGGCGCGCTGTGGGTGCGGCCAGGGACGCCGATGCGGCCGCAGCAGGATGGCGGCGGGCAGGAAGCGGGCCTGCGATCGGGCACCCAGTCTCCGGCGCTTGCCGCCGGGTTCGCGGCCGCTGCACGGGGCTCGGACCCGGTTGCCGAGCAGTCGCATGCGCGGGCGCTGATGGCGCTCGCGCTGGCGAAGCTCGGCGCGGTTCCGCACATCGTCAACGGGCCCGACCCGGCCGGCCCGCACCGTTGGCCCGGCAACCTCAACGTCACCTTCCCCGGCGTCGATGCCGGGCGGCTGATCGCCCGGCTGCCGCATCTGGCGCTGGCCTCCGGAGCGGCCTGTTCGTCGGGATCGGGGCGCCCCAGCCATGTGCTGGCGGCAATCGGCCTGTCCGCGGTCGCGGCCAGGCAGACGCTGCGGCTCGGCTGGAACCGCACGCTACCAGCGGAAACGCTCGAAGCTGCGATGGACGACCTGGTTGCAGCGATCCGCAGCCTTCAACGCGACGCTGCCTGATGACGCGGGTGCGCTTCCTCAATTCGGACGGCGGCCTTGCAGCCGAGGTGGAAGCCGGCCCCGACGTCCGGCTGCTGGACGTCGCGCAGCGGCTCGGCCTGCCGCTGGAGGGGACCTGCGAAGGGGCGATGGCCTGCTCCACCTGCCATGTGCTTGTCTCTGCACGGCATCTTCCGCTGCTGCCGCCGCCCACGGCGCATGAGGAAGACATGCTGGACTTTACCGCCCATGTTGGCCCGACCAGCCGGCTCAGCTGCCAGATCTGGCTGATCGACAAACTGGAAAGCCTGGAGGTCCAGCTCCCTCCCGGCCATGCGAACATGCAGGGGCGTTGAAGACAAGCCTCAGAAGCGGAAGCGCGCGCCCAGCGAGACCGTTGTTTCCTCGAACCGGACGAAGCGGGGGTAGCTGGCTTCGCCGGCGTTGTTGCGGTTCGACGTGAGGGTGGAGCGGAACGGCGTGCCGAGGATATTGGTCCAGTCGCCGAAGATCGTCAGATTCTCGAACACGTCGAAGCTGGCCGACAGGTCGAGCCGGCCGATCGGCTGCACGGTTTCGGTGTAGAGGTCGTCGCCCCGGTCCTGCCGGGTGGCGAGATAGCTGCCGCGATGATTGTAGGACAGGCGGGTCGAGAAGCCGGCATTTTCGTAGAAAGCGGCCAGGTTCCACGCCCATTTCGAGACGCCGAGGATGCGGTCGAGCTGGAACTCGCCGGCGGCGTTGGGGAAGCCGGTTTTCGCATCGAGATAGGTGATGTTGCCCTGCACCCCGAAGGAGCGGGCCCAGGCGGGAAGCCCTTCCATGTCGAAGAAGGTGGTGAGCTGGGCCTCGGCGCCGTCGATGCGGCCCTTGCCCGAGTTTACCGGCGCCGTCACGCGGATCGGCCCGAGCGTCGGATCGACATAGCGCGTTTCCAGGTTCTGGAAGAACCCATCGAGATCGCGGCGGAAGATCGCCACCGAGGCGAACCCGGTGGGGGAGAAATAATATTCCACCGACGCATCATAGTTGTTCGACTTGAAGGGGTTCAGGAACGGGTTGCCGCCCCCGCCGCTCCGGGCGCAGGCGAACGGGTCGGATTGGCCCGGATCGCAGGCGGTTGGCGGGGCGCCGAGGCTGGCTGAGGGATTGAGCTGCGCGAAGTTCGGGCGCGTGCGGGTCTTGGTGGCGGCAAGCCGCACCTGAAACCGGTCGTTGAAGCGGATGCGGGCGCTTGCGTTGGGCAGCCAGTCGACATAGTCGCGGTCGATCGAAACCGGGGTGAGCACGCCTTCGACATTGGACGTGCCGTCGATCGACAGGTCGGTGCGCACCACGCGCAGGCCGAGCGCGCCGTCGACCCGGATATCGCCCCCGAATTCGTACCGCATCTGGGCATAGCCGGCGAGCGTCTTCTCGTTGGCGTCATAGGTCTGCTGCGGGTCGCGCGCGACGGCGTCGTCCGACGCAGGGCCGAACACGGTGCCGCCGAGCGCCCGGTTGAACTGGCGCAACTGCACTAGATTGGCGCGGATGCTTTCGTAAGTGGGGGCCAGCCAGTTGCGGAACTGCTGCACGTCGCTGCCGCGGAAGCCGGCGTCGAACAACTGGTAGTCCAGCGGCACGCCGGTGATCGGGATGCGGTTGCCTTCGAAGTTCCAATAGCGGTTGCCGAACTCGCGGTTCGCGTCGCGGTTCACATAGCGCACGCCGGCCTCCACCTTCGACAGGAACGGTACCTCGGGTTCGTAGCTGACGTCGAGGCGGGCCTGGGTGTCCTTGCCCTTGGCCTGCTGGGCTTCCTCGTAGAAGCCGCGATAGATGTAGTTGGCCGGGTTGGCGTTGTCGAAGCCGACCAGCTCGAACTCGGCGCCGCCGTCCTCGCGCGGGACATCGAGGTTGAAGTTGACGGTCTGCGGCGAGGCGAAGGCATAGTCGACGCTGGCGGTGGAGCCGGTGAAGGTGCTGTCGGTGCGCGCCAGGTCGGCGCTGACGGTCAGCCCGTCGCGAATCCAGCGGCCGCCGACGGCGAACTGGTAGGTGTCGGTCTTGTTATAGGTGCCGCCCTGGAAGCCGTCCGGGCGGTTGGGGTTCACCACGGTGCCGCTTTGCAGCTGGTTGGTGCCGCCTCGGGTGACGAGGTTGGAGTAGGACGAGCCACCCCACAGCGGCACGTTGATGAAATGGTCGGAGATCTTGTTGCGGAAACCCTGGTAGAGGCCTTCGAGATAGAATTCGAGATCGGGCGTAGGGGCCCATTGCAGGGCGGCGTTGACCGAAGGGCGGGTGCGGTCGCCCGAGCCGTAGAAGATGCGCTGCACGTCGGGGAAGCGGTAACGTGTGCCGTTGAGCACCGGGTCGGCGATGAAGTCGGTATTTTCGCGCGTGGAGTCGAGATAGCGCAGCCTGGTGTAGGAGACGTTTACCAGGGCGCCGATCTCGCCCATGCCGGTGTCCCAGCGGCCGGTGACGAGCAGGTTGCCGTTCGGCGTAATCTTGTCGGCCTGTTTGGTGTAGAGGCCATAGACGGTGCCGCTGACTTCGAAGCCGTCGAAATCGAACGGGCGGCGCGAGCGGACGTTGATAAGGCCGGCGAGGCCGGGCTCCACCAGATCGGCGGTCGAGGTCTTGAACACGTCTAGCGCGGCGATCCCGGCGGACGGAAAATCCTGCAGCGCGACGACGCGGGTTTCGGCGGTGAAAATCTCGCGGCCGTTGTAGGTGGTGGTGAAATCGGGGAGGCCGCGCACCAGCACCCGACCGGCTTCCCCGCCGCCGCGGTCGACCTGGACCCCGACGATCCGCGCCGCGGTGTCGGACAGGGCGATGTCGGGAAGCTTGCCGATATCCTCGGCGACGATGGAATCGACGATCTGGACCGAGTTGCGCTTGACCGACTGCGCCGAGCGGAGGCTCTCGCGGATACCGGTGACCACGATGTCGATGGCGCCATCATCGACTGTGGTGTCGGCGGCAGCGAGCTGGTCCGCTGTCGGCTGGGCCTGTGCAGGCTGGCCGGGGGCTGGCTGGGCTTCCTGGGCCAGCGAAGCGGACGCCCACATCAGGACCGCGGTCGACACCGAGCAAAGTGCGAAGCTTCTGCGCTGCATATCATACTCCCCTTGAACGTGCCGGCCCTTTGCGGGCGTATCAGTAATTCTGGTCTGGTGGCGTTCCGAATGACACGAGATTAATAGGATAAATCAGTCAAGTAAATGGGCGGTCAGAAATCGATCGGGTCGGTGACACTCCGTGTTCCCAGCAGGAAGGCATCTGCCACCAGCTTCAGCGGGGTGGAATCGACGTCGGACTTGCCGGCCACGATCAGGTCGGCGAAGCGGGCATAGAGCCCCGGATATTCGCGGTTTTCGCCCCCTGTCGCTGCCCCTTTCACGTCCAGCGTGGCGCCCCCGTCACGCAGCAGCAGCACCCCGTCGTCGGTGTCGATCTCGATATCCCACTGCTGTTCCCCGGTCTTTCGAAAGTCGAACTCGGCAACCACCTTGGCGGTTCCGGATTGCATCGAAATGCACGCCGCGATCGGCCCTTCGCGACCTTCGGGGATCTGCAACGCGGCCTCGGTAACAAACAGCGGCTCGGGCAGGATCGTGCTGAGGATCGAGAGCGCATTGATGCCCGGGTCGAACACGCCCATGCCGCCGGCGGCCAGGATCCAGTGCTGGCCCGGGTGCCACTGGCGGATGTCTTCCTTCCAGAGGATGCGGGCAGCGCGGATCCGCCGATGGCGAAGCCAGTCCCGCGCGCGGGCGACGCCGGCTGCTTCACGCGAATGCCAGCTGGCGAACAGCGTCACGCTACGCACCTCCGCGAGGCGGGCGAGGTCCTCGACTTCCAGGATGGTGGCCGCCGGGGGCTTTTCCAGCATCACATGCAACCCCGCCTCGATCGCGGCGGCGGCGATGGCGTGGCGCGCAACCGGCGGCGTGCACAGCGACACCGCGTCGAGCCCGGGTTCCGCCGCGAGCAGCGCGGCGATGTCGGGATAGGCCGGCACGCCGTCGATCCGCCCGTGGCGGCTGGCGGTCGCGGCGAGGCGGAACCGCGGGTCTGCCGCAAGGGCCGGGACATGCTGGTCGAGAGCGATCTTGCCGACGCCCACAATTGCGATCTGGAGTGGCGCCACCGCTGTTATCTCCCTTGCGTTCCTCTATATTATCATATCAATATGCTTTCTATGGAACGCGGGCTTGTTGCGCAAGCCCGGCCGAAGCGAGTGAGCGACGCAGGTGAGTGACGCAAGTGAGTGACGGGCGAGGGGTGGGTACGACGACGGGGGACGGCGGTGCCGAGGGTGCGGCGGCGGGCCTGCGGCTGCGTTCCCGCGCGTGGTTCGACAATCCGGCCGATCCCGACATGACCGCGCTCTATGTCGAGCGCTATCTGAACTACGGCATCAGCCTGGAGGAATTGCAGTCGGGCCGGCCGATCATCGGGATCGCTCAGACCGGAAGCGACCTGACCCCGTGCAACCGCCATCACATCGTGCTGGCCGAGCGCGTGCGCGACGGCATTCGCGAAGCCGGCGGCGTGCCGATCGAGTTTCCCGTGCATCCGATCCAGGAAACCGGCAAGCGCCCGACTGCGGCGCTGGACCGGAACCTCGCCTATCTGGGGCTGGTGGAAACGCTGTACGGCTATCCGATCGACGGCGTGGTGCTGACGATCGGCTGCGACAAGACCACGCCGGCCTGCCTGATGGCGGCGGCCACGGTGAACATCCCGGCGATCGCGCTGTCGGTGGGCCCGATGCTGAACGGCTGGTACAAGGGCGAGCGCACCGGGTCGGGCACGATCGTGTGGAGGGCACGCGAGATGCTGGCGGCCGGCGAGATCGACAACAGGCGGTTCATTGAGCTGGTGGCCTCGTCGGCGCCGTCGACCGGCTTCTGCAACACGATGGGCACGGCGACGACGATGAACTCGCTGACCGAGGCGCTCGGCATGTCGCTGCCCGGGTCAGCCGCGATTCCTGCGCCCTATCGCGACCGGCAGCAATGCGCCTGGGAGACCGGGCGGCGAATCGTGGAAATGGTGCGGGCCGATCGCAAGCCTTCGGACATCATGACCCGCGCGGCCTTTCTGAACGCGATCCGGGTGAATTCGGCAATTGGCGGATCGACCAACGCGCCCATTCATCTGATCGCGATCGCGCGACACATGGGGGTGGAACTGAGCCTGGCCGATTGGGAGGCGCATGGGGCGGACATCCCGCTCCTGGTGAATTTGCAGCCCGCCGGGGAGTATCTGGGCGAGGACTATTACCGGGCGGGCGGCGTGCCGGCGGTGATGGGCGAACTTTATCGCGCCGGCCTGCTGGAAGGCTCGGTGCTGTCGGCGAACGGGCGGACCGTGGCGGAGAATGTGGCGGACGCGCGGATCGAGAATGAGGATGTGATCCGGCCGTTCGGACGGCCGCTGATGCTGCACGCGGGGCTGACGATCCTGTCGGGCAATCTGTTCGACAGCGCAGTGATGAAGCTGTCGGTGATTTCGGACGATTTCCGGGCGCGCTATTTGAGCGACCCCGAAGACCCCGAGGCGTTCGAGGGGCGGGCCATCGTGTTCGACGGGCCGGAGCAGTATCACCGCGAGATCGACAATCCGGCGCTGGGGATCGACGAGCGCAGCTTTCTCGTGATCCGGGGCGTGGGGCCGATCGGCTACCCGGGTGGCGCCGAAGTCGTGAACATGCGTCCCCCCGTGGCGCTGATCCGCGCCGGGATCGATGCGCTGCCCTGCATCGGCGACGGGCGGCAGTCGGGCACCAGCGGGTCGCCATCGATCCTGAACGCGGCGCCCGAAGCCGCGGCGGGTGGGGGGCTTGCCTTGCTGCGGACCGGGGACCGGGTGCGGATCGACCTTGGCCTGCGGCGGGTCGACATGCTGGTGGAGGCGGCCGAGATCGAGCGGCGGCGGGCCGAACTTGCCGAGGTGTCGGCGTCGCTGGTGCCGCCGTCGCAGACGCCCTGGCAGGAAATCCACCGTTCAATGACGGGGCAGTATGATGGCGGCGCCGTGCTGGAAACGGCGGTGGGCTACCAGCGAATTGCCCAGACCATGGGTATTCCGCGCGACAGCCACTGAAGAGGAAGAGGCGGCGATGAAGGGACGGAAAGCAGGACTGGCAGCTTCGGCGGCGCTGGCGCTGGCTGTTGCGCCGGCACAGGCCGGAACGGCGAAGCAGTCGGTGTTCGGGACGCTTGCCGATGGCCGCCCGGTGCCGGCGGTGACGCTCATGAACGGCAACGGCGTTTCGGCGACGGTCGTTGCCTATGGCGCCATGCTGCACTCGGTGATCCTGCCGGACCGAGACGGGACGCCGGCCGACATCGCGCTGGGGCACGGCACGCTTCAGGAGTATCTCGCCAACCCGCAATATATGGGGAGCACGGTGGGCCGCTTCGCCAACCGGATCGCCACGGGCCGCTTCACGCTGGACGGCAGACCTTATACAGTCCCGGTGAACAACGGCCCGAATTCGCTGCATGGCGGCAAGGCGGGGTTCGACAAGCTGTTGTGGGACGTGGTGAAGGTCAGCGATGGACCCAAAGCGTCGGTCCATCTGCGGCTCGTCAGCCCGGACGGCGACCAAGGCTATCCCGGCCGGATGACGGTGGATGCGGTCTATTCGCTCGACGAGGCCAACCATCTCTCGATCGAATATCGGGCGACGACCGACGCGCCGACCCTCGTGAACATCACCAACCATGCCTATTGGAACCTGTCGGGCGAGGGTTCGGCGAACGGCGCGATGGGCACGATCCTGACGATCCCGGCCGACGCCTATCTGCCGACCGATGCCGGGGCGATCCCCACAGGCGTGGTGCAGCCGGTCGCCGGCACGCCGTTCGACTTCCGCAGCCCCCGGGCCATCGGCGAGCGGGTCCGCGACGGGCGGGACCAGCAGATCCGGTTCGGGCGCGGCTATGATCACAACTGGGTGCTGCGGCGCGAGGTTTCGCCGCGCGAACAGCTGGTGGCGCGGGCCGAGGATCCGGTTTCGGGCCGTGGGTTCGAGCTGTGGTCCACCCAGCCCGGGCTGCAATTTTATTCGGGCAACTTCCTGGACGGCACCAGCATTGGCAAATCCGGCCGCATATATCGCGCCGGGGATGCCTTCGTGCTGGAGCCGCAGATCTTTCCCGATACACCCAACCAGCCGGCGTTCGGATCGGCGCGGCTGGCGCCCGGGCAGACCTATCGCAACCTCATGACCTATCGGCTGACGACCGGAAAGCCGGCGCCGGCGCAGGCAAAAGCACGGGTAAAGGGGAAGGACAACAGATGATCATCAATCGCAACCTCGAGATTGCCGCCGCCCTGATCCTGGCGGTGCTGCCGAACGCCGCGAATGCGCGGGACCTCTGGACCAAGACGGAGGCCAACAGCTGGTACGAGGCGCAGCCCTGGCTGGTCGGCTCCAACTATCTGCCGGCGAACGCCATCAACCAGCTGGAAATGTGGCAGGCCGGGAGCTTTGATCCGGCCACCATCGACAAGGAACTGGGCTGGGCCCGCCAGCTCGGCATGAACACGATGCGGGTCTATCTGCACAATATCCTGTGGGAAAAGGACCCCGAAGGGCTGAAGGCGCGCATGAACATCTTCCTGGAGATCGCCGCGCGCCACGGCATCCGCCCGGTGTTCGTTCTGTTCGACAGCTGCTGGGACCCGGACCCGGTCGCCGGGCCGCAGCGCCCGCCGATCCCGGGCGTGCACAATTCGGGCTGGGTGCAGGCGCCGGGCACCGCGCGGCTGTCCGACCGGAGCCAGTATGGCAAGCTGGAAGGCTATGTGAAGGACGTGGTGGGCTCGTTTGCCAACGACAAGCGCGTGCTGGCCTGGGACGTGTGGAACGAGCCGAACAATCCGGGCGGGGGCAATTACAACGCAACGCCCGAGAAACTGAAGGAAAAGCAGAAGCATATTGCCGAGCTGCTGGCCAAGACGTTCGACTGGGCGCAGTCGGTCAACCCGACGCAGCCGCTGACCTCGGGCCTGTGGATCGGCGACCATTGGGACCAGTTCGACAAGCTGGATGCGATCGAGAAGATCCAGGTGACCCGCTCCGACGTGATGAGCTTCCACGACTATAACTGGCCGGAGAAGTTCGAGGAGCGGGCAAAGCAGATGCTCAGCTATGGCCGGCCGGTGCTGTGCACCGAGTTCATGGCGCGCGGCAACGGCTCCACCTTCGACGGTTCGCTGCCGATCGGCAAGCGGCTGAACATCGCGATGATCAACTGGGGCTTCGTCGACGGGCGGTCGCAGACGCGGTTTCCGTGGGACAGCTGGAAGCGCCCCTACATCATGGAGGAGCCCGCCATCTGGTTCCACGAGGTGCTGCGCGCCGACGGGACGCCGTATCGGGTGGCGGAGACCGAGTTGATCAAGCGCCTCGCCAGCCTGCCCAAGGGCGTGGTGACGGAGAGCGCGCCGCGCAGGGCCGCGCGCCAGGCCCGGTGAGGGAGGCACGGTGAGGGAGGCACGGTGAGGTCGCACCCTCTTCGCCGGGGTGCCGCGGCGGCGCTGGCGGCGCTGCTGCTCGGCGCAGGCGGGGTCCAATGTGCCGAGGTAGAGCGGGCGGCGGAGGTAAAGCGGGCTGCCGAGGTGAAGTCCGTCTTCGCGGGCGCCGATCCCGATGCGATGTTCGTCGACGGCCGGATGTGGATCTATCCGACCACCGAAGGCAAGGTGCTGGAGGCCTGGTCCAGCCCCGACCGGCGGAGCTGGGAACGGCACCCGCCACTGATCGCCCTGAAGGACATCGGCTGGGTCAAGGACGACCGGGCGCCCCGCCATTATCTGTGGGCGCCGGACATGGTGCAGGCAGGGGGGCGCTATCTGCTGTTCTATTCGGTGGGCCCGCAGAACCCGACGCCGAGCCGGACCGGGGTTGCCGTCTGCGCCGGGCCCGGGGGGCCCTGCACCGACTCGGGCAAACCCCTGCTCAGCGGCGGCGACGGCTTCGAGGCGATCGATCCGTTCGTCTTCGCCGACAGACGCTCGGGCAAGTCCTATCTCTATGCGGGCGGCAGCGCCGGGGCGAAGCTCCGGGTGTACGAGCTTTCGCCGAACCTGCTGGCCATCCAGCGCGAAGTGGCGGTGGACCAGCCGCCGGGATTTACCGAAGCCCCGTTCCTGCACGAGCGAAATGGCATCTACTATCTGTCCTACAGCCGGGGGCGGTGGAACACGGCGGACTATTCGGTGCACTATGCCATGGCGCCGAGCCCGCTGGGACCGTGGAAATATCGCGGCGTGCTGCTTGAAAGCGACCGGCGCTTCAAAGGGCCGGGGCACCACAGTTTCGTGCAGGACCCGGCCGACGGCCAGTGGCTGATCGTCTATCACCGCTGGGAGGGGAAGCGCGGCTCAGGCCCCTATGCCGACAAGCGGCGGGTGGCGATCCAGCCGATCGGCTATGACCGGCTCGGCCAGATCGAGCCGATCCGGATGAGCGCGGAGGAGTGACCCCTTACTCGACGGGCAGGTTCTGCCTTTCGGCTTCGTCGATCAGCGCGAGCACATCGCCGATCAACCGGCGCATCGCGTCTCGCGCGGCGTCGGGATCGCGGGCCCGGATCGCATCCAGCACGGCGGCATGGTCCGGCACGCTGGCGCTGCGGCCCTTGATCCGGTTGGTGAAGCGGATCGAGGTGCGAAGCGCCGTGGAGACGACATCGCGGAACTGGGCGTAGAAAGGGTTCTTTGCAGCCAGCAACAGGGCGATGTGAAAGGCGATGTCGGCCTCCAGCGGGTTGTCGAGCCCGTCTTCGGCCGCCCTCATCCGGGCAAGGCCGGCCGAGATTGCGGAGAGGTCGCCGGATTCGGCGAAACGAGCTGCCAGCGCTGCCGCTTCGGGCTCGATCGCGATCCTCAGCTGGTTGAAATGTTTCAAGAGGTCGACCGAGAATTTCCGCTCCAGAAGCCAGCTCAGCACATCCGGGTCGAACAGGTTCCACAGCTCGGCGGGCTGGATCACCGTGCCCTGGCGCGGCCGGGCGCTGAGAAGGCCCTTGGCGGTGAGCATCTTCACGGCTTCGCGCGTGACCGATCGGCTGACGCCGTGCTGCTGGGCAAGCTGCGCCTCGGTCGGGAAGCTGCCGCCATCGTAATGGCCGGTGACGATCGCACGACCCAGGCTGTCGAGCAGGCCGTAGGTGAGATTCCGCCCCAGGACGGCGCGCTGGCCTTCGGGACCGGTCTTGGAAATCGGGGCGAAAAGGGTCATCGATGTGCTACCCTAGGGATAACGGGCGATGCTTGCCAGTGGGGTGCCCGGCCTGTGCGATGTGTGTTCGGCGCCTCGCGCAAGGCTGGACACAGGTTCTGAATCGGATAGAGTTTAATCATATAAATCGGACGAGCTAAAGACCGCCCGGCGCGGCGAGGGGAGTTGTCCTTTGAATCTGGCCACCATCGATATCGCGGTGATCGCGACCTATTTCATCTTCATCTTCGGCCTGGCGCAATATGTGTCGCGCCAGAAGGCCGGGCACCAGACCAACACGACGGACTATTTCCTCGCCTCCAAGGACCTGCCCTGGTGGGCGATCGGCGCCTCGCTGATCGCGGCGAACATCTCGGCCGAGCAGATCATCGGCATGTCGGGATCGGGCTATGCGATCGGCCTGGCCATCGCCTCCTATGAATGGATGGCGGCGGCCACGCTGCTGATCGTGGGCAAATATTTCCTGCCGATCTTCCTGAAGAACGAAATCTTCACGATGCCGCAGTTTCTGGAGAAGCGGTACGGGCCCAACATCCGGACACTGATGGCAGTGTTCTGGCTCGCGCTTTACGTTTTCGTGAACCTCACCTCGATCATCTGGCTGGGCTCCATCGCCGTGACCAAGGTGGCCGGGATCGACCAGGATCTGGCGCTGGCGCTGCTGGGGCTGTTCGCGCTCGTTTACCAGATCCGGGGCGGGCTGAAGGCGGTGGCGCTGACCGATATCGTGCAGGTGACACTGCTGGTGTTCGGCGGGCTGGTGATCTCGTACCTCACCCTCCGGGAGATCGGCGCCGGCGCCGGCGTGATGGCAGGGTTCGCCCGGCTGACGGAGGCCGTCCCCGGCCATTTCAACATGATCCTGGCGCCGGACGACCCGAATTACATGAGCCTGCCCGGGATTTCCGTGCTGGTCGGCGGCATGTGGATCGCCAATCTCAGCTATTGGGGGTTCAACCAGTATATCATCCAGCGCGCCCTTGCGGCGAAGGACCTGCCCGAAGCCCAGAAGGGCATCATGTTCGCGGCCTTTCTGAAGCTGCTGATGCCGGTCATCATCGTGCTGCCGGGGATTGCCGCCGTCATGCTCGCCCCCGATCTCGCCAAGCCGGACGAAGCCTATCCCACCATGATGCGCCTGCTGCCGAGCGGGTTGCTGGGACTGGTGTTCGCAGCGCTGATCGCAGCGATCATCGCGTCGACCGCCAGCAAGATCAACTCGATCGCGACCATCTTCACGCTCGACCTCTATGCCAAGCGGGTGAGCGGCACCGGCGACGCGCGGGAGCGGCACCTGGTGTTCGTGGGCCGTGCTGCGGCGACCGTATCGATCCTGATCGCCATTTTTGCGGCAAGGCCGCTGTTGGGACAGTCGGAACAGGCGTTCCAGTTCATCCAGGAGTTCACCGGCTTCTTCACGCCCGGCATCACCGTCATCTTCCTGCTCGGGCTGTTCTGGAAGCCGGCCAACGAAGCCGGCGCGCTGTCGGCGGCCGCTGCCTCCGTCCTGTTGTCGTGGGCGTTCCGCACCTGGCTGCCCGGCATCCCCTTCCTGGACCGGATGGCGATCGTGTTCATCGCGGCGCTGGTGCTGGCGGTCGCCGTTTCGTTGCTGGTGCCGACGCGAAGCGGCGCCGACACGATCGACACCCGCAGCGTCGACTACCGCACATCGACCGGGTTCAACGTCGGCAGTCTTGCCGTCGTGCTGATCCTGATCGCGCTCTACGCGACCTGGTGGTAGCTCTGCCGATGTCGTCGCCGGGGCCTTCTTTCCTCGCGGTGGACTGGGGAACCACCAACCGCCGGGTGTTCCTGATCCGGAACGGCGCGATGATCCGGAGCGAGCGCGACGACCGCGGCGTGACAGCGATCCCGCCGGGCGGGTTCGAGGCGGAGGCGGCCGGGATCCGCGCCAGGTTCGGCGACTTGCCGATGCTGCTTGCCGGCATGGTGGGCGCCAACATCGGCTGGCGGCAGGCGCCCTATGTCGAGGCGCCGGCCGACCTTGCTGCGCTCGTGTCGGGGCTGCTTTGGGTGGATGCCCGGACTGCGATCGTGCCGGGGGTTTCGACCCTGCACGAGGGACGCGGCGACGTGATGCGCGGCGAGGAGGTGCAGCTGCTGGGGGCCGCTGCCGCCGCGCTGGTCCCGGCGCGGGCCCTGCTTAGCCAGCCCGGAACGCACTGCAAATGGGCCGAGCTGGAGGATGGCCGCATCACCGGGTTCGTGACCGCGATGACCGGCGAATTGTTCGCGATGCTGAGGTCGCACGGGCTCCTCGCGCCGCAGCTCGGCGCCCCGGTCAGCGATGGGCCGGCTTTTCGCGCCGGTGTGGAGGAAGGGCGCGGGCGCGATCTTGCGGCTTCGCTGTTCGGCATCCGCGCCGCCGGTCTGCTGGGCCTGCGGGCCGACGCCGACGCCGCCAGCTTTGCCAGCGGGCTGCTGATCGGCGCCGATGTCGCGGCGCGCCTGCAATCCCGGCCCCCGGGGGAGGTCCATATACTGGCCGGGGCCGAGCTCGGCGCGCTGTATGCGGCTGCGGTTGCCGCCAACGGGCACCGCCCCCATCTCGTCGACAGCCATGCCGCCTTCGCTGCCGGCGCAATCGCGCTTGGCGCCTTGCTGGGAGATTTCGCGCGATGACTGCACGCCACGCCTTCGATGCGGCCTTCGCCGCCTGCCCGCTGGTGGCGATCCTGCGCGGGATCCGCCCCGACGAAGTGGAAGGCGTGGGCGAGGCGCTGTTGTCGGCCGGTTTCAGGCTGATCGAAGTGCCGCTGAACTCGCCCGAGCCGCTGGAAAGCATCCGGCGCCTGGCCCGGCTGTGCGTGGGCCGGGCCGAGGTCGGCGCCGGGACGGTGCTGGAAGTGGCCGATGTTGCTGCGGTGCGCGATGTCGGCGGCACGCTGGTGATTTCGCCCAACAGCGACGCCTCGGTGATCGCCGCCGCAGTCGAGGCCGGGCTGGTGGCCGTGCCGGGCTTTGCCACGCCCAGCGAAGCCTTCGTCGCGCTGAAGGCCGGCGCGGCGGCGCTGAAGCTGTTCCCGGCCGAAGGCGCATCGCCCGCCGTGTTGAAGGCGGTTCGGGCTGTGCTGCCCGGCGGCACGCGGATCCTGCCGGTGGGCGGGGTGACACCCGACAGCCTGGAAGCTTGGCAGAAGGCCGGCGCTGCGGGCTTCGGCCTGGGGTCGGCGCTCTATGCCCCCGGTATGGCGGCGGCCGAGGTGCGCACGAGAGCCCAGGATTTCGTAAGGGCTCTGCGCCCGGGCTGATCGCCGCAACCCCGCCGCAAGCGGCTTGTGACATACCTGCGGTCTGTTAGGCTTGCTGGCATCCGTGGGGGAGACACAAGTGCGAAGCGCCAAGCAACGGAACGCCGGAAGCCCCGGCCGCAACCAGACATCCGTGCTGGCGCTGGTGGCTGCCTTGAATGCGGCCGGCCTCGCCCGGGCAGAACCGGTGCTTCCAAGCGGCGGTCAGGTGGTCGCCGGACTTGCCAGCATCGGGACGCCTTCTGCCGCCACCCTCACCATCGACCAGACCAGCGCGCGCGCGATCATCGACTGGCAGGGCTTTTCCATCGGCGCCGGCGGGCGGGTGCATTTCGCCAATGGCAGCGGCGCCACCTTGAACCGGGTGATCTCCGGCGACCCCAGCAGCATCGCCGGGCAGCTCAGCGCGAGCGGCAGCCTGTTCCTGATAAACCCGGCCGGAATCCTGGTGGGGCCGGGCGGTCGGGTGCAGACCGGCGGGTATTTCGTCGCCTCGACCCGGCCGGCCGATGCGACCCGGTTCATGGCCGACGGAACGCTGCTGCTGGACGGGACCGGCGGGTCGGTCCGCAACGCCGGGGAGATCCTGGCGGGCGGCGATGCCGTGCTGATCGGTGCGGTGGTCGACAATGGCGGCAGCCTCAGGGCGGGCGGCGCTGCCCGGCTGATCGCAGCCGGGCGGGTGGTGCTGCGCGATGCGGCCGGTGACAGCCGGATCCACATCGAACATGTGTCGGGCGCGGCCGGCGATGTTACCACCAGCGGCCGGATCGAGGCGGCTTCGGCCGAGCTGCGCGCCGTCGGCGGAAATGTCTATGCGCTGGCCGCAGACACCGGCGGCGTGGTGCGCGCGACCGGCAGCGAGACCGTCGGCGGCGATATCCGGCTGATCGGTTCGGGTATCGTCTCGGTGTCGGGCACGCTCGACGCGTCGGGAGGGCGGGGCGGCTCCATCGACATGACGGCGTCTGCGGTCGGCGTGGGCCCGGCGGCGCGGATTGTCGCCACCGGATCGACCGGGGACGGCGGCACCATCCGCATAGGCGGCGCACGCCAGGGCGGCATCTTCGAGCCCGGCCCGGTGTCGCTGGCGGCAGCCGAAACGGTCAACATCGTCGACGGCGCGGTGATCGACGCCGGAAGCCGGGACGGTCGCGGCGGCGAGGTGATCCTGTGGTCGACGGCAGTCACCCGGTTCGACGGAACCATCCGGGCGGACGGCGCCCGGGGCGGCGGGTTCGTCGAGACCTCGTCCAAAGGCGCGCTCGGGATCGACAGCGGGCGGGTTCATGTCGGCAATGGGCAGTGGCTGCTCGACCCGCGCGACGTGGCGATTTCGACCGGTGGATTTACACTGAGCTCACCCTACGCACCGAGCTACACCATCAACCCGCCCACCGGCGCCACCGTCTATAACGTCAATGCGCTGTCGCTGGTCGGCGCGCTGAATGCCGGCAGCAATGTCACCGTGACGACGACGAGCCCCGGCTCCACGATGAACGGCGACATCACTGTTTCCAGCGCGGTCAACTGGAGCGGCGCCGGGTCACTGGCGCTGGTTGCAGACCGCGACATCGTCGTAAACGAGCTGCTACGGACCCAGGGCAGCGGCGGGCTGACGTTGACGGCGGGGCGCGACATCGGGTTCGGGGTCGCAGCGGCGGCAGCGATCACAGGCAACGGGACCGGGGCCATCACGCTTGGGGCCGGGCGCAACATCGCCGTCACCAAGCTCGTCTCCGTGGTGAACGGTCCGCTCTCGATCACGGCCGCCACCAACTTCACCCAGTCGGCCAATATCAGCTCGACGGGCACCGGCGCGGTCCTGTTGCGGGCGACCGCGGGCACGCTGACGGGGGGAGCCACGACCACGGCGTCGGGGGGTGGCGCCCTGACGCTGGCCGCCGGCGGCAATGTCACCAGCTCGGCGATCAATATGTCCGGTGGCGGCTCCCTGTCGGTGACATCGGGCGCCGCGCTCACGATCGGCGGCGCCGTCGCCGTGGCGGGCGCCGGCAATACCGTCTTCGATGCCGCCGCGACCCTGGCCATCAACAGCAATGTGCAGGTGACGGGCACGGGCAACCTCAGTTTTTTCGGGCGCGGTGCCGGGATCGTCATGGGCGGAAACGCCAATCGCACAATCCGCACCACCGGCGGCGCGCTCATCTTTTCGGCGCCCGGCGTTGCGGGCGATGTCGACCTGCGCAAGACCTCGGGCAGCCTTTTCAACAACAGCCAGATTTATGCCGCAGGCGGGCCGATCACCGTGAGCGCCGGGCGTGATGTACGCATTGCCGGGTCGGGCACGGCGGGCGGCTGGATTCGGTTCGGGCGGCTGACCGACACCGGCACGATCGGCATCACGGCGGGCCGGAATGCAATCGTCGCCGCCGGTGCCACCGCAACCGACAACTTCGCCGACCTGCTGGGGGCTGGGCCGATCGGGATTGTGGCGGCCGGGCTGCAGATAACGAGCGGGACGGGTAGCAACGCCGGGATCACGGCGCGCGGCGCGACGCTGACGACGACGGTGACCACCGGCACCATCGCCGGCCGGTTCGACAGCACCGCAACCACCACCATGACGGGGGCCTATGCCGTCTCGGTCTCGCCGGTGCTCACGCTGGCGAGCGGTAACAACTATGTCCTGACTTCGGGCAGCAGCCTGACCGCGACGGTGCCGGTCGCCATCACCACCTCGGGCAGCGGGGACGTGTCGCTGCTGGGGCCGGTGGCGGGCACCAGCTTTACGGCGATTGCCGGCGATGTCTTCACCATCGGCAGCACGGTCGCCATGTCGGCGGCGGGCACCCCGCTGGTGCTGGTAGCCGGAACCCGGTTCGACAATCTGGCGGGCGGCAGCGTGCTTTCGGCCCCGGCGGGGCGCTGGCTGACCTATTCGCAGAGCCCGCTGGTGGATAGCGGCGGCAGCCCGGGCGCCTCGAACTACAATCTTTATGGCCGCACCTTCACGGCCAACCCGCCCGGCGGCATTTCGCAAACCGGCAATCGCCGGATCTTCAGCCTGGTGCCGACCCTGACGCTGACGGCGGGAACCGGCAGCAAGACCTATGGCGCCGGCGATCCCGGGATCGGCTTCACCACGGCCGGGCTGATCGCCGGCGACCTGCTGGCCGACGCGCTTGCGACCGGCCCCACGGTGGGCAGCCCAGGCTTCCCGGTGGCGGCGCCGGTCGGCAGCTATGCGACAAGCGTTGCCGCGACCGCATCGGACCAGGGCTATCTGCTGGCCTTTGTCCCCGGCGCGCTGACGGTGATGGCGGCCACGCTGACGGTCAGCGCCCATGCCCTTTCCAAAATCTATGGCGATGCCGACCCGGCGCTCTCCTATGCGGTGTCGGGCCTGGTCGCCGGGGACACCGAAGCGCTGGTGGTTTCGGGCGCGCTCGCCCGCGCCGCCGGGGAGGCGGTCGCCGGCTCGCCCTATGCGATCGGCGCGGGACCGCTCGCCGTCGGCAGCAACTATGTGCTGAGCTTCGTCGGCGCCGATTTCACCATCACGCCGGCTGCACTGGCGATTGCGGCGCTTCCCGGCACGAAAGTCTATGGCAGCGCCGACCCGACGTTCGGGTTCAGCGCGACGGGTTTCCGCTTTGCCGATAGCGCGGCGACGGTGCTGACCGGCGGCCTGGCGCGCACCGCCGGCGAGACGGTGGCCGGCGGACCCTATGCGATCGGGCAGGGCACGCTTGCCGCCAACAGCAATTACGCTGTGGCCTTCACCTCGGCCGACCTCAGCATCACGCCGGCCAGCCTTGCCGTCATCGCCGACCCGACGGGCAAGACCTATGGCACGGTCGATCCGGCGCTGACTTTCGCGGCGAGTGGCTTCCAGTTCGCCGATACGGCAGCGACCGTGCTGTCGGGCGGCCTCGTGCGCTCGCCCGGCGAAAGCGTTACCGGGTCGCCCTATGCGATCATCGCCGGCACGCTTGCTGCCGACAGCAACTATACGCTGGCCTTTACCGGCGCCGACTTCACGATCAGCCCGGCGGCGCTTTCGATTGGCTCGCTCGGCGGCACGAAGGTCTATGGCGATGCCGACCCGCTGCTGGCCTTCAGCGCCACCGGCTTCCGGTTGGGCGACGACCCCTCGATCCTGACCGGGTCCCTGTCGCGTGCCGCCGGGGAGACGGTGGCGGGGGGGTCTTACGCCACGAACGTCGGATCGCTGTCGGGGGGCGGCAACTATGTGCTGGCCTTCACCAGCGCCGATTTCACCATCACTCCGGCGCCGCTGACGCTGGTCGCCGATGCAGCGCTGAAGACCTATGGCGCGGCCGACCCCGCTTTCGCCTTCACGGCGACCGGTTTCAGGCTGGGCGATACGGACGCTTCGCTGACGGGAAGCCTCGGCCGTACGCCGGGCGAAGCGGTCGGCCTGTACGACATCGTGCAGGGCGGCCTGGCGAACAGCAATTATGCGATTCTGTTCACTGGCGCCAAGCTGACGATCGATCCAGCCCTGCTGCTGGTGGCGGCCGATGCGCAGAGCCGCGAATATGGCCTTGCCGACCCGGCGCTCACCTTCGCCGCGAGCGGGTTCCAGTTCGGCGAGGACGCCGCCGTGCTGACTGGCGGGCTGGCGCGCGCGCCGGGCGAAAATGTCGGCCTTTACGCGATCGGCCAGGGCAGCCTGGGGGGCGCAAACTACGCGATCGCCTATACCGCCGCCAATTTCGCCATCACGCCGGCGCCGCTCCGGATCACGCCGGCCGACGCGTCCAAGCTCTACAAGGCAGCCGACCCGGCGAGCTTCGCTTTCACCACCGGTGCGTTCCGGCTGGGCGACACGGCCGCGACCGCGTTGACGGGGGCGCTGGCGCGGGCTTCGGGCGAGCTGCTGGGCGACTTTGCGATTCTGCCCGGCGCCTTGGCCTCGACCGGCAATTATGCGCTGAGCTTCGATCCGGCCACCTTCTCGATCCTGGCGCGCGGGCTCAGCGTCACCGCGCTCGACCAGAGCAAGACCTACGGCGATGCCGATCCGCTGTTCACCTTCACCGCCACCGGGTTTGCGCCCGGCGACGACCCGTCGGTTTTCTCCGGCGCGCTGGGCCGGGTGGCCGGCGAAGGCGTGGGCCTCTATGCGATCACGCAAGGCACGCTTGCCGCCTATGGCTACAGCTTCGCCTTCCAGCCCGGAACGCTGGAGATCGATCCGGCGCTGCTGGTGGTAACCGCAGCCGACGGCGCGCGCGAATATGGCCTGCCCGATCCGGGCGCCCTCGGCTTCACCGCCTCGGGCTTCAGATTCGCCGACGATGCGACGGTGCTGACGGGCGCGCTGGCGCGGGACGCGGGCGAGGCGGTAGGCGGCTATGCGATCACGCAGGGCAGCCTGGGGGCCGCCAATTATGTGTTCGATTACCGCCCCGGCACCTACCGGATCACGCCGGCCACGCTGAGCGTGACGGCTGCTGATAGCGGCAAGGTCTATGGCGCGGCCGATCCTGCGCCGCTGCCGTTCGCCGCGACCGGCTTCCGGCTGGGTGACGGCGCCTCGATTCTGTCGGGGGGGCTGGCGCGCGCATCCGGCGAGACTGTCGGCGACTATGCGATCGCGCAGGGCTCGCTCGCGGCGGGGGCGAATTATGTGATCGCCTACACGCCGGGCACATTCCGCATTTCACCCGCGGCGCTGTCGATCGCCGCGCTGGCCGGCGGCAAGGTTTATGGCGACGCCGACCCGGCGCTGGCCTTCATCACCACGGGGCTGGTCGGCGGCGACACGGTGGCGAGCGCGCTAGGCGGCAGCCTGGCGCGGGCGGCGGGCGAGGATGTCGGCAGCTACGGCATCGCGCTCGGCACGCTGTCGGCGGGCAATTATGTGATCGA